>CACABC010000003.1 GCA_902530635.1 uncultured Pelagibacteraceae bacterium | reverse complement strand
TTAAATAGAATAATCATAATTTTTTTGTTATTATTCTTTAATGAGTAAAAGTCATATCATAAATAGAAGAAAATTTCTCGAATTAATTGGGTGTTCATGTTCAGGCTTTTTTTTAACATCTTGTGCTACTGTCCCAATTACAGAACGTAAGCAATTAACTCTGTATCCAGAAAGCGTGATAAATAGACAAGCTGCGAAAGCATATGAAAACTTCAAAAAAAAATCTAAATCAAAATTAATTACATCCGGAAGTGACTTAAACAGTATAATTAAGATAGGTGAAAAAATCGAGAATTCAGTTACAAGTTTTTTTAATCAAAAGAATGAGACTGATCCTACAGAAAACTTTCAGTGGGAATATATATTGGTTGACAACAAAAAGATTAAAAATGCTTGGTGTATGCCCGGTGGAAAGATTGCTGTTTTTTCTGGTATTCTTGATGTTGCAAAAAATGAAGACGGATTAGCCGCAATAATGGGTCATGAAATTGCTCATGCTGTTGCAAAACATAGTGTTGAAAGAATGAGTCAAGCGATGGCTGTTAATGTTGGAACACAAGTTGCTGATATTTTTCTCGGAGGTACAATTAATAGGACTAGGAATACTGTGGGCAGAGCAACTGGTATGGATATTTTTCAGTTAGGAATTATGAATCCTTTTGGAAGAAAGCAGGAAACAGAAGCTGATTATCTAGGATTAATTTTTTCATCATTATCTGGATTTAATATTAAAGAATCTGTAAAGTTGTGGGAACGAATGAAGGAAGCAAATAAAGGTAAAGAGCCTCCTCAATTTTTAAGTACACACCCATCTAGTAGCAAAAGGATCGAAAACCTGGAAGGTTGGATCAACAAAATAATAATAGAATATCCACCAATTAAAACTTAAATTAGTGGTGAGCCGTGTTGGATTCGAACCAACGACACCTTCCTTAAAAGGGAAGTGCTCTACCAGCTGAGCTAACGGCCCAATAGAAGAATTACTTATTATATTTAAAAAAGATGAATTTCAATTAATAATTTATCTATAAACAGATGTAAGTTCATTATTACCAGCAGCTACGCATGGCGATTTAACGCAAGTTCCAATTACCCATTCAGAACCAGGGTCAGACATAAACTTTTTAAAGCTCAAAAAAACAACACCCATTTCAGTTGATTGACCAGCCTTTCCTTCTGCTTGTAATCTTGGATCTTGAGCTAATTTAATAATTTCGTTAGTTGATGAATATGGATTTATTAATTTCATATTTAAATTAATGTATTTAACAACTTTATCAGACGACCAGGCACCATTGCATTGATCGCCCCATTTTGTTGTAGAGTTTTTATCACCTTGATCACATTGATTAATTTCAGAATTAATTAAATCAACAATGATTTTATGATTTGATTTAACAGTATTAGCTTTTTCCTCAACAGCAGATCTAGTAGATGCTGTCCAGATAAGCATTGAGACAACATAAAATGCCGATAAGAAAACTAATATTTCGAGTAAACCAAATTTTTTTATTCTATTTAAAATACCAATCATAATTTATATATCATATTATCATTTATTTTATTTTCAAAAAAATCAATTAAGTTTTGAACTGTTTCAATACTCATTCTGGATTTACATTCTTTTGTAAAAGTTGCAGAGTGAGGACTTAAAAGGACTTTTTCATTTTTTAATAATGGATTATTTGAATCTGGAGGCTCTTTGTCAAAAACATCTAAACCAGCTGCAAAAATATATTTTTTATTTAATGCTTCGTTTAAATCATGTTCATTTATAATTCCACCTCTAGCGGTATTAACAATGATCGCCTCCTTTTTCATGGTCTTTAAAGTTTTTAAATTTATTAAGTTTTTTGTGTCCTTGTTTAGAGGCATATGAATAGACAGAAAATCTGTTTTTTTTAAATTAGAAGATAGATCATTTATTTTTTTTCCACCAAAAGACTCTATAATTTCTGAACTAACAAAGGGATCATAAACGTGAACCTCCATTTCAAAACCTAAACATCTTTTTATTAAATTTTTTCCTATTCTTCCAAAACCAGCAATTATAATTTTTTTATTAAAAAGTTCATATGTTACAATTTCATTGACTTTTGTTTTAAATTCACCGGATCTAACAATTCTATCATAAGAAGTTATTCCCTTGGAGAGAGTTAATATCATGTACATGACATGTTCAGCCACAGAAACAGCATTTGCAGTGGCTGTAATTAATAAATTTATATTATTATTTTTTAAATATTTTAAATCAACATTATCTACACCAACACCATGTCTTGAAATAACTTTTAGATTTTTACAATTCTTTAATAGATCTTCATTTAATTTTACAACTCTTAATGTTACTCCATCAAATTTAGGTAAAACTTTGATTAAATTCTCTTTAGATACATCATTAATAATTTCATAATTAAAATTTGGATGTTCCCTTAAAAGATTGATTCCATCCTGATCTATTTGTTCTATTATTCCAATTTTGAACATATAACTGAGTCTCTTAAGACATTAACGGTTTATTCTGTATATATCATATTTAAGACATAAAATTGGTATCGATGCAACTTGAAAATATTCTTTGTATGATTTAATTAATTTATGTGTCAAAACAAAATATTTTAACTGGTTTAATTTCCTTCATACCGTTGAGCTACATTCTTGGTAATTTTATATTAAATTTAAATGTTTTTATAATTATCCTCGCAGGTTTTTTTCTTTATAACAAAGGAGAAAGGTTAAAATTCAATATCGTTGATAAATTAATGATATTTGCTTTTTTGTATATAATCATGACTGGATTATGGAATACAACAGAATCTTATTTTTTTGGATATACACAGAATAAAGATTTGACAATAATTTATAAAAGCTTGCTTTTTTTAAGATATATATTTTTATATTTTGCAATAAGATTAATAACCGATAAAGAGCAAATTAACTATAAATTTTTATTTTACTTATTTGGATTATTATCATTATTTGTAAGTATAGATATAATATTCCAATTTTTTAATGGTAAAGACCTATTTGGTTTTACTAGTCCATTAACAAACAAATTAACAGGACCCTTTAACACAGAGGCAATTGCTGGAGGTTTTATTCAAAAGTTTTCTTTTTTTCTTTTTTTTGGTTTTATGCTTCTAATAAAAATTAATGATACTAGAATTAAAATATTAATATTGACTTTATTATTCTTAGTAACGATTTTATCTATTATTTTTTCAGGTAACAGAATGTCTTTATTGCTTTTTCTTTTTGGAATATTTCTTGTATTTTTAAATACCAACACTCTAAAAAAATATATACTTCATATATTTTTAACAGTTTTAATAATAGTGACATTAGTGTTTAGTGTAAACGAGCCAATAAAAACTTATTATAAAGGTTTTTATCAAGCTTCTAAAAATATATTATCATCTTATTATAATGAATTGTTAGGTTCAGATAATGATATACCTTATGAAAATAAACATACTTATCTTCATGAATTTGAGTCAGGTTTTTCTACATGGCAACTCAATAAATATATAGGTGGTGGCTTAAAATCTTTTAGATACAATTGTCCAAAAAGGAAAATAGAATCGATTAATGTAAGAACCACCTGTAATATTCATCCACACAATTATTATTTAGAAATTTTATCTGATCTGGGTGCGGTAGGTTTGATTTTATTCCTATCAATTATAATATTGTCTATAAAAAAATCTTTTATTGCTCTTAAAAATGAAAAAATAAAATATATTCTTTCTCCATTTTTTTATGTATTTATAGTAGAGGTTTTTCCAATACGTGCTTCCGGTAGTTTTTTTACAACAAATAATGCAACCATCATTTTTTTATTATTGGCTATAATTATTAGTCTTTCTTATAAAACTAAAAAAAATTAATTGCTTAAAAATACAATAGAAAATATAAAAATTTATGGCGGTCCCACGGGGAATCGAACCCCGATTAGATGATTGAAAACCATCTGTCCTAACCGTTAGACGATGGGACCGAATTATTGATTGTCTTATTAACAGAAATATCATCGATAATAAACTCTACATTTTTTTCACCCTTCCATTCATTAAGACTAATTTTTCCAACAATATTAATTTTTTTACGTTTTTTTGATAATAAATAGCTTTCTAAATTACTTTTTACTGCATTAAATGTCACGCTTTTGACAACTGATCCATCTGAGGCAACAAAGATTGATTTTATATGTCTATCACCAACGATTGAGGATTTTAATAATTCTAAATTTTCAATAACAAATCTGGGCTCTGGATTACCAGAACCGAATGGTGACAATGTATTAACTTCTGAGTAAAAATCTTCATTTAATGCTGATGCAGATATTTTTGAGTCAAAAGAAAGAATGTCATTTTTGTCTATACTTTTTAAAACTTTTGAAAATTTATTATTTATATATTCTTTAAACTCAAAGATTTTATTTTCTTCAATAGTAAAACCTCCTGCCATTTTATGACCACCACCTTTTTTGAGGATATTTTTTTCTATTGCATTTAAAATAATTTTACCTATATCAAAACCTAATACAGACCTAGCAGATGCACGACCTAGGCCCTTTTCAACTGAAATTACAATTGTTGGTTTATTATATTTGTCTTTAATCCTTGCAGCAATAATTCCAATAACTCCACCATGCAAATTATGTCCTGACAAAACAATTACTGGTTCATTAGCGTTATTTTTAACCTTACTTTCGATATTGTTAAGCATTTGAGTTTCAATTAATTTTCTCTTTTTATTAAATGAGTCAAGCTCACTTGCAATTTTAAAAATTTCTTTAGAATTCTTGCTTAATAATAAATTCGCACCATGAGAACTTTTTCCAACCCTACCACCAGCATTTATTCTTGGTCCTAAAATATAACCAAGATGATAAGTGGTAATATTTGTTTCTATACCACATATATTTTTTAAGATGTTTAAACCTAAATTTGATTTTTTTTTAAAGACTTTTAAACCCTGACTAACAATCGCTCTATTTAAACCAATTAATGGCACAACATCACATACTGTTCCTAAAGAAACTAAATCAAGATAATTAATTAAATTGGGTTCTTTAATATTATTATTATCAAACCAATTTGATTCTCGTAATTTTTTGTTTAAAGCTATTAAAAACATCAGACAAACACCAGCTGCACATAAATAATTAAGTTTTGATTCGTCATCAAAACGATTTGGATTCACAATGCTTACAGCATTTGGTAATTTTAATTCCGATTGATGATGGTCGAAAACTAAAACATCAGTATTTTTTTTTTTGAAAAATTCAATTGTTTCAAAAGATAAGGTTCCACAATCTACAGTAAAAATTAATTTAGCCCCTTGAGATATTAGTTTTTCAAAACCATTAATACTAGGGCCATATCCTTCTATTTTTCTATCTGGAATGTAAATTTTAATTTCATGATTAATTTCATTAAAATAATTTCCAAGTATTGCTGTTGATGTTGCTCCATCAACATCATAATCACCAAAAATTCCTGCTATTTCTTTATTAATTATTGCTTGGAAAGTCCTGTTAACTGCTTTGTCCATATCTTTTAAAATAAATGGATTTGGTAATAAATTTTTAATTTTTGGTTTTAAGAAAATATTAACATCTTCAATTTTAATTTTTCTAATTGCAATTAATCTTGCAACAATTTCACTGAGGTTAAAGTTTTCTTTTAAAAATTTGACAGTTTCTTCATTGTAGTTTTTAGGAGTCCAATTTTTTCCTAAAACCGAGTTGATATTCATTTTTTAATTAAATTAGTAATTTTTTTAGAAACTTTTAGATTTTTATGCAAAACATAAGACGAAGCTTCGAACGAATCTCCCCTGTCCTTAATACCTTTCAACATTTCTCCGTCTGTAACTCCAGTTGCACAAAAAATTACATCCCCACTTACCATATCTTCGATGTTATATTTTTTAGATAGATCGTTAATACCTAATTTTTTTGCTCTATTAATTTCATTTTGATTATTAAGAACCAATCTAGTTTGCATCTGTCCACCCAAACATGCTAATGCGGAAGCTGCCAAAACACCTTCTGGGCCTCCACCAACACCTAAATAAATATCTATAGGGGAATTTTTGTCTACAACGGAAATTACACCGGTAACATCACCATCTTGAATGAAATTAATTTTAACATTTAATGAGTTTAAAATTGAAATAATTTTATCATGACGTGGCCTTTTAAGAATACAAGCAGTAATTTGGTGAATTTTTTTATTCTTTGCATCTGCTAGTAATTTAATATTTTTTTCAACTGAATTGTCTAGATCAATTAGATTAGGCGGTAATCCTGAACCAACAGCAATCTTTTCCATATAGGTGTCTGGGGCGGATAGTATACTGCCCTTGTTCGCAACTGATAATACAGATATGGCATTTGGTAAATTTTTTGCTACAAAATTTGTACCCTCTAATGGATCAACTGCGATTTCTAAATCATCACCAGTACCAGTTCCAATTTTTTCTCCAATAAATAACATTGGTGCTTCGTCCATTTCGCCTTCTCCTATTACAACTTTTCCATTCATTTCAATTTTATTAAGCTCTGATCTCATTTCATCAACTGCAGCTTGATCTGCTGATTTTTTATCATTTTTTCCTATGTATTTTGATGCACCATAAGCTGCTCTCTCAGAGACTGTAATAAATTTGTTTAATAAAGCAGGATTTATCAATTTTATATTTCTTCTATTCTAATAAATTTAGCTTTTTTTAAAATAAAATTATTTCTATTCAATTGATTAATACATTTAACTAGATTTTTGTTTTTTGCTTTGTGAGATATAATGATGATTGACGCAGATTTTTTTCCTTTGAAAGGATTTTGAATTAATCTTTTAATTGAAATTTTATTTTTAGATAATACTTTAGTAATTGATGATAAAACACCTTTTTTATCAATAACATCCAATCTCAAATATGAGGAAAATATTTTATTAGATATATCTAGTGGAGCTATTTTTTTTCTATTTGCATGTGAAACAGAGAAAGGGAATTTTAAATTTCCCCTTAAAACAGAACATATATCTGATACAAGAGCAGAAGTGGTAGGGCCAGGACCAGCACCTTCTCCTTTAAGAACAAATTTTCCAATTGGTTTACCTTCTATAATTACTGCATTTAACACACCATTTACATTACTAATTTGAGATTCTTTTTTAATTAAACATGGATGTACTCTTTGTATTAATTTACCATTTTCTATTTCACTTAAACCTATATGTTTAATTTTGTAACCAAGGTTATCAGCATTTATAATATCTATATCATCAATATTATTTATACCTTCGAGGTTAATCTTTGATTTATTTATAAAACAATTGAAAGCAAGCGAAGATAAAATTTGAATTTTTGATTTAACGTCTTCACCGTTCAAATCAGAGTTTGGATTGCTCTCTGCATATCCTAATTTTTTTGCTTTTTCTAAAACTGATTTAAAATCTATTTTTAGTTTATCCATATTTGAAAGAATATAATTTGATGTACCATTTAATATACCATAGATTCTTTGAGCTTTATTAGCTATTAGACCTTCTTTTAAAGTTCTTATTATGGGAATACCTCCAGCAACAGCAGCTTCAAATTCTAAATTAACTTTTTTCTTTTCTGCAAGTAATGATAAAATATCACCATATTTTGATATTAAAGCTTTGTTGGCGGTTACAACATGCTTACCGTTTTTGATTGCAGTAAATACCAGTTTTTTAGCTGGTCCTTGTGACCCTCCCATTAATTCAATAACAATATCAATATCTTTTAATTTTGCAGCTTGAAGATAATTTTTAAGCCATTTTTTTTTAGGAATCTTAATTTTTCTTTTTTTATTTTTATTCTTTGCAGAAACATATTTTATATCAAAATTGATATTATTTTTTTTTATGATATTTTTTTTATTCTTAATTAAATGCGAGTATAAATTTATACCAATATTTCCAAGACCAACAATTGCTATATTAATTTTCTTATTTCTGTACATTTTTATTGACTTAAATCTGGGTATTTTTTAGTTTTGTCCATATTTAAAATAACTTTAGCTACCTCATCTATATCACATTCATTAAGATTTTTACAAAGTCTAACTAAAGTTAAGTTTGGTAAAGTTTTTTCTCTTTGCTTTTTCTGCTTAACTGATTTTTTTGCAATTTGTTTTACTTTATTTTCATTTTTTAATACAATTTTTTTATTATTTTTCCTATTTTTTACTTTATTTTTAATTCTTTTTTTGCTTTCAGTAAAAGAAACATATTTATCTTTTTCTTCTTTAGACATATTTAATTGAACAAGATCATATTGATTTTCTTTTCTTTTTTTGGATGCAACTGTATATACCTCAATAGAAATATTGTTCTCAAAATAACTTTTAACTTCTTTTTTATTGGCACAAGGATGATCTCCACATATATATATTTTTTTTGTTCCATAATTATTTAAATTTGCACAACTGAAAATAAATATTAAAAGTAGAAGAAATCTCATTTGATGCCAACGTTTTCCCTTAAACCATAAATTAAATTCATATTTTGGATACCTTGGCCACCTGCACCTTTGATAAGATTGTCTATTGCGGACAATATAAGTATTTTTCTTTTTTGCTTAAGTTTACTGATTGAAATCTCACAAAAATTTGTGTTTATTACATTCTCTGAACCTAATTCTTTGTTCAATGGTAATATTTTAATAAAATAATTATTTTTATAAAATTTTCTTAATTCATTATAAACCTTTTTTAAAGTAACACCCTTTGATGGTTCAACATAAATAGAAGATAACATGCCTCTGAATGTGGGTATTAAATGTGGAACAAAAGTATAATTTACTTTAGTTCTTGAAACTTTAGATAATTCTTGGTCAATTTCACTGACATGTCTGTGTTTATAAATTCCATAGGCATGAGTAGATGAAAATAAGTTTTTGTGTTTGAATTTCTTTTTTAAGTTTTTTCCAGCACCAGAATATCCAGATTTAGAGTCTATGATAATATTTTTTTTACTAATCAAATTTTTTTTTATTAATGGAATTAATGGAATTTGAATTGAAGTAGGATAACATCCGGGGCAAGCTATTATATTATAGTTTTTAACATATTTTTTTGTAAATTCCGGTATTGAATATAATGATTTTTTAATAAGTTTTATTGCTCTGTGTTTTTTTTTATAAAATTTTTTATATATCGTAGGATTTTCTAATCTAAAATCTGCTGAAAGATCAATAATTTTTATTTTTTTATTTTTTAAATTATTTGCTAAAATTTGACATTGTCCATTTGGTAAGGCGGTAAATAAAACATCTACTTTATTCCAGTTTACAAATTTGAGTTTTGATATTTTTGGTAATTTACCTTTTATTCCTTTATCAAAATATTGGATTTTCTTTCCTATTTTTTTTTGTGCACAAAGATACTGAATTTTTATGTTTGGATGTTTTGATAAAATTTTAATTAAATCAAGTCCGACATATCCAGTGGCACCTGCTACAGCAATGTTAATTCTTTTAAATGACATAATTTGTTTATATCACTTTTAATCTTAATGAAAATAAATGATTTATCTTTTAGAAAACTGGAAACTTCTACGTGCTTTTCTGAGACCGTATTTTTTTCTCTCAACTTTTCTTGAATCTCTTGTTGTAAACTTGTTTTTTTTGAGTGTTTTTTTTAAATTAGGATCAGCTTGAACGAGTGCTCTTGATAGACCATGTATAACTGCACCTGCTTGTCCGGATAAACCTCCTCCTTTTACATGACATTTAACATCAAAATCGTTAATAACTTTAGTTTCTTCTAAAGGACGAGTGACAATTAATTGATGAACGGGTCTTTTAAAATAAAGGTTCATATCTTTACCATTTACATAAATTTTACCTGTACCTTTTTTGATCCAAACTCTTGCAATAGATTTTTTTCTTCTTCCTGTAGCATAGTTACTATCTTTAAAATCTAGTTTAATTTTTTTAGTCGTTGATTTAATATTTGACTCAGTTGTTTCCATTAATTTTTTATATAATTTTTTTTATTTAATTGAGAAAATTTAATTTCTGTAGGGTTTTGAGATGTATGAGGATGTTTTTCTCCATAGTACATTTTTAATTTGCTTAATTGTTTTTTTGCTAATGGGCCGCTAGGAAGCATTCTTTTAACAGCAAATTTCAATATTTCTTGTGATTTGTTTCTTCTCTGTAAATTTTGAGGAGTGGTTTCTTTAATTCCTCCTGGATATCCAGTATGTCTATAATATTTTTTATTTAAAAACTTTTTTCCAGAAAATTTAATTTTTTCAATATTAGTTACAATTATAAAGTCACCATTATCCTGGTTAGGATTAAATTGAGATTTGGTCTTGCCCCTAAGTACTTTCGAAATATATGCAGCTAATCTACCTACCACAAGATTTTCAGCATTAACTAAATACCAGTCGTTCTTTATATCTTTTTTTTTAATAAATGGTGTCATATAAACTTGGCGATAATTACAATTTATTAATTATGATGTCAATATAAACTATTGATTTATAGATTTATAATAAAAGTTTATTGTAAAAATTATAAGAAAAATAGTTGATAATTGATGCATTGAAGCAAAAATAATATTTACACCACTAATAAGAGTTAATATCCCTAAAAAAACTTGAATACTAATTATTAAAACTAAAAAGAAAATAGCATTATATAGATGGTATAGCTTCTTGTATAAAACATAAACCAAAAGACCAATAGTATAGAAAGTAATTACGTATGCAAGATTTCTATGAATAAATTGAACAAAAGACTCCTGACTCAGAACACTAATTAAACTATTTGTAAAAACAAAATCATCTGGAAAATATGTTTCGTTCATCAAAGGCCAAGTTTGATAAATCATCCCAGCGTCTAATCCTGAAGTAAAAGCACCAAATGTTATTTGTAAAAAAACTAAGGCAATAAATATTTTTACATAATTATTTTTTCTAGAAAAATTAAAAAACTTTTTATTTGCTAAATTTTTAAGATTTAATAAATACCAAAAAGTTGCTGTAAATAAAATTAGAGCCAAATTTAAATGAGTTGCTAATCTGTAATGACTCACTGTAACATTATCAACCAATCCACTTTGAACCATATACCATCCTACTGCGCCTTGGATAAGAATTAATATAAATAATATGAATAATTTATAATTATATTCATTTGTAAAAACTCTTTTGTAATAAAAATAAAAAAGAGGAAATAAAAATAATAATCCTAAAATCCTACCAAGGATTCTGTGAAAATATTCCCAATAATAAATTATTTTGAATTCTGAAAGTGTTATATCAGAATTAACTAAATAAAACTGAGGTATTTCTTTATAAAGATTAAATGCTGTATCCCAATCTTCAGGTGTAAAAGGAGGAAATATACCGGATACAACATCCCATGTCGTTATTGAAAGTCCAGAGTCAGTCAATCTGGTCAGTCCACCAATGACAACGATAAAACCAACTAAAAATAATACAGATAATAACCAATAATAAACATAGTTATAAAAATCTTTTCTTAACAAAATTTCCATTTTTTTGTTATATATTATCTTTAAAAAATATTAATATCATTTATGTCGCTGAACAAAAATAAGGGAATACTTAAGATTAGAAGAAAATTGGATGCTTTGGATAATAAACTGCTTGATATAATCAAAGTTAGAACTGTACTAGTAAGTAAAATACTAAAGAATAAAACTTCAAAAAAACAAATTATTGATAAGGCACGGATCAAAGTTATATTGAAAAATATTAAAAAAAAATCTTTAAAGAAAAAAATCGATACAAAATTGACAAATAAGATATGGATCGAAATGATTAAAGCGTATATTAACTTTGAATATAGAAAGTTTAAAAAAAAATAGATTACTTACTGTGAGGAGGAAGTTTCTTCTCAATAAAATATTCGTGTTTTCTTGTGTCAGGGTTATATTTTTTTAATTTAAGTTTAATTTTTGCTTTTTCACCTTTGGAAGGTTTTTTTACATAATAATAAAAAGGGCTATCCGTTTTATTTTCAGGAACCAATCTTACTTTAATTGAGCTTTTTTTTGCCATTAATTTATTTTTTTTATTTTTTTAATAATATTTTTAATTTTATCAGCTTTCATTTTTATTGATATGTTAAAATTTTTCCTATTTACACCAGAAAATAATACATCGTCAAGTTTTAAAGATGGATTGTTTAAAGCTTTTTTTGCTCCTTTAATTGTAAAACCTTTATTTTTAAGCAATGTATAAATCAATTTTAAATATTGAACATCTTTATTTGAATAATAACGCCTATTCCCAGATAAAATTTTTGGCCTAATTTGTTTGAAGTGTTTTTCCCAAAATCTTAAAGTATGAGTACCTAATTTTTTATTTTTTTTATCTCTTAATCCGATTTCGAGTGCGACTTCTCCAATAGTTTTATAAGCGCTTTTAGTTTTATCCATTTATTTTTTTTTTAACTTTTAGAGAGGGAGAAAAAACCACAACTTTTCTAGAACTAATTTGATGTTTTTCTTTAGTTTTAGGATTTCTCCCAATTCTTGAATTTTTATTTAAAATTTTAAATGTGCCAAAACCTGATATTTTTAATTTCCCATCTCTTTTAAGGCCTTCGATAATAATATCAAAAATATAGTCAAAAATCTTTTCCGAATAACTTACTGGAAAACCCTGATGATATTTTATATTTTTCAAAATATCATTCTTACTAATATTCTCTCTTTTCGTCATTAATTTTTTTTATGTGATTAAGATTGTCTTTTATTTTTTTCATCATATTACCTTTAGCAATTTTATAGCACACTTCAATTGAGTAAGAAAAACCTAGAGCATCAGTAGAACCATGACTTTTGACGACTGGACCGTTTAACCCTAAAAATATAGCACCATTATACTTTCTTGGATCAAGTTTTTCTTTAAACTTTTTCAAAGCAAAAAAAGAAAATAGGGTTGAAAATTTTGCAAATAAGTTACTTGATAAAGATTTTTTTAAATTTTCTGTTAAGAAATTCGCTGTACCTTCAGCTGTTTTAAGAGCAACATTTCCAGTAAAACCATCTGTAACAATAACATTACTTTTTCCATTGGTTATTTGATTCCCTTCTATATAACCAGAAAACTCAAAATCTCCAAGCGAGTCTAAAATTTTTAATTTAGCAAATGTATTTTTAAGTAATTCGGTTCCTTTAATTTCTTCAGATCCAATATTCAATAAAGCAACTTTAGGTTTTTCGTTTGGATATAGAGACTGAAAAAGAGCTGATCCCATTTCAGAAAAATCTATTAAATTTTTTTCATTACATTCGATATTTGCGCCAAGATCTAGAACAACATTCATATTTTTTTTGTTTGGCCATAAACCGGCAAGAGCAGGTTTATCTACATCCTTGAGTGTTTTGAGTATCATCTTTGACATAACCAACAAGACACCTGTATTACCCGCTGATAACGAAACATCAGAGTCCGACAATATTTGGGACTCAATACTTTTCCACATACTAGAGTTTTTTCCTTTTTTAATAGCAGATAAAGCTGGCAAATCATCAGAAACTATAATCTTTGTATCAATAAGTTTATATTTGTCTTTAAAATTCTTTAACATATTGATTTTTGTCTCCACTATATTTTTATCCCCAAAAAGATAAAAAAAATAATCATTGTTCTTATTTCTCCTTAAAAATAAATCAATTCCTTCAATAGTTTTATTTGGAGAATTTTCTCCACTCATTAAATCTATTGAAATTTTAACCTTTTCTGTCATTAAAATTAAAAAAATAAAATTAGATTATTTGTCTAAAATTTTTTTTCCGTTGTATAACCCAGATTTAAGATCAATGTGGTGAGACAATCTATATTCACCTGTTTTTTTATCTTCTATGACATTTGCACCACTAATTTTGTGGTGTGATCTTCTTTTGTTTCTTCTTGCTTTAGATGTCTTTCGTTTTGGTACTGCCATTATATTACCTATATTTAAAATCTATTGATCCATTTAGCATAATATTGATATCTAAAGCAAAACAAAAATTTTTAAATTTGCTTAAATAATCTGCTAATTTGACCAATTTTCCATTTTTCTTATCACTTAAAAAAAAATATTTTATTAAAAGATTATCTATATCTAAGGATGTATCATTGCCATTTTTTTCAATATTAAACAAAATATCATAAAAAATTTTGCTTAAAGTTTTCATTTTTTTGTTAACAGCAACATCACCGTATCCTAATTCTCTTATATGGTATTCTATATTTAAGAAAATATTATCAAAAACAGATTGTGTTTTTTTTTGATATTTTTTTCCTTTAGCTTTTTTAAGTATGATAGCAAGATGAAAAAAGATTAATAAAATACGTGTTTGAAAGTCGTCTGTTAGCTTGATTTTTTCATAAAAAAATTTATCTCGCGATAGCTCAATCAATTTGTTATAAAGTTTATTGTTATGTTTTTTGTAAAAGGCAAACATTTTAATTTTATAATTATATTACTATTATTAACTTTTTTAATGACAAATTGTCAAAGAAACAAAGTAATAAAAGGTCACGGTATTATGTATCTAGAAAATAGACAGGAACTTTTAAATGTAAATAAAACAAATAAAAACGATGTAATAAGAACTTTGGGACAACCACATTCTAAATCATTAAAAGAAAAAAATACATGGATATATATTGAGAGAACTAAAGCTAAGGGTGGTATTTATAAACTTGGTAAAGAGGTCTTAATATCAAACAATGTTCTTGTTGTCAGATTTGACAAATATGGGATTTTGAAGGAAAAACTTTTTTATAACAAAGATAACATGAATGACTATGAATTTGCTAAAGAAGAAACAGTTAATGATATTCGGAAAGGCACTTTCCTTCAATCATTTTTGCAAAGTTTAAGACAAAAAATTAGATCAAACTCACCAAAATAAAAAAGCTTAATGTGAGATTACTGCTAATAGTAACAAGGCAACTATATTTGTGATTTTAATCATAGGATTTACTGCTGGCCCTGCAGTATCTTTGTAAGGATCTCCTACAGTATCACCAGTTACAGCAGCTTTGTGAGACTCTGATCCTTTACCACCATAATTACCATCCTCTATATATTTTTTTGCGTTATCCCAAGCACCACCTCCTGCCGTCATTGAAATAGCTACAAACAATCCTGTAACAATTACTCCAAGAAGCATTGCGCCAACAGAGGATAAAGCAGCCTCTAAACCACCGATAAAATAAATAATCACATATAAAACTATTGGTGAAAGCACTGGTAAAAGAGAAGGTACAATCATTTCTTTAATTGCTGCTTTTGTTAACAAATCAACTAGTCTTCCATAATCAGGTTTTCTTTTACCTTTCATAATTCCAGGTATTTTTTTAAATTGTCTTCTAACTTCAATTACAACAGCCCCTCCTGCTCTACCAACAGCTTGCATGCCCATTGAACCGAACAAATAGGGTAACATCCCACCAACTAATAGACCAATTACAACAAAAGGATTTGACAAATCAAAGCTTACATTTATTCCTTCTAGATAAGAGCCAGATACTTTTGAAAAAAACTTTATATCTTCCGTATATGCTGCAAAAAGAACTAGCGCTCCTAGGCCTGCTGAACCAATAGCATAACCTTTAGTAACCGCTTTTGTTGTATTACCAACAGCATCAAGTGCATCTGTAGTTTTTCTTACATTTTTTGGAAGTTTTGACATCTCAGCGATTCCACCGGCATTATCTGTGACAGGGCCATATGCGTCTAAAGCCACTACCATTCCTGTTAATGCTAACATTGCTGTAACAGCAATTGCTATACCAAATAATCCTGCCAACTCATTTGTAGCTATAATTCCAGCAACAATAATTAGCGCTGGTAACGCTGTAGCCTCCATCGAGATAGCTAAGCCCTGAATAACATTTGTTCCATGTCCTGTTGTAGAAGATTTTGCGACACTTCTAACAGGTCTATAATTTGTGCCAGTATAATATTCGGTAACCCAAATAATTAATCCCGTAACAACTAAACCAATAATACCGCAATAGTATAAATTAAAACCTGTAAAACTTTTATCACCAACATTAAATGAACTTTCTAAACCAATCACATAAGAGGTGATTGGATATAATAACACTAAAGAAATTATTGCAGTAACAATGAAACCTTTGTAAAGCGCTCCCATAATGTTTTTACTTTTTCCAAGTTTTACAAAAAAAGTTCCTATTATTGAAGCAATAATACAACCTCCGCCGATAGCCAAAGGATAGATCATCATGGCCGAATTGTCTTGAAAAAATATTGAAGCAAGAACCATTGTTGCAACAATAGTTACCGCATAAGTTTCAAAAAGGTCAGCAGCCATTCCAGCACAATCACCTACATTGTCTCCAACGTTGTCAGCTATAACAGCTGGATTTCTAGGATCGTCCTCAGGTATTCCAGCTTCAACTTTTCCAACTAAATCAGCACCTACATCAGCTCCTTTTGTAAAAATACCACCACCTAATCTAGCAAAAATAGAAATTAATGATGCTCCAAAACCTAAAGCAATTAAAGCATTAATTGTTTCTCTATCATCAATATTAAAAAATAATAATGCTCCGTAATAAATTGAAATTGCGAGTAAAGCTAAACCCGCTACTAACAAACCGGTTATAGCACCAGATTTAAAGGCCATCGTTAAACCTTTTTGTAAACTTGTTCTTGAAGCTTCAGCTGTACGAACATTAGCTTGAACTGAAATTAACATTCCAACATAGCCAGCAACACCAGAAAGCAAAGCACCAATAAAATACCCAAGACCAACTAATAAACTAAAAAAATAACTTATAATTACTAAAACTATTACTCCTACAATTGCTATAGTCTTGTATTGTCTGTTTAAATAAGCTTTTGCACCGACTTGTATCGCACCAGCGATATCTTGCATCTTTGCGTTGCCGGGGCTGGAAGAAATAATTTGTCTACTTAATATATAGCTATAAGCTACTGCTAAAACTCCAACGAGTATTATTAAAAATAAATTATCCAATGATTTTTCTCCCTAAGATAAATAAAAACTGGAAATTGCCAAAAAATACAACAAAAGGCAAGAAATTATTCACTATTTTTTCTAACATTTTTAGAGACTTTGTCCAAAATAGCATTTAAGTAGCCTTTATGTGCACTTTCTAAAAAAAAATCTGATATTTTCACATATTCACTTACTACTACTTTAATTGGGGTTTTGTGTGAATAAAAGAGTTCAAATGTTGCTGATAAAATCATAAGTTTTAGAATTAGATCGGTTCTTGAAGGATTAAATTCATTTTTTAATATTTCCTTTAATTTTGATAGCAAAAATTCCTCTCTTTCAATCGTCCCAGATACTGTGTCTTTAATAAATTTTTTATATCGATGCTTTGGGTAAATAATTTGATTATCTCTATTAATAAAATATGAATAAAGTTTCTGCACAACAATTATCCTTGGATTGCTATCTAATCTATTATCTGACATTATTTGATTCTAAGAACTTCAAGAATAGCTGTAGCCGCCTCTTTCCCCTTGTCTAGTCTATTTAGCGCCTGGTCTTTATTAAAACATGTGATTATAGCATTACCTATAGGTTTTTTGTGCGTTATAGATATCTGCATGATTCCATTGGTAATAGCGCTAGAAATTAAATCAAAATTTGATGTTTCGCCTTTAATTATGCAACCGATAGCAATAAAAGCATCATACTTTTTGATATTTTTAGATATAACAACAGGAATTTCAAATGCGCCAGGAACATTGATTGTAACAACATTTTTTATATCGTTTTTTTCAAGTAATTTATTCGCTCCTAATAAAAGTTCATTAGTAATATCTTCGTTATAAACTGATTTAATAATACATATTTTTTTTTTCATTTGATAATTTCTTGTTTTGTGATGTTTATTCCATATCCCTTTAAAGCTATAATACGTTTTTTTGATCTTGAAACTAATATCATATTTTTGATTTTTAATTCTTTAATTATTTGGGCACCAACACCATAATACCTTAATATTTTACTACTTTTTGATGATACTGTATTAGGGTTTGAACCTTTTATCAAAATAAGAGCAAAATTATTAAATCTATTTAAATGCTTTAATGATGATTTAAAAATATCTTTATTAAAATTAAAAAATATATTTAAAATATTTGTGGATATAACTCTTACTCTAGGAGTTTTGTTAGAAGCAAAATTACCTTTTGTTATGACATAGTGTTCTGACTCATCAAGTTTATTTTGAAAGATTTTTAAATCAAAATTTCCAAATTTTTTTATATTAATTTTTTTATTAGATATTAGCTTAATTAGACGTTCATTTTTTAATCTGTATGAAATAATGTCCTCAATTTTAGCAATTTTTAATTTATGTTTTTTAGCAAATGGAATTAGATCATTATATCTGGCCATTGTTCCATCTTCATTCATTACCTCACAAATAACGGCGCTTGGGTTTAATCTTGCTAGTTTTGATATATCCACAGAGCCTTCGGTGTGACCGGCTCTTTCTAAAACACCGCCATTTTTTGCTACTAGCGGAAAAACATGGCCTGGTGAGACAATGTCCTTTTTCGATGAACTTTCTTTTATAGCAACTTTAATTGTTTTTGCTCTATCATGAGCTGAGATTCCAGTTGTAATACCTTTTTTAGACTCAATAGAAACTGTAAATGCTGTTTGGGTTCTCGATTTATTTACCATTGACATAAGAGGTAAACGTAATTTTTTAACTTTTTTTTGTGTAAGAGCTAAACATATAAGACCTCTCCCATGTTTAGCCATAAAATTTATTTTTTTTGCATTAACCTTTGAAGCAGGAACAACTAAATCACCTTCATTTTCCCTATCCTTGTTATCAACCAAAATAAACATTTTGCCTTTTTTTGCTTCATTAATAATAGTTTTAATAGTTGAGGAATTTTGTTTCATTTTAATTGTATATTATTTAAATATTTACCAACCATATCAAATTCGATGTTAACCAAATTACCTTTTTTTAAATTTATCAGATTAGTTAGTTTTAAAGTATGGGGTATAATCGTAATTTCAAAACTATTTTTTCTTACTTTTGAAACAGTTAAAGATACACCATTAATAGATATTGAACCTTTTTCAACAATGAATTTATGATATTTTCTACTTAGGTTAAAATTTACTATCCAAGATTTATCTATAATTTTAATCGATATAACTTTTGAAGTTGTGTCAACGTGTCCCTGTATGTAATGACCTGATATTTTTTTACCGTGATAAAGAGATTTTTCAATATTAATACGTTTGCCAATTTTAGGATTCTTAAAATTAGACCTTTTTAAAGTTTCTTTAGAAAGATAAAAAAGAAAAGATTTTTTTTTTATTCTAATTAATGTTAAACAAACACCATCACAACAGACTGATTCTCCTATATCTTTTTTTTTAAAAGATATATTAGAAGAAATTTCAATAACCAAACTTCCTTTTACATATTTAGGATTGTTTTTAATATTTTTTATAATACCTTGATTATATACTATTCCATTAAACATTATTTTATTTTTAATTTGTACATTTCATCTCCAGACAAATTAACCTTAATCTTTTTTTTATCTTTTATTCTAAGAATGCTTAACAAATTTTTATAAGAATTTCTTCCATTTTTATTTAAAGTTTTATTTGATTTAAAAACATAAAGATTATGAACCAGATTGTTTCTCAGAAATCCGTTCGTTGTGTAAAAACCTGACTCACATAAAATTCTTGAAAAACCTTTTTTTTTAAGTTTTAAAAGTATTTCTCTATAAGAAAATTTTTCTCGATTATTATCCATTTTAATTAAATTAATATTTTTTGACTTAAAAAAATTTTTTTTAATTTGGTTATTACTTGATGTAACAATATAAGTTTTAATTTTCTTTGTGCTTTTATATATATTGAGGTTTTTTTTTAATTTTAAATTTTTATCAATAATTATCCTGCTAGGACTTAAAACATTTAAACCATTAATTCGACAATTTAATAAGGAATTGTCTTTGTTAATGCTTTTGTAAGTGCTTAAAATACAATCATATCTGGATCTAATTAAATGTACTTTAGTTCTTGATAAATCATTAGTTATCCATTTCTTTTTTTTATTTACAGAAAAATAGTCTTTTGATATTGCAATTTTTGCATCTATTAATGGTAAAGATTTGTTATTTTTGGATAAAATATAACTCTTATAAAAATTATAACCCTTGTTTTTTAATAAACCAACTTTGACTTTTATTTTCTTTTTATTGAATATTGATTTTGCTTTATTTTTACTTCTAATATCTGGATCTAATATTGAATAGCATACTTTTGAAACACCCTTTTTAGCTATAGTATTGATACATGGTGGTGTTTTGCCAAAATGCGAACACGGCTCTAACGTCACATACATAGTTGAACCTTGATAATTTTTTTTTTCTTTTAAAGCATTAGTTTCTGCATGTGGTCTTCCATTAATTGATGTAGATCCAGATGATATTACTGAACCTTTTTTTACCACAACACAACCAACTGATGGATTCTCTTTTGTGGCACCTAAATGTTTATAAGCTTTTTCAAAAGCTAAATTCATAAATCTTTTTTCAGATATTTTGTAATATGATTTCATTACTGAGGAGTATTTACTAAAACTAGAAATTAAAACTATTTTTTGGCTTTCCCATCTAGTTCTTCAATATATTCCCCAAATTCACCTACTTCTTTAAAGTTTGTGTATACTGAAGCAAACCTAATATAACCAATTTTGTCTAGATCTTTTAAATAATCCATGACCTTTTTTCCAATAAAATTAGACTGAATTTCAGATTGTCCCATTTCTTCTAACTCTCTTGAGATTTTAGAAACAACTTTGTCTATTGTATCTGGGTCAATTGGTCTTTTTTTTAGTGCAGTAAAAATCGATTTAGCTATTTTTTCTCTATCAAAAGGAACTCTACGACCATTTTTTTTTATAACGGACAATTCTCTAAATTGAACTCTTTCAAATGTAGTAAATCTCATACCTCCATTGCAAGTACACAATCTTCTTCTTCTTATAGCAGTTCCGTCTTCGGTTGGTCTTGAGTCAACAACAGATGTATCTTTTTCTCTACAAAAAGGACATAACATAATTATTTTTTATTTAAATGATTGTATATAGGAAATTTAGAACATAATTCGATTACTTCTTTTCTTACGTCGGACTCTGTTTTGCTATTATTTTCAGGATTAGATGATAAGCCTTTAATGACTTTGGTAATTAATTCTCCTACTTTTTTAAATTCATTTAAACCAAATCCTCTTGTTGTTGCTGCCTGAGATCCAAGTCTTATTCCTGAAGTTATAGTCATTTTTTCAGTATCAAAAGGAATACCGTTTTTATTACAAGTTAAATTTGCTTTACCCAAACTAATTTCAGCTGCTTTACCTGTGACTTTAAATGGCCGTAAATCTACTAGCATTAAATGAGTATCTGTTCCACCAGAGAAAATTTTAAAACCATTGTTTTTAAGTGTTTCTGAAAGAATTTTTGCATTTGCAAGAACAGATTTTATATATTCTCTGAAACTAGGCTGCAATGCCTCATGAAATGCCGCGGCTTTGGCTGCAATAACATGCATCAGTGGTCCACCTTGATATCCTGGAAATACAGCAGAATTAAATTTTTTAATTAAATCTTCTCTGTTTGTTAAAATAATTCCACCCCTTCCACCTCTTAAAACTTTATGTGTTGTTGATGTTACGACATCTGCAAAATCTATTGGATTTGGATATCCTCTTCCAGCAACCAAGCCAGAAAAGTGAGCCATGTCTACCATTAGATATGCTTTAACACTGTCAGCAATTTCTCTAAATTTTTTAAAATCAATTATTCTTGAATATGCACTTCCTCCAGCAATTAATATTTTTGGTTTGTGCTCAAGAGCTAATTTTTTAATTTGATCGTAATCAATAAGGCCTGTTTCTTTATCGACTTCATAATGAAAAGCTTTAAGCCATTTTCCTGATAATGAAACTTTTGCACCATGAGTTAGGTGCCCACCTGAGTTAAGACTCATACCAAGTATTGTGTCCCCAGGATTTAGTAGTGCAAGATATACAGCACCATTCGCTTGCGCTCCTGAGTGGGGTTGGACATTTGCATATTTACAATTAAATAATTTTTTAACCCTTTCCAAAGCTAATTCTTCTGCCTTGTCAACAAATTCACATCCTCCATAATATCTTTTTCCAGGATATCCTTCCGCGTACTTATTGGTTAGAATTGACCCTTGAGCATCTAAAACTGCTTTTGAAACAATATTTTCAGATGCAATAAGTTCTATGTGTTGCTGTTGTCTTTCAAGTTCAAGTTTTATTGAATTATATAAATCTGGATCTCTTAATGATAAGTCTTTATCAAAATAATCCTGATAACTTCCATTTATATCGCTCTTGATTTTTGACATAATAAATAAACTTTTATACTTTCTTTACTCTTCTAAGATGTCTTCCACCTTCGAATTTTGTATTAAGAAAAATATTAACTAATTTTAAAGCAGTTGATTTATTAGTTAATCTTGATCCTAATGCAAGTATATTAGCATTATTATGCTTTCTAGACAAACTAGTTGAGGCCCTATTATAACAAACAGCAGCTCTTATTTTTTTGATTTTATTAGCCGACATAGCCATTCCGGTGCCTGATCCACAAACCAAAATGCCTATATTACTTTTTTTTGATGCTACGCTTCTAGCTACTTTTTTAGCAAAATCAGGGTAATCTACTGAGCTGTCTGTTTTAGGGCCTAAATCTACGACGGTAAATTTCTTTTTTTTTAGATTTTTTTTTATTTTTTCTTTTAATTTAAAACCTGCATGATCTGAAGCTAAAGATATTTTTTTAAATAACAATTTCAATTAATTAAATCTATCTTCCAACATACAGGCAACAATATGGATTCTATTCTGCTCGCCTCCATTAAAGAAGTTATGATATCTTGTGTTGTTTGTAATCCAAACTTTTCCATCTGCTGGCATATGTTTTGCAACATCTTCTATCACCATTTTACATCCGGGATTAGTAATAATAGGTACATGCAATCTTGGCTCTGGATCTTTATGCCAACTAAGTGTTGATCTAGGTTCCTTAAGTAATAATCTAACTCTACCAAGTTTAAATTTCTTTCTAAGAGTGTTATATACTTCCTCAAAATATGTATTTTTAAAGTCTTTTACAATTTCAGTATATTTTGACTCATCTATTGGTTGATCTCTTTCGACTTCTTTTCCTGTTTCATCAGGTTTTGTCCAATAAACTCCTCTCACATTATGTCCCTGTGTTGAGCTATCATCACCTGGAATTTTGTTCATCGGTATAGCGTGAAAATTTGTTATGCCTAAGGTTTGATATTTAGAATTTTTTAAAACTTTGCTAAGATCAAGTTTTAATTTATTAATATCAAATTTTAAATCGGGTACTTGATAGAAATCATTAAAAATGTTTGTATTGGACATAATATAGTTATTACACTTTTTTTTGAGATTATAATAATATATTTGTCGCATTAAAAAAAGTTAAAAGGATTAAAAAATGAAGATTTTTGGTAAATATCCTAGCTTAAGATTGAGAAGGAATCGCAAATCTGAGTGGAGCAGAAGACTAGTGGAGGAAAATAACCTCACAGTCAGTGATCTAATACTTCCAATTTTTGTTACTGAAGGGAAAAATAAAGTTGAGAAAATTAAATCTATGCCTGGTGTAATGAAATATTCTGTTGATAAAATAGATTCTATTATAAATAAAGCAAGCAAATTGGATATCCCTTTGGTAGCAGTTTTTCCAAATACACCTTCAAGGAAAAAAAATTCTTTTGGTAGTGAGGCTTTAAACGAAAATAATATTGTGTGTAGAACAATAAGAAAAATTAAAAAAAATAACCCTAATATCGGTGTTATGGCGGATGTAGCTTTAGATCCTTATACAAATCATGGTCATGATGGAATTTTGAGAAAGAAAGAAATAATGAATGATGAAACAATTAAAATCTTATCCGAACAAGCAATACTTCAGGCCGAAATGGGTTGTGATGTTATAGCTCCTTCAGATATGATGGACGGAAGAATCGGAGTAATCAGAAAAACATTAGATAAAAAAAATTTTAAGAATGTTCAGATATTATCTTATGCAGCAAAATACGCATCAAATTTTTATGGACCATTTAGAGATGCAATAGGATCAAAACAAAAATCTAGCATTAATAAAAAAACTTACCAAATGGATTATAAAAATTCAAATGAAGCATTACGTGAAGTTGCATTAGATATTAAAGAAGGTGCTGATTTTGTCATGATAAAACCAGGCCTACCTTATCTTGATATAGTAAAATCAGTTAAACAAAATTTTAAAATTCCTGTTTTTGTGTATCAAGTATCAGGTGAGTACAGCATGATAATTAACTCTGTGAATAAAGGTATCTTAAACAAAGATGCAGCTATTGAAAGTTTGATATCTTTTAAAAGATCAGGTGCAGCAGCTATAGTTACATACTTTGCTTTAGATATTGCTAAAAAAATCTCTAATTAACTACTAAAAATTTATTTTCTAATAATCTTCTTGAATTGGGGAATTTAATATTATTAGGAATAAAAAATTTATTCTCCATTAATGACCTGGAAAAGGTTAATGCAGAGAAAAGCTCTTCATTGCTAACATTATCATATTTCTGACGAATTAAAAATGTTGGTATTTTATATTCAATATTATCTATATTAAAATCTATAATGTTTTTTGGATTTAATTTTTCAAAACTCTCAGTATCAAAACCAAATCCTAAATTTTTAATAAGATTTATTTCCCAGTTTAAATAATGAGATAGCCAATTATTTGAATCAAGTAGATTTAAAAAATTAACTAAAGATTCGTAAATATTTTTATATGATTGATTTTCAGGTAAAAGTGTTTTTAACAAAGAGGAAACTGAATTAAGACAAAGTATTTTTTTTTTATTATCAAAATATTTTGGAGCAATGGCCTCAACAAGCTCAGTTTTAAAATATCCTATTCTATTTTCATTTTTTGAATTGTAGACTAGAAATATTTTATTTGATAGCTGAAGATAATTTTTAACTTTTCTTGAGGTTCCTCCATAAACAATGCCATTTACTTTACCGAATTTATTTGTAAATACTTCTAAAATAATAGCGTTTTCTTTAAATTTTCTTTTTGATAAAATAAATCCTTCATCCTGCCAATTCATAATTATTTGATGCTTAAGTTGTGAATTAATTTAAGTGCGGCATCTTGTTCTGCATTTTTTTTTGAATTCCCATATCCAATAAATTTATAAGAATCTTGTATTTGAACCTGAACCTTAAATATTGGATTATGATTAGGTCCTGTTTTCTTAAAAGTTTTATAAATTGGCAGCTTTTTAAATTTTTTAAGAGAAAACTCCTGAAGTTTTGTTTTTGGATCTATTTTAGTATTGTAAGAATTTGCTAAAAATATATTCCAATTATTTAAAATGAATTTTTCAACATTTATAAATCCCTGGTCCAAGTATATTGCTCCTACTAATGCTTCGCAGGTATCACTCAATACTTTTGTGTGAGTATTTGTTAAATTATTGTATGATTTTCCTGTCTTAATAAATTGTTTTAAGTTTAAATTCTTTGCAACATTTGCACATGTATCCTTATTAACTAGATTAGCAAACTTTTTATCTATGATACCCTCATTTTCATTTGGAAACATATTTAATAATTTTTTTGATATTATCAATCCTATAACTCGATCACCTAAAAATTCTAGCTTTTCATTATTTACTTTTTTATTATAGCTTTTATGAATGAAACTTTTGGATAGTAATTCCTTATTATTGAATCTAATCTGAATAATTTGCTCAATTTTTTTTATATAATTTTTCATTTTAATGTTTTAAAAAATCTCGAAAATCTCATTGTATCTCCCCAATTCCAAAATTTAAAAATACTTCCTTCATTTGAATCATTGGAAAAAAAAATCATCCTTGCTTTTCCTACTAAATTATTTTCATGCACATAACCAACATTATTTAAAAATCTACTATCACTGGAACAGTCTCTATTATCACCTAAAAAAAAATAATGATCATCAGGCACAACGTAAATATCTGAATTTTTCATACTTCCAACTTTGTTATAAACAACATTATGTTTTTTCTTATTGGGTAATTCCTCCTCAAAAGCATTAACTTCTATGTCTTTACCTGCGCACATTATATTATCATTGATCATGATTAGATTTTTCATATTTTTCTTTTTGTTAATTATTAAATTACCATCTACAAATTGAACAGTATCGCCAGGAAGACCGATTAATCTTTTAATAAAATCTGTTCTATTATCTGTCGGTGTCTTAAAAACAATAAGGTCACCATAATTTGGTTTGGAATTAAATATTCTATTTTTAAAAATCGGAGGACTAAATGGAAAAGAATGCTTAGTGTAACCATAAGTGTATTTTGATACAAAAATTCTATCTCCAACTAATAAAGTCGGTTCCATTGATGATGATGGAATATAGAAAGGTTGAAAGAGTAATGATCTAATAATAACAGCAATAATTAAGGCTATAAATAAAGTTTTTAAATTATCAATTATTTTTTTTATCATTTTAATATATAAATATTATTACTGTAGCAATGGCCCAAGGTTTATCATCTGACAAAGATAAATGAATTTTGAATTTCCTATTTTTAAATAGTTTTTTTAGATTCTTTAATGAAGTGCCTTTTATAATAAATTTAGGAGTGCCTGATTGTGTATTTGTTATTTGGACATCATTAAACTGTAATTTTTTTGGCAAACCTACAGCCTTAAAAAGTGCTTCTTTTGCAGCAAAACGTTTAGCAAAACACTCTGTTTTGTTAACACGCTTTTCACACATTTTTATTTCTGAAGTAGTAAAAATTCTTTTTTTAAATGTTTGATTATTTTTTCTTAAAGCTTTTTTAATTCTTTTTATATTAATAATATCTGTGCCTATACCAAATATATTCATTTTTTTATTATTTTTTTAAATTTCTTTATAGAATTTTTAATACCTATAAATATTGACTCCCCAATTAAAAAATGTCCAATATTAAACTCTTTTATACCATTAATATTTGATAAAATTTTAGCTGACGAAAATGTTATGCCGTGTCCTACATGGACCTCTAGACCAATTCTATTTGCAAAATTAATTGCATTTTTAATTTTTTTAAGCTCTTTTTTGATATCTTTTTTTTTATTGTGAAGATTACAAAATTTTCCTGTATGTATTTCTATGCAGTCAGCGTTTAAATAGCTAGAATTTTTTATATCTGAAATATTAGGCTCAATAAATAAACTAATTCTTATATTTTTTTTTTTAAGTTTGTATATTATTTTTTTAATAAGATTAAAATTTTTTTTAATATTTAACCCCCCCTCTGTAGTTATTTCGCTTCTTTTTTCTGGAACTATACAAACGAAATCAGGTTTGTGTTTTAATGAAATATTTAACATCTCTTTAGTAGGAGCAATTTCTAAATTTAATGGAATTTTTAATTTTTTCTTTATTTCTTTGAGATCTTTGTCAATTATATGTCTTCTATCTTCTCTTAAATGAATTGTAACAGAGTCTGCTCCATACTTTTGGGCCAACAACGCTGCTCTTAGTGGTTCTGGGTAACTCTCCCCTCTTGCATTTCTAACTGTTGCGACATGGTCTATATTGACACCCAATCTTACTGAACTCATTATATAATTCTACTTCCAGGTTTAGATGGTTTTATATTTATAAGGTGTTCAGGTAAATTATCTTTTTTATAAGTTGGTATTTGAATTTGAATTTGAGAGACAATCTTTTTTTCTATATTACTTTTTCCACTAGATCTATCAATTATACACGCGTAACCTAAAATTTCAGCCTTTGCTTTTTCTACTAGTTTTGAACATTCTAAACTGGATTTGCCAGTTGTTATGACGTCTTCTAAAATTAAAATTTTTTTTCCCTTATTAATTTCAAAGCCTCTTCTTAAATTAAATTTTCCATCAACTCTTTCGGCAAAAATAGTTTCAATATTTAAGATTCTTCCAATTTCATAGCCAATAACAATTCCGCCTATTGCAGGGGATAAAATTAAATCAATATCTTTAAATTGTTCTTTGATTTTTTCAGCTAACGATAAACATATGTCTCGAGCCTTTTCGGGTTTACTTAAAAGTTTTGCACACTGTACATACCTGTCGCTATGAAGCCCAGAAGACAAAATAAAATGTCCCTCTAGCAAAGCATCAGTTTCTTTTAAAATTTTTAAGGACTCTTTGTATGAAAGCATACTTTTTCTTTTTATGACGAATTACAGTAAATTTTAAATCTTGTTGCTTTAATTGACTTATCAAGTTTGTAAAGCTTTTTAAATCTTTAATTTGGATATCAAACAAAAATTGTAGATAATCTTTACTTCTTTTAGTTAATTCAATATTAACTATATTTGCTTCATTTACTCCAAATAATGTACTTACCTTTCCAAGAATCCCTGGTTTATGAGGTAGATCAATAGATAAAGTTGATGTGTATTGTTTTGTTTTTAATTTGTTGTTTAATATTCTACCCTGCCAATGTTTTCTTATCGATGCTCGTGCTTTTCCGGTTTTACTTGTAGAAAGCCAGTGTAATGAAGGAGAATTTTTTTTAGATGTAATTATATTAACCATGTCACCATTTTTAAGAGTAGATTGAAGAGCTGAATTTTTTCCATTAATTTGACAACTTATTGCAGCGTCGCCTACTTTTGTATGAACAGCATATGCAAAATCTATTGGTGAAGCATCCTTTGGTAATTTGATTACAGCACCTTTGGGTGTAAAACAAAAAACATTATCTTGAAACATCTGGAGTTTAGTAAATTCAAAATAATGCTCTGGACTTCCGCCTGTCTCTATTATTTCAACAAGATCTCGGAGCCAATCATATTCTTTCCATGACAATTCAGAAAATCTTTCGTTTGACTTATATTTCCAATGCGAAGCAATACCTCTTTCAGCAAATTCGTGCATAGGTCTTGTGCGTATTTGTATTTCTATTCTTTTTTTCATTGGACCAATAACAGCAGTGTGTATTGACTTATATTGATTTATTTTTGGAGTTGAAATATAATCTTTAAACTTTCCTGGTATTGCAGAGTATATGTTATGGAATGCTCCTAGTGTTATGTAACAATCATTAATACTTTTAACAATTACTCTAAATCCTACAATATCTGTTAATTGTTCAAGAGAAATTCTTTTAGATTGCATTTTTCTCCAAATAGAGAATGGAGTTTTTTCTCTACCGGTGATTTCTGCATCAATATTTTTTGAGCTTAATATTTTTTTTAGCTCATCTGATACCTGTTTAACAACATCTTCTCTTTTATTTTTAATAAAGGATAATCTTTCAAGAATTAGATCTCTTGCACCTTTGTTTAATATACCGAAGGATAAATCTTCAAGTTCATCACGTATTCTGTTCATTCCCATCCTGTCAGCTAAAGGTGCATAAATTTCCATAGTTTCTTTAGCTTTTCTAATTTTTTTATTTTCATCCTTTACTAGATTTAGCGTTCTCATATTATGTAATCTGTCAGCTAGTTTTACTAGAAGAACCCTTATGTCTTTAGATGTTGCTAGTATAAGTTTTCTTAAATTTTCCGCTTTAGAATTATCAATTGCTTTTTCCTCTAAAACAGAAATTTTAGTAACACCGTCAACTAAATCAGCTACTTCTTTACCAAATTCTTTTTTTACCGAGTCATATGTAGTCTTTGTGTCTTCGATAGTATCGTGAAGTAATCCTGTTGTTATAGTTGCACTATCAAGTTTTAATTCTGTAAGAATATCTGCTACCGCTATAGGGTGAGTTATATATGGATCTCCAGAATCACGTTTTTGAACTTTGTGAGCATTTAATGCAAAGTTATATGCTTTTGTAAGAGTTTCAGGATTAAAAAATCTATTATAAGATCTAACTTTTTTTATTAATTCTTCATTATTTAACATAACTAATTATATCATTTTGAGATAATTTTGTAATATCATTATTTAAATTTTTTAAATCCTTAATTAAATCATCTATTTTTTTTTTAGTTATAGGATGTACCCAATTAGGGCAGATCTCCCTTAATGGGTACAAAACAAAATCTCTTTTGCTTAAATTTATATGTGGAATAGTTAGTTTATTCTCATCTAAATCTAGGTCCATTATTTTATTATTATAATCTATAATATCGAGATCACACGTTCTTGGGTCATTTTTATTTTTTCTTTTTCTCTCTAATTTCTCTTCTATACTTATCAAGATATTCATCAAATCATTGGGGGGCAAAATTGTTTGTACTTTGATGATGATATTAATAAATTTTGGCTTTTTCCTGTCCGGATAAGACAAGCTTTCATAATAGCTAGATTTTTTTAATATTTTAATTTTATTGGCCTCTAAAAAAGAAATAGCTAGTTCTATATTTTTAAACCTATTTCCAAAGCTAGAATCTAAATTTGATCCAATACCTATATAAATCATTTTTATTTATTTCTACTCAATATTCTGGCCTGCTCTCTTTCCCAATCCTTCTTTTTTTTTACATCTCTTTTGTCGTAAAGTTTTTTTCCTTTCGCAATAGCAATTTCAACTTTAGCTTTTCCTTTTTTAAAATACATTTTTGTTGGAATTATAGTTAATCCTTCTTGGTTAATTTTGCCTATAAGTTTATTAATTTCTCTTTTGTTTAATAAAAGTTTTCTTCTATCTCGAGGGTTATGATTATTGTAGCTAGACTCTTTATATGATGGTATATAAGAATTAATTAAAAATATTTCTCCCTTATTGTCAATTGCATATGCATCTGTAATATTTGCCTTGCCATCTCTTAATGATTTAACCTCTGACCCTTTTAAAACTATACCTGCTTCTATTAATTCGTGAAAAAAATAATTAAATTTACCTTTACGATTGTGAGAAACAATTTTGATGCCAGAATATTTTTTCTCTATCATTAAAGCAGTTCGGCAATTTTTAATGCTTTCTGCACTTGTTTTTTTGTATTTTCTGTAACTTTAACTAAAGGCAATCTAACTTCATCCGATGATAAATTTAATAAACTTGCTGCATATTTTACTGGACTTGGATTACTTTCTATAAACAATGCTTTGTGTAATGGCATTAATTTATTATTAATTTCTTTTGCTTTGGACTGTAAGTTGCTATTATTTTTGCTTAAAGATGCTTCTTGAAACTCAGAACAAAGTTTAGGTGCTACATTTGCAGTAACACTTATACATCCTGTACCTCCTCTAAGATTAAATTCTAAGGCTGTTCCATCTTCGCCAGATAATTGAATAAATTCTTTACCCATTTTTTTTAATTGTTCATCAACTCTATTAAGATCTGCAGTAGCATCTTTGACACCAGCAATATTTTTTAATTCAAAAAGTCTTGCCATAGTATCAACTGACATATCAATTACTGATCTTGGTGGAATGTTGTAAATAATAATTGGTATGCCGACATTATCATTAATTTTTTTATAATGTTGGTAAAGACCTTCTTGAGTCGGTTTGTTGTAGTATGGAGTTACGATTAATAATCCGTTAGCTCCTGATTTTTCTGCATGTTTTGAAAGTTCGATAGCTTCGGAAGTTGAATTAGATCCTGTTCCAGCTATTACCGGTATCTTTCCGTTGGACTCTTTAACTGAAATTTCTATAACTTTTTTATGTTCTTCATGATCCAATGTTGGTGACTCACCGGTTGTACCTGCCGGAACTACTCCTTTTGTTCCGTTTTTTAAGTGATAATGAATTAAGGATGCATATTTATCTTGATCCAAAACATTATTTTTGAACGGTGTTATTAAAGCTACAATTGAACCTTTAAACATAATTCTTTATATAGTAATAAATCTAATCTTTCAAAATTTTATGCTTAAACATTTAATTAGTCTAGTTTTTTTATTCATTACATTCACTTGTTTACCCAGCTTCTCAGATAGTAGTTCGATAATTCTGCCTATGATAAAACCAAAGATTTTCTCAAAACCAATAAAGAACTTAAACACACAAATATTGCCTATTAAAAAACCTAAAATTAAGTCAGGTCAAATAAGTAAAAACTCTTTCATCAAACCAAAAAAAAAACCACTAATTAAAGAGCCAATAAATTTATTTTCTAAAAATGAAAAGACACCATCGAAAATATTAAGTAAAAAAGAAAAAGTTGATAAAATTATACCTAATACCAATAAGAATAATAATAGATCAACGATCATTTTTGCAAAAAATATTGATGGTAATTATTTGTTGCCAGAAAAGAAACCAATTACATATAAAAAACCTTCATTAAAAACAGTTGAAAAATCCAAAATTTTATCAAAAAAAGATTTTGAATACGCAAAAAAAATATTTAATAATATCTCTCAAAAAAAATGGAGCACAGTATTTCCTCTTACAAGAAAAGTGAAGGACGATGATTTTAAAAATTTAGTTTATTGGATTTATTATAAAGAGAGAGCAAATAAAGCAAGTTTTGATGACTATATAAAGTTTATAGATAAAAATTCTAATTATCCAAGAATAAATAGACTAAAATATCTGGCAGAACATAAAATCAACCTAAACTCAACAAACCCAAACACAGTGATTGGTTGGTTTGTTTCAAATCCACCATTAAGTGGGTACGGGAAAATTAAACTTGGTGAAGCCTATATTCTTAAAGGAGATAAAGCCGAAGGTTCAAGATTAATAAAAGATGGCTGGATAGATGCGTCTTTAAGTTCAAAAGACTTAAGATATTTAAATAAAAAATATAAAAATATATTAAAATCTACTGATCACATTAATAGAGCTGAATATATGGCTTGGGAATATAAATATTGGGATTTAAAAAGAATATTAAGATATTTACCGACTGATTATAGATCGCTCTATAATGCAAGACAAATTGTTATGACCAGTTCATATGGTGTAGATAAAGCCATTGCAGATGTAGTTCCTAAATTTAAAAATAATATTGGCCTAAATTATGACAGATTGAAATGGAGAAGGAAAAGAGGAAGATTAGAGTCATCACTAGAAATAATAGACAACGCTCCAATAAACAATCAATTATTAATTAGACCCGATCTTTGGTGGAAAGAAAGATCAATCATATCCAGATCTTTAATATATAAAAAAAAATATAAAAAAGCTTATGAAGTAGCAAAAAATCACGCTTTAAATGAAGGTCCTGAATTTGCTGAAGCTGAGTGGATGTCAGGATGGATAGCTTTAAGTTTTTTAAATAATCCAAATTTAGCTTTAAAACATTTTAAAAACTTTTATGAAAATGTCGGATATCCTATTAGTTTAGGAAGGGGCGCATATTGGTTAGGCTTAACATATGAAAGACTTGGAAATGATCAGTTGTCTAAAAAATTCTATAAAGAAGGCTCTGAATTCATAACAACATACTACGGTCAATTATCTTATCAAAAAGTAAAACCATTTGAGGAATTTGAAATTAAAGATGAGTCTAAATATTCAAAAGAGTTTGAAAAAGAATTCTATGAAAATCCACTTACAAAACATGTAATACTTTTAAAAGAAATTAACAAAACAAAATATAGTAAAGATATAATCAAACATTTAGCTGAATTAAATATTGAAAAAGGCAGCGAAGTTCTTGCAGCTAAATTGGCTACAGAAATTGGAAGATATGATTATGCTATACAAGTTTCTAAAAAAGCATCATACGAGAAGCGTTTTTATAATAAATATAATTATCCAATTATAAATACTCCTAATATAATTAATAATAGATCAATGCCCTCACAAGAAATTATATTAGCGATAACACGTCAAGAAAGTGAATTTGATCCAAAAGCTAATAGTTATGCAGGAGCAAAAGGTATGATGCAGCTGATGACATATACGGCAAAAGTTGTAGCAAAACAGATGAATGAACGTTATAGCAAAAGTAAACTTACTTCTGATCCTGAATATAATATTAGATTAGGAACATATTATTTCAATTCGTTGTTAAACGAGTATAAAGAAGTATACCCATTTGCAATTGCAGCATATAATGCTGGACCTAAAAGAGTAAGGCAGTGGAAAAGAATAAATGGTGATCCATCTAAAAAAACAATAGATTATGTTAATTGGATTGAGCTAATAAAATTTGAAGAGACAAGAAATTATGTTCAAAGAGTATTGGAAAATGTAAATGTATATAAATATATGTTGGAACAGAAACCAACTAAATTAGAGAACTTCTTTAAATAAACTGGCGGTGAGGGCGAGATTCGAACTCGCGGTAGATTATTACACCTACGGAAGTTTAGCAAACTCCTGGTTTAAACCAGCTCACCCACCTCACCAAATATTAGTTTTTATATAGCATTATTCTTATAAAAAAAACCTCTAAATTTTTAAAATATAAAAAATAATTTTTTTTGTTCCTTAAAAATTTTTATCATTAAGGCTCTAGCAAAAAAAAGCATTAGAAATCCAAGAAACCAATTCATAATCAATAAACCATAAAATATCTCATTAAAATAACCATTCATTATATTCAAAACATACCAAGCTATTATAAATGGAAAAATAACTACTCTAAATAAGTTCGAATAAAATATAAAATAAGTTTTTTTAAGTGCAGTAAATAAAGCATGTGAAATAAAAAAAACAGGGTATATAGGTCCAATAAAAGCGGCAATTTTTAGATAATTTGATCCAAATTTAATTACTTCCGCATTGCTGGAGAATAAACTTATAATTGTTTCAGATAATAAAAAAATAATAAAACCAGAAAAAATCATTATAAGAAAACCAATTATAATTGCTTTTGAATAAACTTCATGAATTCTATCATATCTTCTGGCACCAAAATTTTGACCAGCAATAGAAATAACCGCTGTGTTTAAACCTATGACTGGTAAAGTAAAAATATGCTCAAATCTTACAGCAGCACCATAGCCTGCAATAGCGTAATCACCAAAATTACCAATAAAGAATAATAAGACATAGCTTCCAACTGCAACAAGAAAAAGGGCAAAAGTTATTGGCATACATTGATTAAAAATATTTATGAAAAAATTTTTTCTTATATAAAAATTTTCAATTTTAGGTACAATATTTATTTCGGACTTGTTAACTTTATAGAATAAATAAATACATCCAACAGATTGAATTAATACTGTAGAAATTGCTAGTCCAGCAACACCAAAAGCTGGAATAAATAAAAACCCAAAAATAAAAATAGGATTTAATATAATATTAAAAATTAGACCCACAATTAAAACATTTCTGTAGGTTCTGGTATCTCCTTGTGCATATAAGGATGCGTTTAGAGCAGTTAGAATTAGAAAAATGAGTGTACCGGAAAAAATTATGTCGGTGTATTGTTTGGCCAACATTATACTTTCTTGATTACTTCCCATAAACTTTAGTAGGTCATAAGAAAAAAATATGCCAAGAAAAGTTATAATTAGCCCTATTATTAAAGCATAAGTAAGAGTATTATGAGTATAAATAGATGCAGCTATTTTATTTCTTTCACCAAACGAATTTGCTATTAAAGAATTCGCTCCTGCAACAATACCAATTCCTGCCGAAATAATTAAAAAGTAAAGAGGAAAAGATTTAGCTAGAGCAGCTAATGCTTCGGGAGAGATTTTCCCAGCAAAAAAAGTATCAACAATATTAAACAGGGTTTGAAAAAGACTTCCTGTACTTGCAGGTATAGCGATTTCTTTCAAAAGTTTACCAATAGGATTGGATGTTATATTTAATTTTTTTTCCAATCGTTCCTCAATAAAATTCTTTTTGAAAAATATACTTTTTTCCCATTTTCTTTGCAGCTAAAATTTGTTTTTGTCTCATAGAAAATCTTGCTTTTTGTGAGTGTGTTAGATAGTCGTGACATTTCGGGCATGAAATCCCTTCAACGTATTTTTTAGATTTTTTTTCTCGAATCGACACTGGTTTCCTGCACCCGCTACACATAGAGTATGTCCCAATCTTTAATTTATGTTTGAGAGAAACTCTATTATCAAAAACGTAACACTCACCTTTCCATAAACTCTGTTTTTTATTAATTTTTTGCAAATAATTTAATATACCTCCTTTTAATTGGAATATATTATTAAATCCTTTTCTTTTAAGATAAACAGATGCTTTTTCACACCTAATACCACCAGTACAAAACATTGCAATTTTATTTTTTTTATTAAATTTTTTTAAGTATTTAGGAAAGTCTCTAAAATTATTAACGTTAGGATTTTCTGCTCTTTTAAATGTTCCTACCTCGTGTTCAAAAGGTTTTCTTGCATCAATTATTTTAATATTTTTTTCTTTAAGTAATGTATTCCATTTTTTTGGGCCAATAGAATTGTTAATTTTATTTGAAGATAGAACATTAATACCCATTGGTACAACTTCCTTTTTAATTTTAATTTTTCCTTTATGGAAGGGTTGGAAACTATTTGTAGAATTATTCTCAGAGTCAAAGTTTTTAAAATTACATATTTTTTTTAAGTTGTCTTTAATTTTGATGATATTACTTTTCTTTCCTGAAATGCTACCATTAATTCCTTCTTTTGAAAAAATTATTGTACCTTTAATTTGATTTTTAAAAAGATCTTCTTGAAAAACTTTTTTTAGGTTTTTTAGACCACGTAGTTTTTTAAATTTATAAAATCCAAAAATATGAAACATTTAAATTTTCCTACAAATTGTTACACCATCGCCTAACGGCAAAATGGTTTTTTCTATCCTATCATCTTTCTTAATAAAAGAATTAAATTCTCTAATTACATTGGTTATTTTATCATTTTTCTTTGGATCAGCAACTTCACCCTTCCACAAAACGTTATCTACAAGTATAAATCCATTTTTTTTAATTAGGTCTAAAGATACTTCATAATAATTTTTGTAGTTTTCTTTATCAGCATCAATAAAAATCATATCAAATTTTTTTTTATCTTTTTTAAATTTATTAAGACTTTTTATTGCTGGAGATAAAATAATTTTAATTTTTTTATCTAAATTTGCTTTTTTAAAAAAAAGACTTGCTTCTTCAGAGGTTTTTTTATTTATATCTAAACAGGTAATATCTCCGTCTTTTGGTAAAACAAGACCCATTGATAAAGCACTGTAACCAGTAAAAGTTCCAATTTCTAAAATCTTTTTTAAATTGTTAGTTTTAATAAAAAATTGAAAAAAGTATGCCTGCGATATTGAAATTTGCATTTTTTTGCTATGGCCTAGGGTATCATTGTATTTAAGTATATCTCTTTGCACAGGATGAAGGTCATAACTGTGATCAGAAATATATTTTTCTAATCTTTCGTTAATCTCAAGACTTTTGATCATTTTTTAACTTTTCTTTTAAAATATCATTAACTAATTTTGGATTAGCTTTTCCGGATGAAGCTTTCATTATTTCGCCTATAAAAAAACCATAGAGTTTTTCTTTACCAGATTTGTATTGAGAAACTTTATCAGAATTGCTTTCTAAAACTTTAAGAACAATTTTTTCTAATTCTTTAGGGTCACTTTGTTGTTTTAATCCTTTCTCTTTAATTATTTTTGATGGTTCGTCACCAGACTCAACCATCATTTCGAATACCTTTTTTGCTATCTTTCCTGAAATTTCACCAGAACTGATAGCATTAATTAATGATGATAAATTTTTTGGTGATACCGGTGAGTCTTTAATATCTAGATTTTTTTTGTTCAAGACAGCGAATAATTCCACTATTATCCAATTTTTAGCTAGCTTTATATCAGCATCTTTTATTACCTCTTCAAAATATTTTGATGTATCTGCTTCTGAGACTAAGACGTTTGCTTCATATGGTGTTAATTTAAATTTCTTGATAAACCTTTTTTTTTTTTGATCGGGTAGTTCTGGTAAATTTTTTTTCAATTTCTCAATGTAACTGTGTTCGATTTCTAAAGGGAGTAAGTCCGGGTCTGGAAAATATCTGTAGTCGTGAGCTTCTTCTTTCGATCTCATGGATCTAGTCTCATTTTTTTTTGTATCAAAAAGTCTTGTTTCCTGCTCAATATTTTTACCTGATTCTAACAATTCTACTTGTCTTTTTGCTTCAGTATCTATGGCCATCTCCATGAATTTAATTGAATTAACATTTTTAATTTCACACCTGGTACCAAATTTTTTTTCACCTTTTTTTCTTACTGATACATTAACGTCTGCTCTTAAAGAACCTTCTTGCATATTGCCATCACAAGTACCAAGGTATCTCATTATTGTTCTGAGTTTTTTTACATATGTGTTTACCTCACTAGGTGATCTTAAATCTGGTTTACTAACAATTTCCATTAAAGCTACTCCAGATCTATTAAGATCAACAAAGGTATTATCAGGACTCATGTCATGAATACTTTTTCCTGCATCCTGTTCTAAATGTAGTCTCTCAATTCTGACTTTTTTACTACCATAGGGCATATCTAAAGTAACTTCGCCTTCACCTACAATTGGATTTTTATATTGTGAAATTTGATAACCAGCAGGTAAATCGGCATAGAAATAATTTTTTCTATCAAATATTGAAAGTAAATTAATTTTTGCATTTAATCCCAAACCGGTTTTGATCGCTTGTTCAATACAATATTGATTTACGACTGGAAGCATTCCAGGAAAAGCGGAGTCGACTAAGCTAACTTGGGTGTTTGGTTTTGCACCAAATTTTGTAGATGAGCCTGAAAATAGTTTTGAAGCTGAAATAACTTGAGCATGAACCTCTAAACCTATAACTACTTCCCAATTATTTTTCTCAGTTTTAATATAATAATCAAATTTTTCTTTATCCATAAATTATTCCCACCACCTGTTAAAAGATTGTTTGAAATCAATACTTTTTTCCATTGCAAAAGCTAAATTTAAAATTTTTTGTTCATCTAAAGCTTTGGATATCAATTGAAGTCCGAGAGGATATCCTTTACTATCATGGCCAGCAGGTATCGAAATTGCCGGTATTCCAGCTAAATTTACTGGAACTGTGAATATATCGTTTAAGTACATAGATATTGGATCATTGGATTTTTCTCCAATCTTAAAAGCTGAACTTGGAGTAGATGGGGTTAAAATAGCATCAACTCCCTTAAAACATTTATCAAAATCATTTTTAATTAATCTTCGAACTTTTTGCGCTTTAAGATAATAGGCATCGTAATAACCTGATGATAAAACATATGTTCCAATAAGAACTCTCCTTTTCACTTCATCTCCAAACCCCTCTCCTCTTGTATTTTCATACATTTCAATAAGATTTTTTCCCTTAATAGATCTGTATCCAAATTTAATGCCGTCATAACGTGCTAAATTTGAAGAAGCCTCCGCTGGAGCAACAATATAATAAGTTGGTAATGCATATTTTGTATGAGGTAGTGATATATCAATAATCTTAGCTCCAGAATTTTTTAAAATATCTATTCCTTTTTTCCAAAGCCCATCGATTTCCTTGGGCATATTTTCTACTCTATACTCTTTGGGTATTCCAATTTTTAATCCATTAATTTTTGGATTTAAATTTTTAGAATAATTTTCCTTTTTTTTATTTATTGATGTAGAATCTTTCTCATCATACCCAGACATTGCCTCCAATAATAGAGCACAATCTTCTACGTTTTTTGTCATTGGACCAGCTTGATCCAGAGATGAAGCAAAAGCTACGATTCCCCATCTTGAACATAATCCGTAAGTAGGTTTTAATCCAACTGTGCCAGTAAAAGATGCTGGCTGTCTAATTGATCCACCCGTATCAGTTCCTATAGTTGCTGGAGTAAGATTGGCCGCTAAAGCACTTGCGGATCCACCTGAAGATCCACCTGGAACCAAATTTTTACCTACGGGATTTATTGTGTTTCCAAAAAAACTAGTTTCGTTGGATGAGCCCATAGCAAACTCATCACAATTAAGTTTTCCAAGTAAAATTGCCCCCTCAGACCATAAATTATCAGTAACTGTAGACTCATATGTAGGAATAAAATTCGATAAAATTTTGCTACCAGCAGTAGTTTTTGTATTTTTTGTACAAAATAAATCTTTAACTGCTAATGGTACGCCAGAAAGCAAACCACTGAAATCTTTTTTAGCATCAAAATCTTTAGCACTCTTTATGGTTTTTTCAAAACAGGTTGTAATAAAACAATTCAAATTTTTGCTTTTTTCGATGTTTTTAATAAAATGATTTGTTATTTCTAAAGAAGATATTTTTTTTAATTTAATTAAATTTATAATTTCTAAAAGTGTACTTTTATTTAAGTCGGACATATTTATTCTATCACTTTAGGAACGATAAAAAAGTCTTCATTCTTATCGGGTGAATTTTTTAATATTTCATCTTTTATTTTGCCATCGTTAACTTTATCATTTCTTGGTTCTAAAGTTTTATCAATTACAGAGCTTAGTGGTTTTGTGTCTTTTGTGTCTAGTTTATTAAGTTGTTCTACAAAGTTTATTATTGAATTAAGATCCTTAGATAAAGATTCGACCTTGTTTTCATCTAGTGAAATTCGAGATAGTTTAGCAACTTTTTTAACTTGGTTTTTTTCTATAGACATCTATAAACTATGTTTTAGTTTGATTAGAAAGTTTAGTAAAATATAACATATTCATGATAGATATTGAAGATTTTAAGAAATCAATCGAAAAAAAGTCTAGATTATTAGGTATAGATCCAGGTAAAAATCGTATTGGAATAGCTATATCAGATGAGGATAAACTTGTCTCGACACCTTTAAAAACCATTTTTAAAAAAAATAATTCTAATTTTATCAATGAGATCCAAAAAATAATTGAAGAAAACAATATAAAAGGAATCATTATAGGTAACCCTATAAATATGGATGGTTCAAAAGGACCTTCGGCTCAATCAGCAGAAGATTTTAGTAAATACATATCAAATAATGTTTCAATACCTGTCACCATGTGGGATGAAAGGTTATCAAGTCAAGCGGCCTTCAATTTATCAAGCAATTTAGACGTAAATATATCAAAAAAAGTTAACAAATTAGACCAAAACGCTGCTTCTTTTATATTACAGGGTGCTATTGACTATATTAGAAGATAAATAACTTGCTATGATAGTGCAAAAGGCCTATAGAGTTAATTTTAATGGCAGTTATAAAAAAATTTTCAGCTGTTAAAGAAGTCCAAGAACACCTTTTAGGTATCCAAAACTTATCTATTCAAGAAGTAAATCTCATACTAAGCGAAGCAAAAAATTTTATTAAATTGAACAGAAGTGCCTCTAAAAAACTAGATTTATTAAGAGGGAAAACACAAATTAATTTATTTTTTGAGCCTTCTACTAGAACTCAAAGCTCATTTGAACTTGCGGGTAAAAGATTGGGTGCAGATGTAATGACAATGAATGTTGGAAATTCCTCTTTAAAGAAAGGTGAAACTATACTTGATACTGCTATGTCACTTAATGCGATGCACCCAGATATTATAGTTGTTAGACACCAAGACTCTGGTGCCCCTAACCTTTTGTCTCAAAAAGTTAACTGTTCTGTAATTAATGCCGGCGATGGCTTAAGAGAGCATCCTACTCAAGCACTTTTAGATGCACTAACAATAATAAATAGAAAAGGAAAAATTGAAGGTTTAAAAATTGCAATATGTGGTGACATTCTTCATTCAAGAGTTGCAAGATCAAATATTTATTTACTCAACATGCTGGGCGCCGAAGTAAATGTTATTGCTCCAAAAACTTTGATGCCTACTTCAATAAATAAACTTGGAGTAAAAGCATTTACAAATATGAAAGAAGGATTGAAATCATGTGATATTGTTATGATGTTGAGATTACAGAATGAAAGAATGCATGGATCTTTCCTACCTTCAAAAAGAGAATACTATGAATACTTCGGATTAACACCTGACAAATTAAAATTTGCAAAAAAAGATGCTCTTATAATGCACCCCGGACCCATGAACAGAGGTGTTGAAATAGATACAAGACTTGCTGATGATATAAACGTAAGTTTAGTAAAAGAACAAGTTGAACTTGGTGTGGCTGTAAGGATGGCATGTTTAAAACTTTATTGTAAATAATGAAAGAAAAATATTTTATAAACGCTAGAATAATTGATCCTTCTCAAAACCTAGATGAGATTGGAGGAATAATAATTGATGAAAAAGGCAAAGTTAAAGCGGTTGGAAAAACTGTTAATAAATCAAATGTTCCTTCTAAAGCAGAAAAAATTGATCTTAAAGGCAAAATTTTAATACCTGGAATTATAGATATGAAAGTATTTATTGGAGAACCAGGTTTTGAATACAAAGAAAATTTTAGAAGTTTAAGTAATGCCGCTTTATCTGGAGGTGTTACATCCGTAGTTTCAATGCCAAATACAAGCCCAGTAATTGATAATGTTTCTATGGTAGATTTTATACTTAGAAGAGGTAGAGATAAAGCTGGCATAAATATTTATCCGTCGGCTACTTTGACAAGAAATATGGATGGAAAGCTTATGACTGAGTTTGGTTTGTTATCTAAAAAAGGAATTGTTGGCTTTACTGATGCAACAAAGACTGTTCAAAATTCAGAAATAATGTCTAGAATCATGAATTATGCTTCAGATCTTGATGTACTAGTTATGCAACATCCCGAAGATCACGAGCTTTCAAAAGGAAGATGTATAAGTGAAGGGGAGGTTTCTACGAGACTTGGCTTACAAGGTATACCGTACATTGCTGAAAAAATTATTATTGAAAGAGATTTATCATTATTGGAAGAATATCCTTGTAGATATCATATATCTCAATTGTCATCCTCTAAATCTGTAGATGTTATAAAAAAATATAAGAAAAACGGTTTAAAGTTTTCTACTGGTGTGTCTATTAACAATCTTTCACTAAATGAAAATGATATAGGAGATTTTAAAACCTTTATGAAGGTCTCTCCTCCTCTAAGAAAAGAGGAAGATAGGAAGGCTTTAGTTCAAGGAGTTAAGGACGGTCTAATAGACGTAATAGTATCTGACCATAAACCTGAGGATGAAGAAAGTAAAAGACTTCCTTTCGCACAGGCAGCTGAAGGATCAATTGGTATTGAAACTCTTCTGTCACTTGCACTAGAGCTTTACCACAATGACTCCCTTCCTCTTAAAAAAATAATTGAAACTATTACTTATAATCCAGCAAAAATATTAAAAATTAATAAAGGCAGCTTAAAAAAGGGATCGGATGCAGATTTATGCATTTTTGATCTTGATCAACCTTGGAAAGTGGATGTGTCAAAATTAAAATCAAAATCTAAAAATGCTGCTATTGAAAATAGAAAACTTCAAGGAAAAGTTCTAATGACCTACCTAAAAGGAGAGAGCGTTTTTAACTTACAGTGATATTCGAAATATTTTTAATATCTCTTTTTTCATACATATCTGGTTCAATTCCCTACGGGTTAATTGTATCAAAATTATTTTTAAATCAAGACATAAGAAAAGTTGGCTCCAAAAATATTGGTGCAACCAATGTATTGAGAGCTGGTAATAAGTTTTATGCTATTTTGACTTTGTGGCTTGATATTTTTAAGGGTTTTGCTCCAATTATTATTACTAATCATTATTTCCCAAATTTAATTTATTTGTCTGGAATGATGGCGTTTCTTGGACACATATTTCCTGTGTGGTTAAAATTTAAGGGAGGAAAAGGAATTGCTACTTACTTGGGAATAGTTTTGGCTTTGTCTTTAAAACTCGGATTAATATTTTGTTTATCCTGGATCATAATAGTTTTGATAACTAAATATTCTTCCTTATCGTCAATTATCTCAGCTCTAGTTATTTTTTTAATTTCTTTTTTTGAAAGTAATTTAGAATTAAATTTCTTATTATTCTCTACTTTTGTCATAATTATATATACTCACAGGCAGAATTTTATTAGGTTAAAAAATAAAACCGAAGATAAAATAAAACTTTAAAATCAACACTTATTGTGCTTTGATTTGACAAATAGGTTTATTTTTGACAGTAAGGTCAATTATAATGAATCTTGTAATAGTAGAAAGTCCAGCAAAAGCAAAAACCATAAATAAATATCTAGGTAAAGACTATAAAGTATTAGCCAGTTATGGTCATGTTAGAGATCTACCGTCAAAAAATGGATCTGTTGATCCTGAAAATAACTTCAAAATGGAATGGGAATTAGATTCATTCTCAAAAAAATATGTTAAAGAAATTACTGACGCAGCAGCTGTATCTCAAAAAATTATATTAGCAACTGACCCAGATCGAGAGGGAGAAGCAATTGCATGGCACGTTAGAGAAATTCTTCAAAGCAAAAAGCTTTTAAAAGGAAAAAAAGTTGAAAGAGTTGTTTTTAATGAAATAACAAAAAAAGCTGTCACAAATGGAATAAACAATCCTAGAGAAATTGAGTCTCTTTTGGTTAATGCATATATGGCTAGAAGAGCTTTGGATTATTTAGTTGGTTTCAACATTTCGCCAATTTTGTGGACAAAACTTCCCGGATCAAAATCTGCTGGACGTGTTCAATCTGTTGCGCTTAGATTAATAACTGAACGTGAACATGAAATTGAACTTTTTAAACCTGAAGAATTTTGGACCATTGCTAGTAACTTCCAATACGATGATAAACTTATTAAATCAAAACTGTCAATTTTTGCTGGAGAAAAAGTTGAAAAATTTTCCTTTAAAAATAAAAAAAATTCTGAGACAGCATTAAATGAAATTAAAAAACAATCATACAAAATAACTGATGTATCTTCAAAAGTTTACCGCAGAAATCCATTAGCGCCGTTTACCACATCAACCTTACAACAAACTGCATCTGGAAAGTTCGGTTTTGGAGCATCTAGAACAATGCAGATTGCACAAAGACTTTATCAAGGAATAGATTTTGAGGGTGATACTGTGGGATTAATCACATATATGAGAACTGACGGAACTCAAATTTCAAACGATGCTATTACTGATTTTAGAAACTTCATAGATAAAGAACACGGAAAAAAATATCTACCAGAGAGTCCTAATAGTTATTCTGGGAAAAAAGCAAAGAATGCACAAGAAGCTCATGAAGCTATTAGACCAACAGATGTTTCTCGAAAGCCTTCTGACATGAAAAAATATTTAAGTACTGATCAGTATAAACTTTATGAATTAATCTGGAATAGAGCTGTATCTTCACAAATGAATCCAGCTGAATTTGACAGAAAAAGTATAACTATAGAATCTGATGATAAAAAAGTAAATTTTAAAGCAAATGGTTCTACTATTAAATTCGAAGGATATTTAAAAGTCTATAAATTTGAGGAAAAAGACGAAGATCTTAAAAATATTTTACCTGAAGTTAAAGTAGGAGATAAGGTCTCAATAAAGGAATTAATAGATGATCAACATTTTACAGATCCGCCACCAAGGTACTCTGAAGCTAGTCTTGTTAAAAAAATGGAAGAGCTAGGAATTGGACGACCATCAACATATGCAAGTATTATATCAGTTTTATCGACGAGAAATTATGTTGAATTATTAAATAAAAGATTTCACCCTACAGACCGAGGCAAATTACTTTCTGCATTTCTAGAAAAATTATTTACTAAATATGTTGATTATAATTTTACAGCAGATTTAGAAAATCAACTAGATGAGATTACTAGCGGTAAAATTGATTGGCTCAAAGTTTTAGATGGTTTTTGGAAAGATTTTTATTCAAATGTTGGACAAGTCAAAGAAAAAAGAACTAGGGAAGTTTTAGATCTATTAAATGAAAGCTTGGGCGATCTTGTTTTTGAAAGAGATGATAACGACGTAATTGATAGAAAATGTAAACTATGTGAGACTGGTGAACTAAGTCTAAAAAATAGTTTTAGAGGTGGAGCTTTCATAGGTTGTTCAAATTATCCAGAATGCAAATTTACAAGGCCTTTATCAAAATCAAAAGCATCGCAGCAAATCAATTTGGCTGAGCCTAAATTAATTGGAAAAAATGATTTAGGTAAAGATATATTTCTTAAAAATGGAAGGTTTGGCCCATATTTACAATATGAAATTGAACCTGGTGAATTAGATCAAAATAAATCAAAAAAATCTAAAAAGAAAAAAGAAAATGAAAATTTAAAAAACGTGTCTATACCAAAAGGATTGCCAATCGAAAATGTTGATTTAGAAAAAGCAAAATATCTATGCTCTTTACCAAGAATAATCGGCAAACATCCCGAATTAAATGAAGACATAACTATTAACATTGGACGATTTGGTCCTTATTTAAAATGTTCCAATAAATCTGCAAGAATTGAAAGTATAGATGAATTGTTTTCAATTGGTCTGAATAGAGCAATAACTTTAATTTCAGAAGCTAAACCTGGGAGAATGTCATCGTCTGAAATAAAAAATCTAGGCGATCACCCGGAAGACAAAAAGCCTGTAAGGATTATGAAAGGACAATATGGTCCATATATTAAATATAAATCTTTAAATGCAACTATACCTGAAGATAAAGATCCATCTGAAATAACAATGGAAGAAGCTTTAATTTTAATAGAAAAAAGAAAAGAGTACGATAAAAATAAAAAAAGAAAGAGAAAATGAAACTTTTATTTTTAGTTTTTGTGTTTGTATTGTTTACTAATTTTTTAAAAGCAGAAATAAATGTTAATAAATGTGATAGTTTGACAAAACGTACAGATAAAATAAATTGTTTAACAAAATTAAAAGCAAAGGCTATTAAGGAAAATTCAAAAGAAAAAACTAAAATAATTCAAAATAAATTGTCTAAATTTCACAATAGACTTGGTGAAGGTGTTGAAAAAACAGAGGAAGGTATAGCTAATACTGGAAAAAAAATTGGTCAAGGTGCTGCAAAGGCTGAAAAAAATATACAAGATGGAGCTAAAAAAACATATATTTATATAAAAAATATATTTAAAAGAGATAAAACTGAATAAGATAAAATTAATATGAGTATAGAGCAAAATTTAAAAAAATTAAATATCGATTTACCAAAAGCACCAGATCCAGTAGGATCTTACGTTGCTTCTAAAATTGTTAAAAATTTAGTTTTTATTTCTGGTCAAGTTTCATTTGATCCACAAGGTAAATTAATTAAAGGAAAAATTGGAAATGATCTTAATCTAGAACAAGCTCAAGAAGCTGCTAGATTCTGTGCATTAAATATAGTTGCACAACTTAAAAAAAAATGTGGTTCCTTAGATAAAATAAAGGGTTGTATAAAATTAACAGGTTACATTAATTCAGCAGATACTTTTGTTGACCAACCAAAAGTAATAAATGGAGCATCAGATTTGATTTCCCAAATATTTGGAGACGGCGGTAAACATACGCGTGCAGCTGTAAGTGTAAATTCTCTTCCGCTTGGTGCTGCTGTTGAAGTTGATGCAATATTTGAAATATAATTACTGTCTACCTATTGAAAAGTATTTAATATTTCTTTTTTTTAATTCAATTGGGTTATATAAATTACGCATATCATAAATTTTAAAATTATTTTTTTTAACTATTTTCTTAAAGTCAATTGATTTGAATTCATCCCATTCAGTATTTATAATAATTAGATCTGAACCCAAACATGCTTTTGATAATGTTTTCTCAAACTTAAGATTTTTATTATTCTTAAATTCATTTTTTGGACCTGAAGGATCATGATATTTTACAATTGCTCCTTTCTTTAATAAAAAAGGTATTAAAACAAGACTAGATGACTCTCTCATATCATCTGTATTAGCCTTAAATGTAACTCCCAATACGGTTATTTTCTTTTTTTTAAACTTATTGTTCATGATTTTAGTTATTTTTTTAGTTAACAGATGTTTTCTATTTTGATTTGATTTTATAACGGTTTTTATAATTGAAAGATTAGCTTTGTATTTATCAGAAATTGAAACTAGACCTTTGGTATCTTTTGGAAAACATGAACCTCCATAAGCTGGTCCGGCTCTTAAAAATCTACTTCCAATTCTAGCATCAGAGCCTATTCCAACAGAAATATCTTCAACATTAATCCCTGCTGATTCACATAAATTAGCTATTTCATTGATAAAAGTAATCTTGGTCGCTAAAAATGCATTTGATGCATATTTTATAAGTTCAGCACCTTTTCTTGATGTACACAAAAACTTTGCACCTTTTTTTATAATGGGTTCATATAAAAGTTCCATTTTTTTATAAATTTTTTTATTATCCGATCCTATTACAATTCTATCAGGATACTTAAAATCTCTTATTGCTTCACCTTCCCTTAAAAATTCTGGGTTAGAAATAACGTCAAATAATGTTTTTTTTACTTTTTTTGAAATTAACTTTTCAATTTGATCTCCGGTAGATACTGGAACTGTAGATTTGGTCACTATTAGTTTATAGCTCTTAATATATTTAGATATAGATTTAGATACAGAGTAAACCTGAGAAAGATCAACTAAGTTTGAACCTTTTTTTGTGGGTGTGCCTACGCATACAAAAATTATTTGTGAATCTTTTACGGCTTTTTCAAGATCGTCGGTAAAATCTAATCTTTTTGATCTATAATTATTTCGAATAAGATCATCTAAGCCTGGTTCATATATTGGCGAAATACCTTTTTTTAATTTATTTATTTTATTTTTATCATTATCAACACAAATAACTTTATTACCTAGATCAGCAAAACATGTCCCACTTACTAATCCAACATAACCTGTGCCTATCATGCATATCTTCATAATTAATCTTTATAAATATTTTGAAATTGCAAGACCAGAATTAATAAACCCTTGAAGAGTGCCACAATCAATATATTTTCCTTGAAATATATTTCCGTAAAATTTTTCATCTTTTTTAACCAAAGTTCGTATGGCATCAGTAATATGAACCTCTCCACCTTTACCCTTTTTCTGACCCTTTAATACAGAAAGTATTTTTTTTGGTAATATATATCTGCCAATTATGGCATAATTTGACGGCGCTTCATTAATTTTAGGTTTTTCGATTACATCATTAATTAAAAAAGAATTTTTTGCCTTATTTTTAAAACCTAAAATACCCCATCTTGATACTGTTTTTCTCTCTACTTTTCTCGTGGCAATTACTGACCCACCAGTTCTTTTGTGCAAATTAATCATTTCTTTGGAACAATTTTTTTTAACAATTAAATCATCAGCTAATAACATTAAAAAATGAGTCCCCTTCAAAAATTTTTTACATTTAAGTACAGCGTCACCCGTTCCATCAGGTTTATTTTGATATACAAATTTTATCATTTTTTGGTAGCGCTTAATTTTTTTAAAAACACGTTTTAAGCGTTTGTCATTTCTTTTTTTTTTTATTATTTTTTTATAAAATTTATCATTAAAGAAATATTTTTTAATACTAGGTCGATTTTTAGGTACAACAAAAATGAATTGCCTGATACCTGCTTGGACACATTCTTCCATAATATATTCTAAATTTGGTTTTCCGTTTATAGGCAAAAGTTCTTTAGGAATTACACTTGACAGAGGCAGTAATCTTGTACCTAATCCTGCTAATGGAATAATTGCTTGCGATACCATTAAAACCTTTTACTAGTTAAAGAAATATTTTACAAATGAAATTATTTAAAAATAAAAAAAAACTATATAAAGAATTAAAAAATATCAATAATATTAGTTTTGTTCCTACAATGGGAGGTCTCCATAAAGGACATGAAACTCTAATAAAAGAATCTATTAAAAAATCAAAAAATACAATAGTGAGTATTTTTGTAAATCCCAGACAATTTAATGACAAAAAAGACTTTAAAAATTACCCAAGAAATTTAAACAAAGATATTAAAATACTTAAGAAACTTAAGGTAAAGTACCTTTACACACCATCATATAATGACATTTATAAATTTAAACCTAAAAAAAAGATATTCATACACAATTTCTCCAAAAAACTATGTGGAAGATTTAGGAAGAAACATTTCAAAGGTGTATTAGATGTAGTTAATAGATTTTTAGATATAGTAAAACCTAAAATAATGCTATTAGGTAAAAAAGATTTTCAACAACTAATTTTAATCGAAAAACATATAAAAAAAAATAAGATTAAAACCAAAATAATTAGATGTAATACAGTCAGAGATAAAAATTATATTGCATATTCATCAAGGCTTAAAAGGCTTAAAAAAATTGAACTTTTAAAACTTGCTAAAATTATTAAATTTATAAGGATCTATAAAAATAATTTAATTTTAAAAAAAAATAATTTTAATTTAAATCAAGTTAAAAAGAAACTCATTTTATTGGGTGCGCAAAAAGTTGATTATATAGAAATTCTTGATCTAAAAAATTTAAAAAAACCTAAAGGGTACAATTTTAATCTTTTTTTTGCTTTTTATATAGGGAAAATAAGATTTATTGATAATTTTTAATTAAGAAAAAATAAAGAACCAATACCAAGAAATGAAAGAAATCCAATTACATCCGTTATTGTTGTAACAAAAACACTTGATGCTAACGCTGGATCAATATTAAATTTTTTCAATGAAATTGGCACTAAAATTCCAAATAATCCTGCAACGATCATGTTTAATATCATTGCTACAGCAATTAGAATTGATAAGTCTGTTTCATTAAACCAAAATTGAACAATTATTGCGGCTATAACTGCAAAAATTATTCCATTTAATATACCAATAACAAATTCTTTTGTTACGATTTTAAAAAAATTACCAGATGAGATTTCTTTCTTTGCAATTGCTCTAATAGTAACTGCTAAAGTTTGCATACCAGCATTCCCTCCCATTGAGGCTACTATGGGCATTAAAACTGCAAGAGCTACAACCTTTTCAATATCTTCTTGAAAAAAACCTATAACTACAGATGCAATTATTGCCGTAAATAAATTTAAAAGAAGCCAACTAAATCTCCTTTTTGTTTTTTTTAAAACTCCGTCTGTAATTTCTTCATCTCCAACACCAGCTAATCTCAAAACATCTTCTTCTGCCTCTTCCTGTACAACTGTAACAATATCATCTGCGGTTATCATACCTATAAGTTTATTATCCTTGTTTACAACACCGGCTGAAACTAAATTATAGTTTTCAAAAGTTAAACCAACCTCTTCTTTGTCCATATTAACAGATATTAAAACTGGAACTTCCCTCATGATCGATTTCATTTTAGAATCTCTTGGGGTTCTTAAAACTCTAGATGAAGGCACTGTACCAATTGGTTTAAAATCTTTATCTACAACAAATATTTCTAAAAACTCTTCGGGTAATTCTTTGCTTTCTCTTAGATAATCGATAGTTTGTCCCACAGTCCATTCACTAGGGACTGCTGTAAATTCCCTCTGCATTATTCTTGCAGCAGAGTCTTCGGGGTAACTCAAGCCTTCTTGTAAAAGAAATCTATCTTGATGAGATAACTTATCTAAAACATTTTTCTTTTTAGTTTCATCAAGTTTCTCTAAAATTTGTAAGGCATTATCAGACTCTAGATTACGTAAAATTTTTGCAATAGATTCCGGTTTTAAAAGTAGGAGCACTTCAAACTGTAAAGATTCGTTTAATTCTACAAAAATCTCTGGCTCAATGTTAAATGCTTCTATTTCAATTAATTTATTTCTTGTATCTGAGTCTAAATTTTCAATCAAATTTGCTATATCAGCCGGATGATAATCTGCAAATGTTTTGTTTATAAACGCGATATCGTTTGATTTTATTTTTTGGTTAAAAAGGTCTATAAAATCTTTATTAAATTCAAGATTAACTTTTTGTTTTCCAATTGATTTAGCTAAACTCATATTCCACCAATTTATTTAATTTTTTGAGACTTTTAGTTTATCTAATGGTAAAATTCAATTTAAAATGAACATAGAATTTAAAAAAAGTAAAAAGCCTGTAAAATACAACGAGGCAATGAAATTTCTTGAGAAAAGAGTTGATATTGTGAAAAAAGGTGGTCGAGAGCTAGTCTGGTTTTTAGAACATCCAAAAACATTTACATCGGGTGTAAGGTACAAAAATGAGGATATTCTAGATAAATCTATTAATGTAATTAAAACCAATAGAGGGGGTAAAATTACTCTACACAATCCGGGGCAAAAGGTTGTTTATTTTGTAATAAATTTAAATAATAGAAAAAAAAATATTAGAAATCTTATTACTCAGGTTGAGCAAATAATTATTAAATTTTTAAAAGTTTATAAAGTAGATTCATATGCCGATAGAAAGAATATTGGAATATGGGTTAATCAAAAAAAAATTGCTGCAATTGGAATTAGAGTGTCTAGATGGATTGCATATCACGGTTTTTCGATTAATATAAACAATAATCTTAATGATTATCAAAAAATCTTACCGTGTGGTTTGAGCAACAAAAAAATTACATCTTTGAAAAATGAATGTAAAAAATTTAATAAAATAGATAAATCTTTAAAAAATATTTTTATTCAAATTCTTCCTAAGTTTTAAGGTTTTTGCTCAAAAATTTTTCAAAGAAAATACTATATTTTGCTTCGTAATTAAATTTTTTATTATTTAGCATAAATTTAATTTTATAAGCATGTAGCATTAAGTTTTTATTTTTATTTTTATTTTTTTCAATTTTTAAAAAATATTTATCATCCCCTACAACTGGATAACCGATAAAATGTAATTGTTTTCGTAATTGATGTTTTCTTCCTGTAATTGGTTTTAACTCTAATAAAGAATATAGATTATTAGATTTAAGCACTCTCACATAAGTGATAGCTTTTTGAACAATTTTCTTATTCTTTTCATAAGTTATTAGATCATTTTTTAATAACTTTATTTTTTTATCAAATTGTCCATGTGTAATGGCTAAATATGTTTTATGAATTTTTCTTATTCTAAACAATGATGTAAATAATTGGGCATATTCTCTATTTTTAGCGATTATCATTATACCTGAGGTTTCTTTATCGAGCCTATGAACAATAAATGGTTTTGATGATTCAAAATATTTTGTATCTTTAATAATATCAATTATATTTTTAAATGACTTTGTGCCACCTTGAACAGGAATGCCAACAGGTTTATTTATTACTATAAAATTTTCGTTATTATCTAAAGTAAATTCATCATAGTAAGTTTTTTCTTTTTCTGTTGGTTTATATTTAATATTACTTTTCTTATGATTATCTTTTAGCTGTTCTAAACCATATATCTCAACTACATCTTTAAATTGTACCCTGTAAGAAGTTTTTACTTTTTTATTATTAATTTTAATATTTTTTTTTCTTAAAAGTTTTTCAATTAATGATTGTGGTATATTACGAATATTATGTTTAAACCATCTATCAAAACGAGATGAATGATAGTCTTTACTGACTATATACTTTTTAAGCATTTAAGATAAATTTTATACTATTTAGCGACAGATTTTTGAATTGTTTCTTTATCTTTTTTTGAAGTTTCAATTTTTTTTGGTTTATCAACTAATTTTGCATTAGGATCTCTATCAACTAATTCAATTACAGCCATAGGTGCGTCATCACCCGTCCTGAATCCTGCTTTCAACACTCTTGAATATCCACCTTTTCTATTCGCATATCTTTTTGACAAAGTCTCAAAAACTTTCTTTACAGATGTTTTGTCTTGTAGTTTTGAAAAAAGACTTTTTTTATTATTTAAATCAGAATTTTTGCCTAATGTTATAACCTTATCAATTTTTGGCTTTAACTCTTTAGCTTTTGGTAGTGTAGTTATAATTTGTTCATATTTAATCAATGAGTTAAGCATATTTTTAAACAAAGCTTTTCTGTGCTCTGGTGTCTTGTTTAATTTTCTATATGACATTTTGTGTCTCATTTAATATGTGCTTTCCTCTAATTTTTTTGACAGTTCAACTATATTGTCAGGTGGCCAGTTAGGAATTTCCATTCCAAGATAAAGAGACATAGAGCTCAAAACTTCTTTAATTTCATTTAGAGATTTCCTTCCAAAATTAGGTGTTCTCAACATTTCTGATTCTGTTTTTTGAACAAGATCTCCTATATATATGATGTTATCATTTTTTAAACAGTTCATAGACCTTACTGAAAGTTCAAGTTCTTCAACACGTTTCAATAAATTTTTATTAAATTCTGGCTCTGTTGATTTTGTTTGTACTGGTACTTCTTTTGGGTCATCAAAATTAACAAACATTGATAATTGATCTTGAAAAATTCTAGCAGCAAAAGCAACAGCATCTTCTGCTGGTATAGTTCCATTAGTTTCAACCTGCATTGTAAGCTTGTCGTAATCTAATGCATCCCCAGCTCTTGTGCTATCGATTTTGTATGAAACTTTTTTTACTGGACTGAAGAGGGAATCAATCGCAATAAGTCCCAATGGGGTATCATCAGTTTTATTTTTTTGTGCTAAAACATATCCTCTTCCAGAATTAACTATAAATTCCATATGAAATTTTGTTTTTTCATCCAAATTACATATTGTTTGGTCCAAATTTAGAATTTCGACGCCTGAAACTAATGTTATATCTTTTGCTTTCACTTCTTTTGGTCCAGTCGCATCTAACACTAATTTTTTAGATCCAGCTGAATTCAATTTAATTGCTAAATTTTTTACATTTAGAACAATATCTGTAACATCTTCTCTCACGCCTTTTATTGATGAAAATTCATGTAAAACTCCGTCGATTTGAATTGCAGTTACGGCAGCACCTTGTATCGATGATAATAATATTCTTCTTAGTGCGTTACCTATTGTTTGGCCAAAACCTTTTTCGAGAGGTTCAGCCACTACTTTAGCTATAGACTTATCTTCATTACTTGTAATTTCTAGTTTTGAAGGTTTAGTTAATGTCTTCCAGTTTTTATCTATAATATTTAAATTTTCCATTACACTCTCCTTTTTTTTGGTGGCCTTGCTCCATTATGTGGAAATGGTGTTGTATCTTTAATTGATAAAATTTTGAAACCTCTAGACTGCAATGCTCTTAATGCAGTTTCTCTACCTGACCCTGGTCCTTTAACTTGAACAGATAGAGTTCTAAGACCTTGATCATATGCTTTACCTCCTGCATCGTCAGCTGCTACTTGGGCTGCGTATGGAGTAGATTTTCTTGATCCCTTGAATCCTTTTGCACCTGCTGAAGACCATGCAACCACATTGCCCTGTTCATCAGCAATCGAAATTATAGTGTTATTAAATGTTGAGTTAACAAACGCGATACCTGTAGATATAAGTTTTTTTTGTTTTGATTTTTTCTTTATAGGTTTTTTTACAATTTTCTCTTCGACCTTTTGATCTTTATCTTTAGCTTTATTTTTTTCTGTACTTTTATTCATTTATTTTTTTAATGGTGTTAATTTTTTACCTGCTATAGCTATAGCCTTACCTTTTCTAGTTCTCGCATTAGAATGTGTTCTTTGTCCTCTTACTGGTAATTTTTTCTTATGTCTTGAACCTCTATAGCTAGCTAAATCTACTAATCTTTTCACATTCATTGATACTTCTCTTCGTAGATCACCTTCAACTTTATAATTTTGATCTATGTATTCCCTTATTTTTAAAATTTCATCTTCGGTTAATTTATTCACTCTTTTATTGGTTGGAATGTTTAACTTTTGACAAATAATTTTAGAATTATGATCTCCTATACCGTGAATGTAAGTTAGAGCTGTGTGAACTACTTTATCAATGGGGATATTAACACCTGCTATTCGAGCCATATTATAAGATTGTTTAAGTTTCCTGCGTATTTATATTGAGTAATCATTTAATGTCAACCCTTGATAGTGTCAATTAAGCTGCTAATTTCACTATTAATTTCTGATATTCCTGCCTCACCATTTACAACTTTGAGTAAATTAGATTGTTTATAATAATTTATAACTGGTTCAGAGGATTTTTCATAAGTTCTATATCTTTTGATTGCTATTTCCTCATTATCATCAGCCCTATTTTCTTGAGTTTGTCTTTCTAAAATTCTTTTTTTAACAGTTTCTAAGTTGACTGAGAGTTTTAATACAATATCTATTTTTTGTTTATACTTATTTAATAAATTATCTAAATTCTTAGCTTGAGATAAAGTTCTAGGATACCCATCAAATATGATTTTATTTTTATAATTATTGTTTGAAATAAATTTTTCAATTAAATTGCTAACAATTTCATCTGAAACAAGCTCACCTGAATTAATAATTGAAGAAATTTTTGATCCTAATTCTGTTTTGTTTTTAATTTCATTACGTAAAAGCTCGCCAGTAGATAATTGATATAAATTATATTTATTTGCAATATATTTAGATTGGGTCCCTTTACCAGCACCTGGTGGGCCAAATATTATTAAATTCATATAATTATCTATTAAACTTTGCTTTTTTAATTAATGACTCATATTGAGAGCTCATCAAACGAGTTTGTACTTGTGTAACTGTATCCATAGCTACAACAACAACAATTAAAAGAGAAGTTCCGCCTAAATAAAAAGGTATAGGATACTTAGAAATTAAAAATTCAGGCATCAAACAAACTAGTGTTAAATAACAAGCACCTATAGTTGTTAGTTTAGTCAAAATACTTTCAATATAATCAGCTGTTCTTTCACCTGGCCTTATACCAGGAACATAGCCTCCATATTTTCTTAAATTTTCAGCGGTCTCTTTAGGATTAAAAACAATTGAAGTATAAAAAAATGCGAAAAATATTATACCAAAGGCATACAGCAACATATACAAAGGTTTACCTTGAGAAAATAGAGACGAAAAATTTATAAAAGTTTCAGAATCTGCCATTCCAAAATTTGAAAATGTTATAGGAAGTAATAGTAAAGCCGAAGCAAAAATTGCCGGTATTACTCCAGCGGTATTTATTTTTAATGGCAAGTGTGATGACTCACCACCATAAATTTTATTACCCATTTGTCTTTTTGGATAGTTGATCAGAATTTTTCTCATCGCTCTTTCCATAAAAACTATAAAAAGTACTGTAACAATAATTAAAATAAAAATTGAAATAATCATAACTGGTGATAAGGCACCAGTTCTACCTAGTTCAAATGTTGATGCTAATGCTCTAGGTATTTCTGCAACTATACCAGAAAAAATAATAAGTGAAATACCATTTCCTATTCCTCTTGATGTAATTTGTTCACCAAGCCACATCAAAAATGTAGTTCCAGCTACTAGAGAGATTGTTGTCATTAATTTAAAATAGACTCCTGGTGAAATTACTAAACCGCCAGCATTTTCTAAACCTACTGATACACCGTATCCTTGCAAGGCTGCAATCATTACTGTTCCATATCGTGTAATTTGTGTAATTTTTTTTCTTCCTATTTCTCCTTGATCTTTTAAATTTTTAAAATAATCAGAAACTCCTGTTAATAATTGAACTATTATCGAAGCAGAAATATAAGGCATAATACCCAAGGCAAAAATTGCCATCCTTTGAACTGCACCACCTGAAAAGACATTAAACATTCCAAGAAGTCCTTTTTGGCTTGATGACATAATTTGCTGTAAAGCTACTGGATCTATACCTGCAATTGGAACATACGTTCCAAGTCTGTAAATGCATAAAATGAAAATGGTAAAAAATATTCTGTTTCTTAAATCAACAGAGTGAGATAATGCATTTTCTTTTAAACCTTCGTTGGCCATTTATTTAATATTAGTCTTGTTTGTTCTTGTTTTATTTTCTTTTTTATTTAAAACTACAACAGAACCACCCGCTTTTTCTATTTTTGCTTTAGCAGAAGATGATATAAAATCAGTTTTTACTTTCAATTTTCCTTTTATATCACCCGTCCCTAACACTTTAAGCTTTTCGTATTTTTTTTGAATTATTTTTTTGTCAATTAGGTATTTTATTGTAATTTCATCTTCGGTTTTAATTCTTTTAGATTTTAAAAATGCTTCAATATCCGATAGATTTATTATAGCTGTATCTTTATTTTTTTGACTTTTAAAACCTCTTTTAGGTAGTCTTCTGTAAAGCGGCATTTGACCACCTTCAAAACTTTTTATTGCCACACCTGATCTTGATTTTTGACCTTTAACACCTCTACCTGATGTTTTTCCTTTTCCAGAACCTATGCCTCTTCCGACTCTCATTTTTTGTAAATTTGTTTTAATTAATGTATTTAATTTCATTTTTATTTTTCTCTTTTTTTAATTATTTCAGCAATTTTTTTATTCCTCATAGCTGAAATTACTTTTGGTGAACTCTGATTCTTTAACCCTTTCAGTACAGCTTTTAAAACATTGTGTGGATTTGGAGAACCTAAAGACTTAGCCACGATGTCTTGTATTCCTAGAACCTCACAAACTGATCGTGTTGCTCCACCTGCAATTATTCCTGTTCCTGTAGGTGCAGATCTCATAAGAATTTTCCCTGATCCGCTTTTAGCATAAATATCATGGTGTAAAGTTCTTCCGTCTTTAAGAGGAATTTTAACCATATTTCTTTTTGCTACTTCTGTAGCTTTTTTAATTGCGTCAGGTACTTGTTTGGATTTACCCTGGCCTATTCCAACGGATCCCTTTTGGTTGCCTGCTACGACTATAGCAGCAAAACCAAACCTTCTTCCTCCTTTAACAACTTTAGTGATTCTATTGATAGCAACTAATTTTTCAATATATTCACTTTTTTCAGTTCTCTTTTCCATTATAAATTCAATCCATTCTTTCTTAAAGAGTCAGCAAAAGCTTTTACTCTACCATGATATCTGTAACCGCCTCTGTCAAAATAAACTTTATTAATTTTCTTTTCCGAAGCTCTTTTTGCTAAGATCTCGCCAAGCATCACTGATAAAGCGGTTTTGTTTTTTTTATCTTTTTTAAGATCTTTTTCCATTGATGATGCAGAAACAATTGTTTTATTTATTTTGTCATCAATAATTTGAGCAGAAATATTTTTCAAAGATTTAAATATAGTTATCCTATACCTGTCTACATTTACCCTTTTTAATTTGTCTCTATTTCTTAATGTTCGTTTAATTCTAGAATTATTTTTTTTCATCTTTATTTCTTCTTTCCTTCTTTTCTGATTACATATTGATTTTTTTCTTTGATGCCTTTAGCTTTATAAGGTTCAACTGGTTTTAATGATTTAATGTCAGCAGCAACTTTTGATACAAGTTCTTTGTCAGATCCTACAATATTTAATTTTGTTTGCTTTTCGACTTTTACAGTAATTCCTTTAGGTATTGAATATTTAACTTCATGACTAAAGCCAAGCAATAAAACTAATTGATCTCCTTTTAAATTTGCTCTAAAGCCTACACCGCTCAATTCTAAATTTTTTTCATGGCCTTTGGTTACGCCTACAACGGCATTGTTGACTAAACTTCTGTAAGTTCCCCACATTAAAGATGTATTTTTATCCTTTTTAATAGGTGAAATTTGAAATTCATTTTTTTCATTAATTTTGGATGAAAATATGTTTTGATTAAATGAAATTTTTTGAGATCCTTTTGGTCCAGAAACTAATAAAGAATCACCCTCAACTTTAATAGTTGATTCCTTTGGTAATAAAATTGATTTTTTTCCAAGTTTAGACATTAAAATATCCTACAAATTATTTCTCCACCTAAATTATTTTTAGTAGCATCTGCATCGGACATTACTCCTTTGCTAGTGGAAAGAATTGCTAAGCCTAAGCCATTAAGAACTTTTGGAATACTTGTTGCTCTTGAATATACTCTTCTACCTGGTTTAGATATTCTTTTTATTTCTTTGATAACTGGTTGACCTTCATAATATTTTAAATCAACAAGGATTGATTTAATTTTCTTTTTATTTTCTTTTACATTATAATTAATTATATAACCTTCATTTTTTAAAACTTCTAATATCTTTGATCTAAAACTAGAAAATGGTATTTCTATTTTATTTAACGATCTCATTTGACCGTTTCTTATTCTTGTTAACATATCCCCTATAGGATCAGCTAAAGTCATATTCCTCCTTTACCAACTTGATTTCGTCATCCCTGGTATTTTTCCAGCAGATGCCATTTGTCTTAAAGCTATTCTTGAAATTCTTAGTTTTCTATAAACTCCATGCGGTCTACCCGTAATTTCACATCTATTTCTGACTCTAGTTTTTGCAGAATTTTTTGGCATTTTTGAAAGTTTAAGCTGAGCTGCAAATCTTTCATTCAATGGTAGTTTTCTATTATTTACTATTGCCTTAAGTTTTTTTCTTCTGTTTGCAAATCTCTTTGACATTCTTATTCTTTTTAAGTTTCTTTGAATTGCACTTGTCTTAGCCATTTATGCTTTCTCCTTTGTTTCTTCTTTATTTTCTGTTTTGATTATTTTTTTAATTTTCTTTTTTCTTTTTTCTGTATCTTTGATAATGGGAAAATTAAATTCTTTGAGTAAATATATTGTGTTATCTTTTGAATTACTTGTTGTAACAATTGTTATATCCATGCCCCGTATAGTATCAACTTTATCAAAATTAATTTCTGGAAAAATAATATGTTCTTTTATACCGAACGTAAAATTTCCAAATTTATCGCATGCTGAATCTTTAAGTCCACGAAAATCTTTTATTCTCGGTAGTGCAATATTAACTAATCTATCAAGGAATTCGTACATTCTATCATTTCTCAAAGTTACTTTTAATCCTGCGTTTGCACCTTTTCTTGACTTAAAGTTAGATATCGATTTTTTAAATTTAGTAATTACAGGATGTTGACCAGCTATAGATGATATATCTTTAACGCAGGTTTCCATCTTTTTTTTATCTAAACCGTCTGGACCAAGTCCCATATTTAAAACAATTTTTTTAATTCTTGGAACTGCATTGATATTTTTATAATTTAATTTACTCATTAAATTTTGAATAATCTCTTTTTTATATCTTTCTTTTAATCTAGGTATCATTTTTTCGTTTTTTTCGTTTCTTTGTTGTTTTCTAAATGTTTTAAATTTGAAAGATGTATAAATCCCTCTAATGTGATTATTCCGCCTTTATTTTCCTTTGTAGGTTTTTTATGTTTCTTAAGCATATTAACATCTTTAACTTTTGCTAATTGTCTAGATCTTACAATTTCAATTATTTCTCCTGTTTTACCTTTGTCTTTACCAACACAAACTTTAACTTTTGTACCCTTTTTTAATAACATTTTACAAAACCTCCGGTGCTAGCGAGATTATTTTTGTTTGGCCTCTTGCTCTCAATTCTCTAGTAACAGGTCCAAATATTCTTGTTCCGATAGGTTCTCCTTTTTCATCAGTCAAAACTACTGAGTTGCTATCAAATTGCACTTTGGAACCGTCTTTACGAAAAATTTCTTTTTTTGTTCTAACAACCACTGCTTTATGTACTGATCCTTTTTTAACTTTTCCATTAGGTAAAGCATCTTTTACGCTCACAACTATTAAGTCACCTACACCAGCATAACGTCTTTTAGATCCACCTAAAACTTTTATACACTCAACTCTTTTTGCTCCTGTATTATCTGCTACCTGTAATTCTGTTTGTATTTGAATCATTTTTCAATAACCTGCCAAGATTTTAGTTTAGATATAGGTTTAGACTCTATAATTTTAACAAAATCTCCCTTTTTATATTTATTTTTTTCATCATGTGCATGATATTTTTTAGATCTTGATATAATTTTACCATAAAAAGGATGTCTAAATTTTCTCTGAACTTTTACAACTATGGTTTTGTCACCTTTGTCGCTAACTACTTCTCCTTTTAAAATTCTTTTGGTCATTTCTTCCCTTGTATATTGTTATATAGTCTAGCAATATTTCTTTTAATTAATGTAAATTCTGCCATATTTTGAATTTGTCCATTTATTTTTTTAAACCTCATATTAAATAGATCTTTCTTCAATTTTTGAATTTCTCTCAAAGATTGGTCTTTCGTTAATTTTTTTATTTCTTTTTTTTTCATTTTAATCTTCTAACAAATTTAGTTTTTATTGGTAATTTAGCTGAAGCCTTATACAAAGCTTCTCTAGCAACAATTTCTGAAACTCCATCAACTTCAAATAAAATTCTTCCTGGTTTTACTCTGCAAGCCCAGTATTCGGGTGAACCCTTACCTTTGCCCATTCTCACTTCTGTAGGTTTTTTTGAAACAGGAATATTTGGAAAAATTCTTGACCAAACTTTACCTGTTCTCTTCATGTGTCGTGTAAGAGCAACTCTGGCCGCCTCTATTTGTTTTCCAATAATTCTTTCTGGCTGTATGGCTTTTAATCCAAACTCACCATAATTTAATGAGCTAGCTCTAGTAGCATTTCCATGAATTCTGCCTTTGTGTGCCTTTCTAAATTTACTTCTTGTTGGTTGAAGCATTTTTAGTCCTCTCCATTTTTTGTTTATTTACGTCTTTTAAAAAAATCTCACCTTTATATATCCAAACTTTAACGCCAATAATTCCATAAGTAGTTAGTGCTTCAGACTCAGCGTAGTCAAGATTAGCTCTTAATGTGTGTAAAGGTATACTGCCTTCTCTTAACCATTCGCTTCTTGCAATTTCATTTCCTGCTAATCTACCACTAAGTGTTACTTTAATTCCTTTTGCACCAAGTCGCATTGCCGATTGCATTGCTCTTTTCATAGCTCGTCTATATGCAATACGTTTTACTAATTGCTGTGAAATGTTTTCAGCAACTAGATATGCATTAAGCTCGGGTTTTTTAATTTCTTTAATATTTACTGAAACTTCACTATCTGTAATTTTAGATAACTTTGCTTTAATTTTCTCTATATCAGAGCCTTTTTTTCCTATTACGAAACCTGGTCTAGATGTATGAATAAAAACGGAACATTTTTTTCCCGATCTTTCTATAATGACTTCTGAAACTCCAGAATTAGGAATATTTTTTCTTATGAATTGCCTGATTTTATAATCCTCAATTAAAAACTTGCCATAGTCAGCTTTTCTAGCAAACCAAACAGAATCCCATCCTCTGTTTACGCCAAGTCTAAAACCTACGGGATTTACTTTTTGTCCCATTATTTTTTAACTCCTTGTTTAATATCAGTTTTTTTTTCACCTAAAATTATTGTAACCCTGCTATAAGGTTTTTTAATCGGTGATGCTCTTCCTTTTGCTCTAGGTCTAAATCTTTTCATTACAATAGACTTACCAACATAAGCTTCTTTTATGTAAAGATCGTCAATATCATACTGATAATTATTCTCTGCATTAGCAACTGCTGATTTCACAGTTTTTTTAATATCTTGAGCAACTTTTTTACGTGTAAATTCCAAATCTCTGATTGCAACATCTGCTTTTTTACCTTTGATAAAATTGAGTACCAAGTTTGCTTTTCTAGCCCCACTTCTTACATTTTTATTTATTGCTTTAACTAAATTAATTTTTTCACTCATTTTTTATCCTTAGTTGGGTTTGCTGGTGCTGCTTTTGGCGCTGCTCCTGGTGCAGCTTTTGGAGCTGCTCCTGGTGCTGCTTTAGGTGCTCCACCTTCAGAAGTTCCTTCTGCAGCTGCTTTTTTATCTGCAGGTGTGTGCCCAGAAAACTTTCTTGTAGGTGAAAATTCACCTAATTTGTGTCCAACCATTTCTTCAGAAATAGTTATAGGAATAAAACTTTTTCCGTTATGAATTAAAAAACTATGCCCAACAAACTCAGGTATGATTGTTGAATTTCTAGACCATGTTTTTATCGGAGTTTTTATAGTTTGATCTTTAAGTTTATCAACTTTTTTTAATAAACTCGGGTGAACAAAGGGACCTTTCCAAACACCTCTAGTCATTATTTTTCATTCCTTTTTTTTCTTCTTGAAATTATAAATTTATCACTTCTTTGTGGTTTTCTAGTTTTTAAACCTTTTGCTGATTGACCCCAAGGTGATACAGGATTCCTTCCACCTGCAGTTTTACCTTCACCTCCACCATGAGGGTGATCAACCGGATTCATTGCTACACCTCTAGTTTGTGGTCTTTTACCTTTCCATCTATTTCTTCCAGCTTTACCAATTTTTATATTTTTTTGATCAGGATTTGAAACACTCCCAATTGTTGCTTTACAATTTTTTGCAACCTTCCTTGTTTCGCCAGAGGAAAGTTTAATAATTGCATACTCCTCATCAAAACCCGACAAAGTAACAGAAGCACCAGCCGATCTAGCTAATTTTCCTCCACCACCTAAAACTAATTCTACATTATGGACCTGTGTTCCAGGAGGTATGTCTTGTAATGGCATACAATTACCCACTTTAATTTCTTTGTTTAACCCTGATACAACACTGTCACCAATTTTAATATTTTGTGGACAGATAATATAATTTCTTATGTTGTCCTCATATTTAATCAAAGCAATATATGACGATCTATTAGGGTCATATTCAATTCTTTCCACTTTACCTGTTGTATCAATTTTATTCCTATGAAAATCCACGACTCTATATCTTTTTTTGTGTCCAGCACCTTTGTGTCTTGATGTTATTCTTCCAACATTATTTCTGCCACCAGTTGAAGTTTTTCCTTTTGTTAAAGATTTAAAGGGTGATCCTTTCCAAATATTTTTTCTGTCTACTAAAACTGTTGTTCTTGTAGATTTTGTATAAGGTTTATAACTTTTTAATCCCATATAATTAAACTCCTGTTGCAAGGTCTATGCTCTGACCTTTTTTTAATGTTACAATAGCTTTTTTATACCCTTTTTTATTACCAATTCTATTTCTTATTATTTTTGTTTTAGTTTTTTTATTAACTGTATTTACCTGAATCACAGTAACTTTAAATATTTTTTCAATATTCTTTTTAATTGATTTCTTTGAAGCATCATCTCTTACTTTAAATGTTATTTTATTCTGCTCAGAAAGACTTGTAGCCTTTTCGGTTATAATAGGATGAATTATTGAGTCTAAATAATTAATTTTTTTCATTAGTCAATCTCTCTTGAATATTTTTAATTGAACTTATTGTAAATAAAACATTTTTATATTTAACAAGATCATAAACATTTGTACCTAGATCATTTATTAATTTCACGTCAGGTAAATTTCTTACTGACTTGCTGATGTTTTTTTCTGTCTCTTTATCAGAAATTATAAGTACATTTGTAATATTATTTTTATTCAAAAATGTGTTAAAGATTTTTGTTTTTTTAATTTCTTTTTTAACATCATCAAAAATAAATAATTCGTTATTAAATTTCTTCTTTGAAATTGTCTGGGCTAATGCAATTTTTCTTATTTTTTTGTTTATTTTTTTAATTTTGTAATTGTCTCCTTTTGGACCGTGTGCAACACCTCCACCAACAAATAAAGGTGCTTTTCTACTTGAATGTCTTGCTCCTCCGGTACCTTTTTGAGCATAAATTTTACGAGTTGAACCAATAACCTCGTTACGTTGCTTTGTTTTAGCTACTCGTTTCTTTGAATGGTTAAGTTGCCAGTCAATTACATATTTTAACAGTCTATTGTTAACTTTAAGGCCTGTTAAATTATCTGATACAGTAATGTCTTTACTTTTTCCACCGTCAATATTTAAAACTTTAATATTCATAATTTACTTCTTTTTTGGTTGCTCCTTTTTTGGATCTTTTTTTTCCTCTTTCTTCTTTGGTTCAGTTTTTTTAGTTGTTGTTTTTTCAGACTCCTTATTTAGCTGAGCATATTTCTCAATACTAGTTTTTCTACTAAATGTTTTTTTTGATTTTCTTAAATAAATTAATGAATTTTTTGATCCTGGTATTGAGCCTTTTATATATATTAAGCTATTTTCTATATCAGATCTAATTACCTCTAGGTTTAAAATCGTTCTAAATTTAGAACCCATATGTCCAGCCATTTTTTTATTTTTAAACACTTTGCCAGGATCTTGATTTTGACCTGTAGATCCGTGTGATCTATGTGAAACCGAAACACCGTGAGATGCTCTTAGACCACCAAAATTATATTTTTTCATAACACCAGCAAACCCTTTACCAATGGTCTTAGATCTAACATCTATGAATTTGACATCTTTGAAAGACTCAAGTCCTATTTCGTTACCTGTTTTAAAGTCATCTGTTTTTTCCACTCTATATTCTTTAATTATTTGTTGCGGTTCAGTATTTTTTTTTGTGAAAAAACCTTTCATTTGATTTGTTAACTTCGAGCTTTTTGTCTTTACAAAACCTAATTTGACAGCTGAGTATCCATTTTTTTCTTTGGTATAGACATCTATAACTCTTCCTTTTTCAATTTTTACAACAGTTACGGGCACAGAGATACCTGAGTTAAAAAACTCTCTTGTCATACCTATTTTTTTTCCAACTAATCCTAATTTCATAATTAAATTTTTATTTCTATATCTACTCCCGATGCTAAATCTAATTTCATTAATGCTTCAACAGTTTGTGGTGTTGGTTCAACAATATCAATTAATCTCTTGTGTGTTCTTGTTTCAAATTGCTCTCTACTTTTCTTATCAATATGTGGTGATCTTAAAACAGTAAACTTTTCAATTTTTGTCGGTAATGGAATTGGTCCTTTTACTTGAGCACCGGTTCTTTTTGCTGTATTTACAATTTCTTCTGTTGATAAATCTAAAATTTTATTATCATAAGCTCGGAGGTGTATTCTAATATTTTGTTTATCCATTTTAAGCCATTTTCTTTGTTACTTCATCCTGCACATTTTGTGGGACTTTTGCGTAATGATCAAAAAACATTGAGTATTGTGCTCTACCTTGAGACATTGATCTAAGATTGTTTATGTAACCAAACATATTCGCTAAAGGAACCATTGCGCTTATCACTGTTGCGTTTCCTCTTTTATCTGTAGTTGATACTTGTCCTCTTCTACTATTAAGATCACCGATAACATCACCCATATAGTCTTCTGGGGTTATTACCTCTACCCTCATCATAGGTTCTAAAAGTTTAAGTGATGCTTTGGTACATGCTTCTTTAAAACAATATCGTGAAGCTATTTCAAAAGCTAATACGCTTGAATCTACATCGTGGTGTAGTCCATCTACAATTGTTACTTTATAATCTATTAGGGGAAATCCAGCTAAAATACCATTGTCTGCTACACTTTCAATTCCTTTTTCCACACCTGGAATGAATTCTTTTGGTATAGCACCGCCCTTAATTTTATTTTCAATTTCTCTTCCTTTACCAGGTTCTAATGGCTCAACTTCTAATTCTACTTTAGCAAATTGTCCTGCACCACCACTTTGTTTTTTGTGTATATAAACACTCGATACTGGTTTTAAGATAGTTTCTCTATATGCAACTTGAGGTGCTCCTATATTAGCTTCAACTTTAAATTCTCTTTTCATCCTATCAACAATTATATCTAAATGTAATTCTCCCATCCCTTTTATGATCGTTTGTCCTGATTCTTCATCTGATGTAACTCTAAATGATGGGTCTTCTTTTGCTAATCGACCTAAGGCTTCTCCCATCTTCTCTTGGTCACCTTTGGTCTTAGGTTCAACAGCAATTTCAATAACAGGATCTGGAAATTCCATTGGTTCTAATACTACTGGATTATCTTCGTCAGATAATGTGTGACCTGTTATAGTGTATTTTAATCCCGCTAAAGCAACAATATCCCCAGCGTTTGCCTCTTTTACATCTTCTCTACTATTTGCATGCATTAATAGCATTCTTCCAACTCTTTCTTCTTTGTCTTTAGATGTATTATAAATCCCAGTTCCAGATTTTAGGGTCCCTGAATAAATTCTTATAAACGTTAAAGATCCAACAAAAGGATCATTTGCTACTTTAAAAGCTAAAGCAGAAAATGGTTCTTTATCGTCAAATTTTCTCTCAATTTCATCTTTAGAATTCGGTTTAGTACCTTTAATTGAATTTATGTCTTTTGGACTTGGCAAGAAATTAACAACTGCATCAAGTAATGGTTGAACACCTTTGTTTTTAAATGCTGAGCCAGTTAAAACTGGAACAAAATCGAATTTTAAACATCCTTTTCTTACACATGAAATTATATCGTTCTCTGATATCTCTTTACCATTTAAATAATCATCCATTAACTTTTCGTCTTGTTCTACTGCTGTTTCTATTAATTCTTTTCGGTATTTGTCTGCTTGTGCTTTTAAATCAGCAGGAATATCGACATATTCAAATTCAGCTCCAAGTTTTTCGTCTTTCCACAAAACCGCTTTCATCTTTATTAAATCAACAACACCTTTTAAAGACGACTCCATACCTACAGGTATTTGCATAACAAGAGGTTTTGCCCCAAGCCTATCTTTAATCATTTCAACACAATTAAAAAAATCAGCTCCTGTTCTATCTAGTTTATTTACAAAACAAATTCTCGGAACTTTATATTTGTCTGCTTGTCTCCAAACAGTTTCTGATTGAGGTTCAACACCTGCAACACCATCAAATACTGCTACAGCTCCATCTAAAACTTTTAAAGATCTTTCCACTTCAATTGTAAAATCAACGTGTCCTGGTGTGTCGATAATATTTATTCTATGCTCTTTCCAAAAACAAGTTGTTGCTGCAGATGTAATTGTTATTCCTCTTTCTTGCTCCTGTTCCATCCAATCCATTGTGGCCGCACCATCGTGAACTTCGCCGATCTTGTGACTTTTTCCAGTATAATATAAAATTCTTTCTGTCGTGGTTGTCTTACCGGCATCAATGTGTGCCATAATTCCAATATTTCTATATTTTTCTAATGTATGAGATCTGGGCATATTGTTACCATCTGAAATGAGCAAAAGCTTTGTTTGACTCTGCCATTTTGTGTGTGTCTTCCTTTTTTTTAATAGCTGAACCTTTTTTTTGTGATGCGTCAATTAATTCAAAAGATAATTTTTCAGCCATAGTTCTATTCTTTCTTTTTCTAGATGCATCTAGTATCCATCTTAATGCAAGAGCTTGTGATCTATTAGTTTTCACCTCTACAGGAACTTGGTATGTAGCACCTCCTACACGTCTTGATCTAACTTCCAAATTTGGTCTAACGTTACTTATTGCTGAATTGAATACTTTAAGCGGGTCTTCATTTTTCGATTTTATTCTGTCTAATGCTGTGTATAAAATTTTTTCAGCTGATGACCTTTTACCGTCATACATTATTGCATTAATAAATTTTGATATAACTTTTGATCCGTATTTTGGATCTGAGTAAATTTTTCTTACTGGGGCTCTTCTTTTTCTAGACATAAAATATTATTTTGGTTTTTTTGCACCGTAAAGAGAACGTCTTTTTTTTCTTGCTGTTACTCCTTGTGCATCTAAATTTCCTCTTAAGATATGATAACGAACACCTGGTAAATCTTTTACTCTTCCACCTCTAATTAAAACTACAGAGTGTTCTTGAAGATTGTGACCTTCGCCAGGTATATAAGCTGTTACTTCATAACCGTTGGATAGTCTTACCCTGGCAACTTTTCTTAATGCAGAATTTGGTTTCTTGGGTGTTGTTGTATAGACTTTTATACAAACAGCTCTCTTTAAAGGTTGTTTCTCAAGAGCAGGCACTTTGTTTCTAGTCAAAGGTTTAACTCTTGGTTTTCTCAACAACTGATTAATAGTAGGCATAATCTTTTTATAATCCCTAAATGTTTATTTTTTTTGAATGATTAAAATTATAGAAACTAATTTAACTAAATTTTAAGTTACTGTTTAAGGTCAATACAACCTTACTTCTAACCATCAAATTTGCGCTAAACTAACATTGAAGTTGTAAAAGTCAATAAGTAATAAGGTCAAAAAGTCAGTAAATACAAGCTATTTACTCTGGGGTGCTTTCAGATTTTTCGGTCTTTTCGAGATTTTGTTTTGCTAGCTCTTGTTTTTTAAGCTCTGCAATTCTAATTTTATCTTCTTCTTTAGCTTTATTGTCTAAAATATTTTTTGTTAATCCTGTTCCTGCTGGAATTAATCTTCCCACAATTACATTTTCTTTTAAACCTTCAAGAGTGTCTATTTTTCCTTTTATGGCAGAGTCTGTTAAAACTCTTGTTGTTTCTTGGAAAGATGCTGCAGATATAAACGAATTTGTCTGAAGTGATGCTTTTGTAATTCCGAGCAAAACTCTATCACCAGAAGCTGGTTTTTTGTTTTGTTTTTTTAATTCTTCATTGGCATTTTCAAGCTGTATTCTGTCTATTAATTCACCATTTAAAAAAGCAGAGTCACCAGAATTTTTAATTTCAACTTTCTTCAACATTTGTCTTACAATAGTTTCTATGTGTTTGTCATTTATAACAACACCTTGCATTCTGTAAACTTCTTGTACTTCAGTTACGAAGTATTCTGTTAGTGCCTCTACGCCTAAAATCCTTAAAATATCATGTGGTGCTGGTGCTCCATCTAATAAATACTCTCCTTTTTTAATTTTTTCGCCTTGGTTAAAATTGGTATGCTTTCCCTTTGGTATTAAATAATTTGAAGAATCACCTTTGTCAGTAACAATAGAAATTTTTTGTTTACCTCTAACTTCTTTACCAAATTGAATAGTTCCATCACTTTCAGCTATTATGGCGCTATCCTTTGGTCTTCTGGCTTCAAATAGTTCAGCTACTCTTGGTAGTCCTCCTGTAATATCTTTTGTCTTAGAAGTTTCTTTCGGAAGTCTAGCTAGAACATCGCCGGCAGAAATTTTTTGTCCATCTTTTACCGATAAAATAGAATCTGGTACCAAATAATATCTAGCTTCGTTTCCGTCTGCTTTTTTAATAACTTCACCATCAGAATTTCTTAAAGTTATTCTTGGTTTTAAATCTGTATTTTTTGATTGAGATCTCCAATCTATAACTGATTTAGACGAAATACCTGTTGCATCATCAAGAGTTTCTGCTAATGAAACTCCGTCTACTAAATCCATATAATTTACAACACCGTTAGTTTCAGCAATAACAGGTAGGGTATACGGGTCCCATTCGCAAATCTTTTTTCCTTTTTCAATTTTTTCACCATTTTGATAAAAAAGTTTTGAACCATAAGGAACTTTGTAAAGAGCTAACTGTCGTCCATTATCATCTTCTAATGAAAGTTGGGTATTTCTCCCCATAACTATTGTATTATTTTTTGAGTCACGTATCAGATTTTTATTACTTACTTTTAAAATACCACTATTTATAGATATCACAGAAGAGTCTTCTTTTATTTGTGCTGTACCACCAACGTGAAAAGTTCTCATAGTTAATTGTGTACCAGGTTCTCCAATAGATTGAGCGGCTATCATCCCTATGGCCTCACCTATACTAACTATTTTACCTCTTGATAGGTCTCTACCATAACATATTTGACAAACACCTTTTTTAGATCCGCATGTTATAACGGAATAAACATTAATAGATTTTACACCAGCAGAATCAATTTTTTCACAAATATTTTCGTCAATCATTTGTTTTTTCTTTATTATTAAATCTCCTGTCAAAGGATTTTTAACCTCTTCTGCCGCTACTCTTCCAAGAACTCTTTCTGACAAACTAACTAAAACGTTTCCGCCTTCAATTATTTCTGATAACTTGATTGACGATCTTAATTTTGGATCACATTCTTCAGAAGTTACCTGAATATCCTGTGCAACATCACAAAGTCTTCTTGTTAAATAACCTGAATTAGCAGTCTTCAATGCAGTATCGGCAAGACCCTTTCGTGCTCCGTGAGTTGAATTAAAATATTCTAATACAGTTAAGCCTTCTTTAAAGTTCGAAATAATCGGTGTTTCGATAATCTCGCCTGAAGGTTTTGCTATTAGACCTCTCATACCAGCTAATTGTTTCATTTGAGCTGGAGATCCTCTGGCTCCAGAATCAGCCATCATAAAGACTGAGTTTGTTTCAATTCTTCCATTTGTATAAACTTTTTCTGCTGATGAAATTTCCTTCATCATTTCATTGGCAACTGAATCTGTGCATTTTGACCAGATATCTACAACCTTGTTATATTTTTCACCTCTTGTGATTAACCCATCTTGATATTGTTTTTCATAATCTTCTATTTGTTTTTTAGTTTGATTTACTAATTTTTCTTTAGTTTTGGGTATAATTAAATCGTTTTTTCCAAAAGATATACCTGCTTTAAAAGCATGTTTAAATCCTAGGTCTTTAATTCTGTCACAGAAAATAACTGTTTCTTTTTGACCACAATATCTGTAAACAGTATCGATTATCTCTGATACCGCTTTCTTTGTTAACAATTTGTTTACTAATGAAAATTTAATTTTATAATTTTTTGGAAGAGTTTTAGATAATAAAAATCTACCAGCTGTACTTGTATATTTTTCTGATACTTTATTTCCGTCTTTATCAACTGTATTAAATATTGAAACAATTTTAGAATGAACACTTATATTTCCGCTCTCTAATGCATTTTCTATTTCATCAACACTAGAAAAAATACCTACAGGTTTACTTTCACCACCTTCTTTATGTTGTGATAGATAGTATATACCTAAGACAATATCCTGACTGGGTACAATTATAGGTTTTCCGTTTGATGGACTTAATATATTGTTAGTTGACATCATTAGAACACGAGCTTCTAATTGTGCCTCTAAACTTAAAGGAATATGAACTGCCATTTGATCTCCGTCAAAATCTGCATTAAATGCAGCACAGACCAAAGGGTGTAATTCAATTGCGTTTCCTTCTATTAATTTTGCCTCAAATGCCTGAACTCCAAGTCTATGTAAAGTTGGGGCTCGGTTAAGAATTACAGGATGTTCTCTAATTATATGCTCTAATGCATCCCATACTTCACTTTTTTGTTTTTCAACCATTCTTTTAGCTTGTTTAATTGTTGTCGCTAAACCTAGTTTGTCTAATCTAGCATATAAGAAAGGTTTAAATAATTCTAAAGCCATCTTTTTTGGTAAACCGCATTGATGTAACTTTAACTCAGGACCTACAACAATTACTGAACGACCTGAGTAGTCTACTCTTTTACCTAATAAATTTTGTCTAAATCTACCTTGTTTTCCTTTTAACATTTCTGCTAAAGATTTTAATGGACGCTTTCCGCTACCGGTTATAACTCTGCCTCTTCTTCCGTTATCAAACAGTGCGTCTACTGACTCCTGGAGCATTCTTTTTTCATTTCTAACAATTATGTCTGGTGCTTTTAAATCTAAAAGTCTTTTTAATCTATTGTTTCGATTTATAACTCTTCTGTAAAGATCATTTAAATCTGATGTTGCGAATCTTCCTCCATCTAAAGGTACCAATGGTCTTAGTTCTGGTGGTATTACAGGTACTGTTGTTAAAATCATCCACTCTGGTTTATTTCCAGACTCAATAAAAGAGTCAATGAGTTTTAATCTTTTTAAAGTTCTCTCTTCAGTTACTTTTGATTTAATATCTTTTAGAGAGTCCCTTAATCTTTTTCTTTCATTTTCAAGATCTATTCCGATTAGAATCTCTCTAACAGCTTCTGCACCTATACCTGCGGTAAATCCATCTTCTCCGTATTTTTCTTGTGCTTTAACATACTCATCTTCAGATAATAGTTGTCCTTTTTTAAGTTCTGTTAAACCTGGTTCTATAACTATAAAACTTTCAAAATACAAAATTTTTTCTACTTCTTTTAACTTCATGTCGATGGCTAAAGAGATTCTGCTTGGTAGAGATTTCAAAAACCAAATGTGTGCTACCGGACAAGCTAAATCAATATGTCCCATTCTTTCCCTTCTGACATTTGATTTGGTAACTTCAACTCCACATTTTTCACAGATTATACCTCTAAATTTCATTCTTTTATATTTTCCACATAAACATTCGTAATCTTTTATTGGTCCAAATATTCTTGCACAAAATAATCCATCTTTTTCAGGTTTAAAGGTTCTATAATTAATTGTTTCAGGTTTTTTTATTTCACCAAATGACCAAGATTTAATTTTTTCTGGGCTAGCCAATGTAATTTTAATATTATTAAAATTCTTTTCTGATATACTTCTTTTAATTTCTTTAGATAAATTTTTTCTCATAATTTTTTAATTTAATTCAATATTTAATCCTAGGGCTCTAATCTCTTTAATTAATACGTTGAAAGACTCTGGTACTCCTGACTCAAAATTATCATCACCTTTTACTATCGTTTCATATACTTTTGTTCTTCCTGCAACATCATCTGATTTAACTGTAAGAATTTCTTGTAAAGTATAAGAAGCTCCATATGCCTCTAGAGCCCAAACTTCCATCTCTCCAAATCTTTGGCCTCCCAGTTGTGCTCTTCCTCCTAAAGGTTGTTGGGTCACTAAGCTATAAGGTCCTGTCGAACGTGCATGGATTTTATCTTCTACTAAGTGGTGAAGTTTAAGCATATATATAATTCCTACAGTTATAGGTCTATCGAATTTCTCTCCGGTTCTACCGTCCCACAAATTAGTTTGTCCCTCATTTGGAAGTTTTGCCATTTCTAACATTTTCGTAATATCTTCTGTAGACGCTCCATCGAATACTGGTGTAGCAATAGGTATACCATTAGAAAGATTTTGGCATAATTCTTTGAATTGTTTTTCTTCAAGATTTTTATTTATATTAGAAAATGTCTCTTGGCCATAAATTTTACTTAACATGTTTTTTAACTCGGTATCGTTTTTTGTTTTAGTAAAGTTATTTAGAAGCTCTTTGACTTTTTCTCCTAATTCTGAACAAGACCAACCAAGATGCGTTTCTAATATTTGGCCAACGTTCATACGACTTGGTACCCCCAAAGGATTCAAAACAATATCAACTGGTTTACCATTTTCCATGTAAGGCATATCTTCCACTGGTACTATTTTGCTTATTACTCCCTTATTACCATGTCGACCAGCCATTTTATCTCCTGGCATTAGTCTCCTTTTAACAGCAACAAAAACTTTAACTACTTTCATTACAGTTGGTAGAAGATCGTCTCCTTGTTTGATTTTTAAAACTTTATCCTCAAATCTAAGTTTAATATCGTCTTGAGCTTTATCAAATTGATCTTTTAATTGATGAATTTTATTATCTATATTTTTATTTTTAAATTTTAATTTCCAATACTCTTTAATATTAAGATCATCAAGCATTTCGGGATTTAAAACATTACCTGCGTTCAAATTTTTATAAGCTTTCTCAATTGGTTCTTTTTTGACAATTTCATTAAGTCTAAGCTTAATGTTTCTGACCAATATTTCTTCTTCAACAATTTTATCTTCTTGAACGGATTCTATCTCATATCTTTCAATTGCAATTGCTCTTTCATCTTTTTCTATTCCATGCCTATTAAAAACTCTAACATCAACTACAACCCCGGAACTACCAGGCGGTAGTTTTAATGAAGTATCTCTAACATCTGTGGCTTTTTCACCAAAAATTGATCTTAATAGTTTTTCTTCCGGACTTGATGCTGTTTCTCCTTTTGGTGTAACTTTACCTACTAATATATCTGACTGATTAACTTCAGCACCAACGTATACAATTCCGGACTCATCAAGGTTCCTTAGACTTTCCTCACTTACATTTGGTATATCTCTTGTTATTTCTTCAGTGCCTAATTTTGTATCTCTAGCCATTAATTCGTACTCTTCTATATGTATTGAGGTAAAAACGTCGTCAGTCACACATCTTTCTGAAATAAGAATAGAGTCCTCAAAATTGTAACCTTGCCAAGGCATAAAAGCCACTGTAACATTTTTTCCAAGTGCAAGTTCTCCTAACTTGGTTGCAGGGCCATCGGCAATGATATCTCCCTTTTTAATTACATCACCCCATTTAACCAGAGGTCTTTGATTTATACAGGTATTTTGGTTTGACCTTTGAAATTTTAATAAATTATAAATGTCAACACCAGGTTTAGATAAATCTTTTTCTTCAGTCGCCTTAACCACTATTCTCTTTCCATCAATTTTATCAACTACACCGTTACGTTTAGCAACAATTGTTACTCCCGAGTCTAAAGCTACATCTCCTTCAATTCCCGTACCAACCAATGGTGATTCCGGTTTGAGTAAAGGTACTGCTTGTCTCATCATGTTAGAACCCATTAATGCCCTGTTTGCATCGTCATTTTCTAGAAAAGGAATTAATGAAGCAGCAACAGAGACCAATTGTTTTGGTGAAACGTCAATATAGTCAATACTCTCTCTTCTAGATAAAACAAAATTTAAACCTTTTCTGCATGAAACTAATTCTTCTACAAAACTACCATCAGAGCTAACAGGAGAATTTGCCTGGGCAATTGTATATTTTTCCTCTTCTATAGCAGATAAGTATTCTATTTTATCTAAAATTTTACCATCTAAAACTTTTTTGTATGGACTTTCTATAAAACCATATTTATTTACTTTAGAATATGTTGCCAAACTATTTATCAAACCAATATTTGGACCCTCCGGTGTTTCTATAGGACATATTCTTCCGTAGTGTGTTGGATGAACATCTCTTACCTCAAAACCTGCTCTTTCTCGAGTTAAACCACCTGGACCTAGTGCTGAGACTCTTCTTTTATGAGTAATCTCTGACAAAGGATTTGTTTGATCCATAAACTGAGATAACTGTGATGTCGAAAAAAAATCTTTAAAAGATGTACTAATAGGTTTTGCATTAATTAGACCTTGAGGCAAAGCAGACTCTATTTCTAAAAAAGTAGACATTTTTTCTCTTATTGTTCTTTCCATCCTTAAAAGGCCAATTCTAAATTGATTCTCAACTAATTCACCCACAGACCTAACTCTTCTATTTCCAAGATGGTCTATGTCATCAACTTCACCTTTTCCGTCTCTAAGATCTAGCATAAACTTAATTATAGCTATGATATCTTTTTTAGTTAAAACTCTTAATGAGTCATCTTCTTTAAGATCAAGTTTTGCATTTAATTTCACTCTACCAACATCTGAAAGATCATAACGTTCTTTAGTGAAATATAAATTTTTGAATACACCCTCAGCAACTTCAGTGGTCGGTGGTTCGCCAGGTCTTAAAACTTTATAAATATCTGCTAAAGCAGAATCTTTATCATGGTTTTTATCAATTTTGATAGTTTCAAAAATGTATGGTCCTCTCATTATTGAATCTACATTTGCTAATTTTAAATGATTAATTTTGGATGAAACAATTTTGTTAAGTGAGTCTTCTGTTACGTTAAAGCCAGATTTTAATATTATTTCTCCTGTAGAATCTTTTAAGTCTTGATTTGTATATTTTCCTATAATTTCTTCTGGAGAAATAATTATGTCGTCTAATTTTTTTTCTTTTAATTTTTCAGCCAGGACAAAATTTAACTTTTCTCCTTTTTTTAAAACTTTTTTATTAGTTTTTTTATCAATTAAATCAAATAATAACTTAATTGGTCTTTTATATTTTTCTGGCTTAAAATTTGTAGACCAAGTTTTGTTTTCAGAATTAAAATTGTAAGAGTCATAAGTATAGAATTGATCTAAAATAGCTTCTCTTTTCATTCCAATTGCATAGAGAAAAGTAGTTATTGGAAGTTTCTTTTTTCGATCAATTCTAAAATACAAAATATCTTTTGGATCAAATTCAAAATCAAGCCATGAACCTCGACCAGGTATAATTCTACAGTTAAATAATAATTTTCCGCTACTGTGTGTTTTTCCTTTATCATGATCAAAAAAAACTCCAGGACTCCTATGCATTTGATTAACGACAACCCTTTCAACACCATTTACTACAAAAGTTCCGCTTGGTGTCATCAACGGGAGATCTCCCATAAAAACTTCCTGTTCTTTTGCAGACAAAATTTGTTTAGTATTAGTTTCAGGATCAATATCATATACAACTAATCTTAAATTAGCTTTTAGTGCTGCAGAATATGTTAGACTTCTTTGTCTACATTCTGTGACATCAAATTTAGGCTTATCTAAACTACAAGATATAAATTCTAAGGATGATTTTTCGGATGCATCGTTTATTGGAAAAATACTCTTAAAAACTTTTAATAAGCCTTTATCATAAGGATTGACTTTTTTAGCATCTGCAGATTTCGACTCAATAAAATTTTTATAAGAATTTTTTTGAACTTCAATTAAGTTTGGTATTGATAAAGATTCTTTTAATTTTCCAAAATTTTTTCTAATACTTTTCTTTTGAGTAAAAGTTAATTCCATTAACAACTTATTTTCTAGGTACTTACGAAAATTGTACCGCTATTATTATTTTAATTCTACTTTAGCTCCAGCTGCTTCAAGCTTCTTCTTGGCTTCTTCAGCGTCTTTTTTTGGAACGCTTTTTTTAACTTCTTTTGGAGCTGCTTCAACTAAATCTTTTGCTTCTTTTAAACCTAATCCCGTTAAAGCTCTTACTTCTTTAATTACATTAATTTTTTTATCACCGGCAGAACTTAAAAAAATTGTAAAATCACTTTTTTCTTCTGCTGGAGCAGCTCCTGCTGCAGGTGCAGCGGCTGCAGGTGCAGCAGCTGTTACTCCCCATTTTTCTTCTAATTGTTTAGATAGTTCAGCAGCTTCTACTACAGTGAGTTTTGAAAGTTCGTCAATAATTTTGTTTAGATCAGCCATATGATAAAGAAATTTTAATTAACCTTTTTTACTTTTTTCGTGCGCCAAAATAGCAATTTTTGAGCCAGGTGCAAGTAAAATACTTATAATCTTTTGTGCAGGAGAAGACAAAATACCTACTATTTTAGCCCTTGCTTCATCTAATGTAGGTAGTGTGGCAATTTTTGCCACTTCATTTGCCTCCAAAACCTTACCATCCATAAAACCAGCGACAATTTTTAAATGAGAATCTCCTTTGGCATATTTAGCTAATATTTTTGCTGACATAATAGGATCTGATGAAATAGCTGCAGCAGTTGGCCCTGTAAAAAATTTTTCTAAATCTTTGCACTTAGTTTCTTTTAGAGCTAACTTTGTAATTCTATTCTTTGTAACTTTAAAAAAAATTCCACTTTTTCTCATTTCGTCTCTTATTTTATCTAATTCTTTTACATTTAAACCTTTATAATGAGCTATCATCACAGCTTCATTTGAAGAAAAAACTTTTTTCATTTCGTCAACATAATTTTTCTTTTGCTGTTTGGTCATCATAATTAAATATCCTTAAAATTTAATTTAAACGAAGGTCCCATTGATGAAGATAGGTATATTTTTTTAATATTTTCACCGTTGAAAATTGCAGATTTTTCTTTTTTTAGGTTTGAGAAAATAGACTTAAGGTTTTCAAGTAATTGATTTTCAGAAAAGTTTTTTCTTCCAATAGAAAATGCAAGATTTCCATCTTTATCGTTTTTAATTTCAATAGATTTATTTTTAATTTGATCTACAGATTTATTTAAGTTATTAGAAACTGTACCCATTTTAGGATTTGGCATTAACCCTTTAGGACCTAATATTTTACCCAATTTTCCTATTTTGGCCATCATAGAAGGTGTACAAATAAGTTTGTCAAAATTAATATCTTTTTCTGAAATCTTTTTTAATAAATCTTCTGTACCAACAATATCAGCGCCACTTTTTTTCGCCTCAGGTAATTTATTCTCATCACATAAGACTGCAACTTTAACTTTTTTTCCGTTACCATGAGGAAGATCGATTAATGTTCTTAGATTATTATCGGCACCTTTTATTTTTTTAAGATTAATTTTTAGTGATAAATCAATAGACTCCACAAATTTTACACCTGAGCCTTTTTTAATTTCTTTTATTACTTCCTCAGAAGTTTTTAGATCCTTATTTTTATAAGTTTCTTTTAGGCTTCTGTGTCTCTTTGATTTTTTATTCATTTAACTTCTATCCCCATTGATCTTGCTGAACCACATATGATTTTGGTTGCCTCTTCTAAATCGTGAGCATTAAGATCTTTCATTTTTTCTTTTGCTATTGCCTCAGCTTGCTTCATGGTAATTGAGCCAGCAATAACTCTGCCCGGTTCTTTAGATCCGCTCTGTAATTTTGCCGCTTCTCTAATAAAATGTGAAGCTGGAGGAGTTTTAATAATAAAATCGAATTTTTTATCTTTGTAAACGGTAATTACTACAGGAACAGGTTTGCCCATTAATGCTTTTGTTTTAGCATTAAAAGCTTTACAAAATTCCATGATATTAATTCCTCTTTGTCCTAAAGCAGGTCCTACTGGTGGAGCAGGGTTCGCTTGCCCACCTTTAATTTGTAATTTGACGTATCCAGCTATTTCTTTTGCCATTATGTTTTCTCCACTTGTGTAAATTCCAAGTCAACAGGTGTTGGTCTGCCAAAAATTGAAACTGAAACTTTAAGTCTTAATTTTTCTTCGTCAATTTCTTCGATAAGACCAGTAAAAGATGCAAAAGGCCCATCGCTTACTTTTACCTTTTCACCAACTTCAAAAGTAATTCCCGCAGAGGGATTTGCCTCTGTTTCATCTATTTGTCCCATAATTTTTTTAATTTCTTTTTCTGATACTGGAACTGGACTACCCTCTGGTCCAAGAAAACCACTTACTTTTTGAATATTTTTAATTTTATGATAAATGTTTTTGTTTAAATCTAACTTTACTAAAACATAACCAGGAAAATATTTTTTCTGTTTTTGAGTTCTTTTTCCTTTTTTTACCTCTACAACTTTATGTGTAGGAACAAGTATTTCGCCTAAACTAGTTTCTAATGAGTTTTTGGACATTATATCCTTTATCGTATCTGCTACTTTGTTTTCAAAACCTGAATAAGCTTGTACAATATACCAGTTCATTTAAAAATTAATGGTTAAAATTATATTTAAAAAAAATCTTAAAATTTGATCAAGTAATAAAAAGAATACGGCTGCAAGACTGGCAAGAACAAAAACCATAAGTGAACCAGTAAGAGTATCCTTCTTGGTTGGCCAAGTAATTTTAAAAGCCTCTTGTTTAACTTCTTGTAAAAATTTTAATGGATTTCTCATATAGTATATTCATTTATTTTTTGGCAGGAGCGGAGGGAATCGAACCCCCAACCTCCGGTTTTGGAGACCGGCGCTCTACCAATTGAGCTACACTCCTAGTAGCTTACTTAATAATTTTGGTTACCACTCCAGCTCCAACTGTTTTACCGCCTTCTCTGATAGCAAAATTAAGTTTTTCACTCATAGCTATTGGAGTTATAAGTTTAACATTAAATTTCGCATCATCACCAGGCATAATCATTTCAGTTCCAGATGGAAGGGTTACTTCTCCTGTAACGTCCGTCGTTCTAAAATAAAACTGCGGTCTATATTTTGTAAAAAAAGGAGTATGTCTTCCGCCTTCTTCTTTCTTTAAAACATATGCTTGTGCTTCAAACTCAGTGTGTGGAGTTACTGATCCAGGTTTAGCTAATACTTGACCTCTTTCAATATCTGTTCTTTCAACACCTCTAAGAAGAGCTCCAATATTATCTCCTGCTTCACCTGTATCTAAAATTTTTCTAAACATTTCTACACCAGTTATCACAGTTTTTTTGGTATCTTTTATTCCAACTATCTCAAGTTCCTCTCCTGTTTTAACAACACCTTGTTCAACTCTACCAGTTGCAACAGTTCCACGACCTGAAATAGAGAAAACATCCTCAACAGGCATTAGGAAAGGTTTGTCTTTTGGTCTAGCAGGTTGAGGAATAGTATCATCAACTGCTTTCATTAATTCCATAATTGCATTTTTTCCAGTTGCTTCATCTTTTCCTTCAACAGCGTTTAGCGCAGATCCTTTAACTATTGGAATTTTATCTCCAGGAAATTTGTATGAAGTTAAAAGTTCACGAATTTCTGTTTCTACTAATTCAACAAGTTCTTTGTCTTTAACTTGATCAATTTTATTTAAGAAAACAACTATGGCAGGAACACCTACTTGTCTTGCTAAAAGGATATGTTCTCGTGTTTGAGGCATTGGACCATCAGCAGCATTAACAACTAATATTGCTCCATCCATTTGTGCAGCACCAGTAATCATGTTTTTAACATAATCTGCGTGACCAGGACAATCTACGTGGGCATAATGTCTTTTTTCAGTTTCATACTCAACGTGAGCTGTTGAAATTGTAATTCCTCTTTCTTTTTCTTCAGGTGCTTTGTCAATTTGATCGTAAGCAATAAATTCCGCACCACCTTTTTCAGCTAGTACTTTTGTTATAGCAGCTGTTAAAGTTGTTTTTCCATGATCCACGTGTCCTATTGTACCAATGTTACAATGAGGTTTGTTTCTTTCAAATTTTTTCTTGTCCGCCATTTTTTTCCTCTTCTTTATATATAAATTTAAACTTCATTTGGAGCGGATGAGGAGAATCGAACCCCTAGCATCAGATTGGAAATCTGAGGTATTACCATTATACGACACCCGCACAATCCAAACTTTTCACTCTCTATTATAAAACACTTATTAAGTTTGGTGGAGGGGGAAAGATTCGAACTTTCGAAGACCGAAGTCAACGGGTTTACAGCCCGCCCCATTTGACCGCTTTGGTACCCCTCCAATTCACCGTAGGGGATACCCAATAACTTAAAAAGCATTCAACAACAAGGGTTTTATAAGCATCTTAATTGATAAATGCAATAAATCATTTTGCATTTAAATATGCTATTTATTTAAAAGAAACTTAAAAATTTAGTGAAAAAAAGTACTTTTTACATCGTTGGTAGGCATGCTGTAATTGGGGCATTAAAAAACCCCTCCAGGAGGGTAATTAGATTATTTTTAACAGAGGATTCTAAAAAGAAAATAAACACAGAGAATCAACATATTAATTTACTTAAAGATGTTAGTCTTTTTTACAAGACAAAAAAAGAGCTCGATAAATACTGTTCTAGAGAGGATCTTTCACATCAGGGCCTAGTTGCGGAGATAGAACATTTAGAAGAATTAAGTGTAAAAGATTTTGTAAATAAAAATTTAAATAGAAATGACATAAACTTAGTAGCTTTAGAAGAGGTAACAGACCCAAGAAATATTGGGTCAATTATAAGAAGTGCCGCTTCCTTTAATATTGATGGTATTATTGTTAAAGAAAGATCTTATCCTAGTGAAAGTAAATTATTATATAAAAGTGCTAGTGGATGTACTGAAATGATAAATATATTTCAAGTATCAAATATAAATACCACTCTTAAATACCTAAAATCTAAAAATTTTTGGGTAAGTGGCTTTGATGGCAAAAGTAAAAGAGATTTCACCGAACATGAGTGGAAAGGTAATAATGTTCTACTATTTGGATCGGAGGGATATGGACTAAATTTTCAAACCAAAAAAAATTCTGATTTTTTATTTCATATTAATATAAATAAAAATGTGGAGAGCCTTAATATAGCAAATAGTGCATCAATAGTTTTTCACTATTTAAATGTAAAGAAAGAAAAATCTTGATATATATAGAACTTTTATTTAATACTGCAGCAGGCCCTCATAGCTCAATTGGTAGAGCAACTGATTTGTAATCAGTAGGTTCGCGGTTCGAGTCCGTGTGGGGGCACCAAAATAATAATCTATATTTATTTCTTTTTATACTTAGCAGCTTCTTCGGAACCACCTGTGGCACTACCTTTACTGTATGAGTGGGCTCCCATACCAGCAAGTTTTCCATCTTTAATTATTAAGTAAGGATCTCTTATAGGTTTTTTGTCAAAGAAGCATTCTAAAATTTCTCTTACTCCAGCAGAATACCTTGCTTGAGCAGACAGTGAAGTTCCAGAAGTGTGTGGTGTCATACCGTGATTAGGCATAGTTCTCCAAATATGATCATTTGGTGCTGGTTGTGGAAACCAAACATCTCCAGCGTAACCACTTAGTTGACCTGATTTCAAAGCTTTGGCGATTGCTTCTCTATTACAAATTTTTCCTCTAGCAGTATTAACTATATATGCTCCCTTTTTCATTTTACTTATTAATTTGTCATCAAATAAGTTTTCAGTCTCAGGATGAAGAGGACAATTTATAGTTACTACATCACAAACTTTGACGAGTGACTCTACAGAATCGTGAAATGTTAAATTTAATTCTTTTTCCACACCATCAGGTAATTTGTGTCTATCAAAGTAGTGTAGATGTACATCGAAAGGTTTCATTTTTCTTAATGCATCTAGTCCAATTCGTCCAGCTGCTACTGTGCCTACGTGCATTCCTTCAACATCGTAAGACCTTTGAACTGCATCAGCAATATTCCATCCACCTTCGTTAACAATTTGATGTTGGTTATGGTAATCTCTAACCAGAGATAAAATCATCATAACAATATGTTCTGCTACAGACCTTGAATTACAATAAGTAACTTCTACAACATCCACTTTATTATCCATTGCAGCCTGAAGATCAACATGGTCAGAACCAATTCCGGCTGTAATAGCCATTTTTAAATTTTTTGCAGATTTTATTCTTTCTTTAGTTAAATAGTATGGCCAAAACGGTTGTGAGATTACGACATCTGCGTCGACTAATTCTTTATCCGCCACACATCCTTTTGCATCTTTGTCTGAAGTTACAACTAGTTTATGTCCTTTTGACTCTAAAAATTTTCTTAATCCCAATTCTCCTGATACACAACCTAATAATTCACCTGGCCTAAAATCTATAGAGCTTGGACTAGGTAATTTCATGCCGTCTGGATATTTTTCTAGTTTAGGAAGAGAGGATACTGGATAACTTTTTGGCATTCCTCCTTTTGGATCATCATAAAGTATACAAAGAATTTTCATTTAATGACTATTAAAACAAAAGTTTTTATTTATTTAAAGCCTTTATAAACCATTATGGTCACGTTGTTTATTAATTCTTTTCTAGTATGAATAGAAGAATTTGGGTAAAAAATAAATTTGAATATATAAATAAAATAACGACTGTTAGATACAACAAAATTATCAATTTATTTTTGATTTTTCTTTTTTCAAGAATTTCTATTGAGTCTTTATCAAAAATCGAGCTCTTTTTTCTATCTTTAAAATCATAGGTAAACATCCAATAATTTGTATTATTTTCGTCAGGTTCTCCTGTTCTTAGATGTTTTAAATTTTTAATTATATAATTTGCTATAAAATAAAAAATGGAAATTATAATTATCGTTTTTAACAAGTTACCTTCTTATTTGTTCAGATTTAATTTTTTTAAATAAACTTTCACTTGAATTAAATAGAAGTTTAAATTTAATTTTTTTATTTATTTTTACTTTTACAGAAATAATATTTCTAATTTCATTATTATCAGCAACTGCAGCTACAGGCCTCTTTTTAGGGTCTAAATTACTGATATAGACAACATTTTTATCAGAAATTATTCTTCCACTCCATCTTCTCGGTCTAAAAGGGCTTATAGGTGTAATTGCTAATTTTTTTGAATTTAGAGATAGAATAGGACCATTTACCGATAAATTATAAGCTGTGCTTCCAGCCGGGGTAGATAATAAAATACCATCTCCAATTAATTTTTTAATTAAAACTTTTTGATTAATTTTTAATTTAAGAAAAGCTGTCTGTTTGCTTTGCCTTAATAAAGACAATTCATTCACAGCTAAAAATGACTTTGTTTTTCTTGATTTATTTATAGTATTTATTTGTAGCGGATAAATAGTTGTAACTTTTGCCCTATTAATTTTAGTATGAATATCTTTTGAAACATATTTGTTAAGTAAAAATCCTATAGAGCCACAATTAATTCCATAGAATGGCTTATTAATTTTATAAAATTTTTTTATAGTCTTAAGCATAAAACCGTCACCTCCACCAATTACTATAATTTCTGATTTTTTAATTGAATAATTCTTATAATTACTCAAAATTTTTTTCTTTAAAGCTTTGGCCTTTTTAGTGTTGTCAAAAATGAAATTTAATTTTTTCATGATTTAAGTTTAGAAAGTGGATATTTAAATATAAAGAAAATTGAGGCAATAAGACTATATATAACATAAATTGGTATCATAAATTTTGATTTATATTTTGTCAAAAAAGTAGACTCAATTATTTGATTAAAAAAAGAAAAAAACTTGTTCGATCTAAATCTCAACATAATATTTTTTTTAAAAAAAATAAATTCATACCAATATGGAATATTTAGTTCGACTCGTTTACTCTCTTTTGTTTTGTCATCAATAAAATTTTTTATTTTCTTTATATAGTTGCTATCTTCATATTCCAAACATTTCTCTTTATACTTCTTAGTTGCTTCTAATAATTTAGAATCATTTGATAAAAAATCTTTTACGACATTTAAACATTCGTCTTTACTTTTAAAGTATGGAAGTTCTTTATTGTTAAATAATAATTCATTCGAAGGTGCATATTCAGATACACACAGTGAATCGCATAAACCTGTAAAATAGACCCTGCCCTTCATTTCGTAAGAAAATTTTATATGTGATAAGGGATTTCTTTTTTTATTTGTATTATCAGACTCAGTAAAATTTAATACAATTTTTGATTGGTTTATTAACTTTGCAAGTTTTTCTGGTGTATCACTTATAGAGTCATAGGGTCCACATTCCATTACATTAATACTTTTTTGCTTTAGATAATTAGTAATTTCACTCCTGTTATTTTTTACTCTACCAAAGAATAAAACATCATAGATTTTTTTTTCTCCATAATTTTTAAAAATCGAACCGTCAGATTCTACTGGAAGAAAAAGTGATTTATACCCAAGCTCCTGAAATTTTAAAACTGATAATGGACAACCTGTAAATACGAAATCGCATGCTGATGCTGTAACCCTGTTAATATAATGGTACATATAATCATCCTGAAGGAACAAGCCTTTTTTTACATTGCTATCAATAAGTTCAAGAAACTTTATATCAAATATTGATATATGATCGCCCTCAAACAAAACAACAGATATATTTTGATCTTTAATAACTTTGTTAATTTTATTTGCAAGTTTTTTGTTGCTTAGAGTTAAATAATCAGAAATATAAATAATTTTAGTCTTATATTTTCTTGAAAATTTTCTTTCATAAAAAAAGGAATTGGGAGTTTCTTTTTTTCTTTCTTTAAACAAAATCAAAATCGAATCTTTATTTTCTGACATTTTTCAAAATTTTTTGGTGCCCTCGGCCAGACTCGAACTGGCACTCCCTTGCGGGCAAGGATTTTAAGTCCTTTGTGTCTACCATTTCACCACGAGGGCTTTCCTACATATATATACATTAATTATTTATTTTGGCAAAAAATAATTCTTTTATCTCTTTATGCTCTAGTCTTGCTCTAGTTTAAACAAATTTTTTTTCATTAAGAACCAACTTTATATAACCTAACCATGTTAGTCATACCTGCTTTACCAAAAGGTAAACCTGCTGTTATAATAACAAAGTCATTCTTTTTAATAAATTTAAGTTTTTTTATAATTTTCTTAGAAATAGACATCATATCTTTCCATCCATTTGCATCTCTGCTATTTATAGATTGTACACCCCAAAGCAATGATACTTGTCTGCTTACATTTATGTTAGGTGAAATAGTTACTATTTTCGCAGCTGGACGCATTGATGAAACAAGTTTTGCAGATTTACCAGAATTAGAAAACACTATTATAGCTTTAACTTTTGGATTGTAAGCAATATCTTTTACAGAGCGAAGAATAGATTTAACTGGATCTTTATTTGTAATAATAGAATTTTTAAAATCTTCTATATGTTCTCTTTTATATTTTTCAGTAGATTGAATAGTTTGGGCCATAGTAGAAACAGTTTGAGTAGTAAATTTGCCAATAGCTGTTTCTGCAGAGAGCATTAATGTATCTGCACCCTGAAATATCGCAGTTGCAATATCATTTATTTCTGCCCGTGTTGGTGTGTTATTTTTAATCATGCTTTCTAACATTTGAGTAGCAACAATTACAGATTTTGAAAATTGAGAACTTTTTTTTATAAGACTTAATTGAACTTTTGGAACTTCACTATGGCCAATTTCAATTGCCAAATCCCCCCTGGCAATCATTATTGAATCCGTAGCTTGGATAATCTTATTAATATTTTTAAGAGCATATTTATTTTCAATTTTTGAGATAATGCCCATATCTTTCTTTATTAGTCTCCTTGTTTCATGTATCAGCTTTTCATTTTGTAAATAAGACAAAGCAACCCAATTACAACCAAGTTTAACTGCAATCTTGATATCTTTTTTGTCTTTTTCTGTTAGTTTATTAAAAGTAATATCTATATTTGGGACATGAAAACTCTTATTACTTTTTAATATACAATTTTGACTACGACATTTTGTAGTTACTGCATTTCCCTTTTTACTAATTACTGTAAATAAATACTTTCCATCATCAATTAAAATCTTATTACCTTTTTTTAATTTTTTAATTATTTTGGGATGAGGAAAATTTACTCTTTTTGAATCACCAGTAATTTTTTTAATATCAAATATAAATCGTTGATTAAACTTGATTCGTTGGTTCTCATTTTTAACTTTGCCTATTCTAAGTTTTACACCTTGAAGGTCAGCTATAAGAGATAATTTTTTTCCATTTTTTTTTTCAACTTTACGAATTTTTGAAACTATCTTATTAATACTATTGGTGTTATGACCAAAATTAATTCTAAAGGCATCTACACCGAGATCTACAAGCTTTTTTAACTTATTTTCACTATATATTGCTGGACCTAAAGTGGCTATAATTTTTGCTTTTTTTTCCATTTAAAGATTTTTATGTTATAACACCACTCCTTATAAAAAAAAATATTTAAGAAAAATAAATTTTAATGAGTGGTAAAAAAATTGGAGTTTTAACAAGTGGTGGCGACTGCGGAGGTCTAAATGCAGCAATTAGATCGATATTTTATAGAGCAAAAAATAAATATAACATGGAAGTATATGGAATTAGAGACGGCACTGCTGGATTAATTAAACGACCAGTAGATGCAATACAATTAACATATAAAACTTTCGCAGGATATCTGTTAAGACAAGGTGGAACCTTTTTGGGATCAACAAATAAAGGAAATCCCTTTAAAATCCCCACTGAGGATGGCAAATATGTCGATAAATCAAAAGAAATAATCGAAGGGTATCACTCAATGAAACTCGATGGTTTAGTAATTATAGGAGGAGATGGAAGTATGCAAATCCTAAAGAAGCTAGCAAAAGATGGTGATATGAAAATAGTAGCTATACCAAAAACAATCGATAATGACGTAGGAGCAACAGAAAGTTCAATTGGTTTTCATACCGCGGTAGATGTTGCAACGCAAGCTCTAGACAATCTTCAATCTACCGCTGCTAGTCACAGAAGATCAATGATACTTGAGGTTATGGGTCGAGATACAGGACATATTGCACTTAATGCAGGAATTGCCGGCGGAGCAGATATTATTTTAATTCCAGAGATTAAATATTCGATAGATGGAATAATCAAAAAATTAAATTCAATGAAAAAAAACGATATTCAACATTCATTAATAGTAGTTGCCGAGGCTGTTAAAAAAGAAGATGGGTCTCAAGTAGTACACAAATATATTGACGGCGAACAAAGACTTGGTGGTATAGGAGACTACATAGCAAAGGAACTTATGAAAAAAACAGACGTAGAATGCAGGGTTACATCACTTGGTCACGTTCAAAGAGGAGCGCCGCCTATTGCAAGCGATAGGATACTAGCAAGTGCGTTTGGGGTTTATGCTGTGGATTTATTAAATCAAAAAAAATTTGATCGTATGGTTGCTTGGAAAGACAGAAGGGTGATAGATGTTCCGATTGACGAAGGAATAAAAACTTATAAAAATGTCGAGAGAAAAGATTCTTTAGTAGAAACAGCTCTTTCACTAGGAATTTACTTGGGAGATAATATTTAATGAAAAGGATTTTAAGTCCTTTGTGTCTACCAATTTCACCACTAGGGCATTCTGTCTTTTTTGTTGTTATAGTTAATATATTAATACACAAGAGTTTTAAATAAGTAAAAATAATTTATTTCGTATCTTCATTCAGGAATAGGAATATTTTCTGTTATAAACTCATTTTCTTCATCTCCAAACCTAGTAGAAATTTTATAACCTTGTCCAGTTGCGCCATCAAAATTCATATAAGTGTATCCAACTTTGTTTTTTGGAGGTATAGAATAACTTGAAACAAAAGCATTACCATCTTTTTCAAAAGGATTTTTAATCATTGAATAATACTCAAAAGGACATTTTGCAGTATCAAAATATGCTCCGGGGTTACTTTTAGGATCTCCAAATGATTTTAAAAGTTTACAGTTTTGGTTTGTTGAGCAATTTGTGCTTGGGTTACTTTGATATGCTTTATTTGTAATTGACTCAAACTCCTTATCAAGATGAAGACACATTTGAATTTCTTCAATAATATATTTTTTTACTAAATTATGATTATTTTTTACTAAACTAACTCTTGCAGAATTTGTTATTCCATTATAAGCAACCATGCCTACTGCAGCAAGAATACCGATGATAGCTACTACGACTAAGAGTTCTATTAGGGTGAAGGCTTTAATCATAAATATCTAAAGTTTTTAAAAAAAAGTTAAAAATAAAATATATATTTTTTTCGTAACTTTGTAAAATCTTGGGTTTTTTAACTTATAATTTCAAGATAATGATTTTTTTAATGAATAATATTATTTCCATTCGTAATTAGGAAACTTCATTCTCATTTGTTTGTCAATTTCTTTATAATATTTATTACTTTCAGGATCCACACCGGCTCTCACAAGTCTTTCATGCATTTTAACTGCGTAATTTGTCATTTCTTCGTTTACTCCAAACCAAGTATTTTTCTCCTGCCATCTTGAAGCTTTTTTACTTGGTGCTTGTGCTTCTGTAGGTTGACATTTACTAAAGTCATAAGTTGGATATTTAGCCTCTATAGCTGCCACAACTTTTTCCATACCACTTTGAGAATTTACAGGAACTCCACCAATATTTTTCTTTGAAATAATATTGTCTACAAATTTTGTCATTTGCATATCTTTTCCATAAAAGCAGTTTCCCAAAATTTCTTTAATTACGGCCACATACGCATCGGCTTTTAACTGTGTAAATGAAAACAAAATTAAAATAGTTAATATTATTTTTTTCATAACTTAGTGCAATATTAGGTTTTTTAACTTATAATTTCAAGATAGTGAATTTTTATAGACCTGTAAAACTTCCACGCCTTATGGTGGCTCCAAATGGAGCTAGGCCTACGAAAAAAGATCATGCAGCAGTTCCAATAACTATGAATGAAATTGTTAATACAGGAAAAGCCTGCTTCGAAGCTGGCGCTGAGGCAATTCATTTTCACACAAGAAATGATAAAGGTGAGCATGTTTTAGATAGTGGTTTATGTAAAGAAATATTAAGTGAGCTTCAAAAAACTGTTCCAAAAATGCATTTGCAAATAACAACTGAGGCTATTGGAAAATATTCTCCTGATGAAATGCGAAAACTTGCTTATGAAGTTATGCCTCCAGGAATTTCGATTGGTGTAAGAGAAATGATTCCATCAAGAAAACCTGGCACTGAAGATATAAAAATTTATCAAAAATTAATTGAGGCTGGTACTAAAATTCAACATATTTGTTATGAACCAGAAGATATAGACCTACTATCAAATCTTTTAACTCAATCCAAAATTTCGAAGGATGGTGTATGGTGTATGTTTGTAATAGGACATTATACTGGAAAAATAAGTGATCCAAAAAAAATTTCTTTGTTTACTAAAAAACTAAAAGAAAATGGATTTAATGCTGATTGGGCAGTATGTGCGTTTGCAAAAGAAGAAACTTCATGTCTTAAAACCGCAATTAAACTTGGTGGAAAAATTAGAGTCGGATTTGAAAATTCCTTTTTTATGCCAGATGGAAGTGTTGCTCCTAATAATGAAACAAAAGTTAAAGTGGCAAATAATTTATTCGATTAAAGTCATTTGCTGAATTACATGTTTTAAGTATAAACCTATCTGGTCGAACAATTATTGCTTTTGCTTTATAATTTTTTAATAAGCTACTGAGACCCTTAATATCTTTATCTGTTATTGATTGAATTTTTAAAGAAACTTTTTTAGCTAATTTAGATGATGTAAGTAACAGAGGAGATTTTGAAAATTTTTCATCTAATCTTTTTCCATTTTTCATTTTAAGTTGTGGAAAAATTTTACCCCTATTTTTGTCTTTATTACTTCCAAGACCAGCACCTAATTTAGGTTTTATAGATTGCATGCTTTTTGTACCATCTGGTCCAGAAGAGATATTGTCAGTAATATTCTCAGACCCAACTGCATTTACAAATTCTCCCATTCTCATTGTTGTCTTAATATACTCTTTTGCGTTTGAAAATCTCTCTGTTTGATAGGTATCTAAAAATTTTCCTTCATGTTTATTTTTAATGCACCAACTAATTTTCCATGCCAAATTAGATGCATCTCTGATACCTGCACACATCCCTTGACCCATAAAGGGTGGCATAAGGTGTGCAGCATCGCCAGCAATAAAAATTCTACCTTTTCTCCACTTTCTAGCTATAGCTGATTGAAAAATATAAATCGCTTTTCTTTCTAAGTTTGCCTCTTTTGAATTAAGCCAAGGTTTAAGGAATTTCCAAATATATTTATCGGATAATATTTCTTTTTCGTTTTCATTATCCTGAATAGCAAACTCCCACCTTCTCCTTTTGCCAACGTTTCTACAATATGTAGCTGGTCTTTCTGAGTTTGAGTATTGAATTGTTCTGTCTGGTAATTTATTTTTATTTTTCTTTAGTATCAAATCAACAACAGCCCACTTTTGTGTAAAACCTAAGTTATCTAAAACTGAACCCATTTGTTCTCTGGTGGTAGAACGTGCACCATCACACTCAATTACATATTTTGATGAGGTTTTATGTATTTTGTTTTTTATTCTAAAAAATAAGTCAACAGAATTTTTATTATTTTTGATTTTTGTTACTTCGGTATTTTGCATCAGTTTAACTTTTTTAAAATTTTTTAAACGATTTCGGAGATTTCTCTCTAAATCAGGTTGATGAAATCTGTAGCTTGGGTACCACCCGTTCTCAGTTATTGACTTCGGACGAGGCCAATCCAACAACACTTTTCCGTCAGAATTAACAAATTTAGTACCTTTATTGATTATAGTGTTTTTTAAAAAATTTTTAGTAATACCAATTGTTTGAAAAACTCTCATGATTTCATCATCAAAGTGAACAGCTCTAGGTAAAGCGTATAAATTTTTTTCTCTTTCTAAGATTAAAATTGAAAAACCATTTAACGCTAATAAATTTGCTAAAGTACCACCGGTTGGTCCTAAACCTACAATTATAACATCGTATTGTTTCATTTTTTAATTTAAGTAATTTTATTTTTTTTTATTAATTTTTGAGTAAAGCCATGGACAGTCTACTAATAATGGCGCTTGTTTTCCTTTAGCAGCGGTATCTAAACGTTTATTTCTAAACTTCATTCTTTCTTCATCAGGAAGATAAAGCCTTTCATGCCCCCAAAAGCTTGGTCCTTCAAAGGTTTCATGTGACTTCCATGAGCTTGGATCAATTATTCTTCCGCCCCATCCATTCTCAACAAAGAATCCAGAAGGTGTAATAGAATAAAAAGAAGTCATGTAATCATTTGTATGACGACCCATAGTATATGCAATCGCATTATCTTTATACTGAACTAAATCATAACCCTGACCAACATCGTCAAGACTATTATATTCAACCATGAAATGATGAAATCCAACTTTTCCTGAACCAAATAGTGCGAGACTATGGTGTCGCCCGTTGATATGAAAGAAGCATAAAGAAATTGGTGTATTGCTGTAATCACTAATTTTGAAACCTAAAATGTCTCTATAAAAAGGAACTACTTTATTAAAATCTTTAACGTGCAAAACAACATGGCCCATACCTAAAGCTCCTGTTTTAAAACCTGAAATTGGACGGGAAGGTTTAAAAGGTTCGGTATCTTTCATTGGGCTATAGACTAACTCTACCCTATTACCTTGCGGGTCGTTAAAATGAATTAACTCTTCGACAAATCTCTTATCTGAATAAGATGAATTACCAAGGTTTACTTTAATATTTTTTGACTCTAATTTTGAAGCGTAAGCTTGAAGATCCTCTTTTTTTTCAACTTCAAATCCAACAAAAGCTAAGCTATCTCCAGTATCTCCGGTTATTGCTAATCGTTGCTTATGATCATCCATTCTAAATGAAAGAGTGCCTTTTCCTCTATCAACTCTTTGCATTCCTAAACATTTTTCTGAATAATCAGACCATTCCTCAAGTCTATCTGAGTTTACACCTATATAACTTAATGCTTTTACAGACATGGGTTTATTATACTAGAATTTGTTTGAGCCCGCTATAGATAAGCGGGCTCAAATTTTTTTATAATTTAGCCGTCAATTTTCTTGATGATTTCTCTTGCTCTTTTAAGAGTGCCTTTACCATCAAGACCCTTTTTTTCCATTTCGGCTAACCAATCTTTTTCGATAGGTTTTAATATTTTCTTATATTTTGCAATAACTGCAGGCGACGCAACAATAATTTCGTGTCCTGGTGTGCCAGCAACAACTTTTTTCATTTTTGCGTTTTGTGCGTCAATTAGACCAGCTGCCCAAGCACTAAAAGCATGACCGCTGTTATTATCAATACATTTTTTTGCAACAGGATCTAAACTTTTATATTTGTCTTGGTTCATAATCAGACCAAATGTAGCGTTAGTTATGTTAACTTCAGTATGATATTTAGTTACCTCAAATAACTTAAACGAACCTACAGCAGTATAAGGAAATGGCGTTCCATCTAAAACTCCTTTGTTAAGAGCTTCATATGTACCAGGTGCAGGAACTTTTACTCCAGTTGCTCCCAATTTTTTCAAAATTGTACCTGCTATTTTACTTGGAACACGCATCTTCTTACCTTTAAAGTCTGCTGGATCCATAACTTTAGTATCCTTCATATGAATTTGATATGCAGGATTAGAATGCAATCCTATTAGATGAATACCTGACATTTCTTTATCAAGATATCCTTCCGTATATAAAGTATTCAAAGCTGTAGAACCTGCTTTAGATGTTCTTGTAAGAAATGGTAACTCAATTACTGAACTTAAAGGAAACTGTCCGCCAATATAACCTAAAACGGTCCATGAAATATCTGCAACTCCTTTAGTTACGATATCATATTGTTTAGGTGGACTACCTAAAACACCTCCAGCATACATTTTGACGTTAACTTTTCCAGCTGCACATTTATTAACTTTTTCAGCCCATCCTCCAAGGATTTTGCTAGCAATAAAAGCCTTTGGTGGTTCAAAAGTTGCCAATTTAAGTTCAACAGCTGATGCAGAGCTGATTAAACTTAAAGAGAAAACTCCAAACAAAAAACCAATTATTTTTTTCTTAAACATTTTTCCCCCTAATAAATTAATTTATAATTTTAGCTTAACGTGAAATTTAACTTATTTCATCCTTAATTATATTTGAAAGTACACCAATTTCAGAGATTTCAACTTCGACTTTGTCCCCATCTTTCATAAAAATAGGAGGTTTTCTTTTAAAACCTACGCCTCCAGGTGTTCCGGTTACCAATACATCACCAGCTCTCCAAGGAATGGCTTTGGAAACATATGAAATTAATGACGGGATATCAAAGATGAGTTGGCTTAATTTTGCATCTTGCATAACTTTGCCGTTTAAACGAGTTTGAATTGTAAGTTTTGTATAATCATTAATATTTTCTGCTAGTATCATGTGAGGTCCAAAACTTCCCGTTTTTTCAAAATTCTTTCCCATTCCAAACTGTCTAGTATGTTGTTGCCATTCTCTAACGGTACATTCATTATAACATGAATAACCAATTATATGCTTTAATGCATCTTTAGGATCTATGTGTTTACCAGCCTCACCCATTATTACAGCCATTTCACATTCATAATCTAAACTTTCTGATACTTTTGGTTTTTGAATAGGTTGTTTATGCGCAGTTTGACTTTCTGGAACTCTAAAAAAGATAACCGGATTTTGTTCAACTGTACGACCTGTTTCCTTAACATGTTCGCTGTAATTTAAACCAACACAAATAATTTTACCTGGATTAGGTATAACGGGCAGGTATTCAATTTTATCTAGGCTTATATCACCTGGATTTTTTTTTGCGTACTGTTTGGCTTCTTCGACTCCTTTATTTGAAATAAGTTCTTTTAAAGTATTCGCTCCATTAATTTTTCCAGTGAGATCAGTGATATTTTTACCATCTGATATACCAAATTTTGCTTGGCTTTTTTGTAAAAAAGAAACAAATTTCATAATCTATTTTGTGTGCATTTATCTATTAAACTCTGTTAGGCTATATTATTCTTATGCAAATTAAAATAAATAAAATATTTGATTATGCGGCAATGGCATCGGGTATTATTTTATTTTCACTTGCAATATTAACTTTTTCTGATGTTTTCGGTAGAAGATTTTTTAATTCTCCAGTTGCAGGTACTATTGAAATCGTTGAATTTGGGATTGCATTGGTAGCTTTTCTTGCTATGCCGAGAGCTTTTTTTTTAAACGCACATGTATCGGCTGATTTTATTAAAAATATTAAAAATCATAGTCTTCAAACTTTTATAACAATTTTTCGATTTTTGTTGATGTTGATAATTATGTCTTTTGTTGCGTACGGCACAACAAAAGAAGCTTTTGCTTTTTTTAAAAATGGAAGAGTAACTATTGATTTAGAATTAAGTTTTTATCCATTTTATTTTGCTTCTGCTATAGCTATGTGGGCAAGTGTTCTGGCTATAATACTTTGGTTTTTAAAAACAATTTTAGAAAAAAACAATTAATGACTTTAGATCCAATAACTAGTGGAGCATTATCTTTTGTTGCTGTTTTAATTTTAATGGCTCTGAATATTCCTATAGGTATATCTATGCTAATTGTTGGATTTACTGGTTTTGGATTTATAGTTGGATTTGAACAAGCATTCTTCATTTTAGGAACAGCACCTTACGAAGCTGTTTCAAAGTATAGCCTCTCTGTTTTACCTTTCTTTGTTTTGATGGGTAACCTTGCTAATAGAGCAAATCTTTCCAGAAATTTATATGACGCTGCTTATGCAATAGTTGGGCATTACAAAGGGGGGCTAGCAATGTCAACGGTTGGTGCATGTGCAGGGTTTGGAATGATTTGTGGTTCATCAATTGCTACGGCAGCTACAATGTCTCAAATGGCTGCTCCAGAAATGAGACGACATGGTTATAGCGATGCACTAATAAGTGGTTCAATTGCTTCTGGTGGAACTTTAGGAATTATAATTCCCCCAAGTGTAATTTTAGTTATTTATGCTTATCTAACCGAACAATCAGTTCAAAAACTTTTCTTTGCAGCTTTGATACCTGGTTTGATTGCAGTTATTCTTTATATGATTGCTATTCGTGTCTATCTTTTAGTTTATCCAAACCAAGGTGGTTACGGGACTAAAATGCCAATAAAGGAAAGATTGGCAGCACTTTGGAAAGTGTTTCCCATATTTTTAATTTTTACCATTATTATGGGTGGACTTTACCTTGGTTTTTTTACAGCAACAGAAAGTGCGGCTGTAGGAGTAATATTAGTAGTAATTTTTATTTTTTTAAGACGTCAACTTACTTTAGAAATGTTAAAAAATTCTGTTTGGGATACAATCAAAACTGTCGGAGCTTTATATCTAATAGTTGTTGGTGCTGCTGTATTCAACGTTTTAATTACTGTAACTCAATTACCTTTTACAGTTGTTGACTTTATAAACGATCTTCAACTTACACAAATTGGTATAATTTTAGTAATTTGTGTCATTTATTTAATTCTCGGAACCGTAATGGACTCACTTGCAATGTTATTTTTAACCATACCTGTTTTTTACCCAGTTATCGCCGATGCAGGTATTGATCCAATTTGGTTTGGAATTTTTGCTGTAATTGTTGTCGAATTTGGTTTGATATCACCTCCAATTGGTATGAATTTATTTGTAATTAAAGGGGTTATGCAAAGAACTCCTCTTCAAACAATATGGTTCGGTACACTACCATTCTTGCTAACCGATGTGATCAGACTAGTGCTTATTATTGCTTTTCCAGCTATATGTTTATTTCTTCCTGGTCTTATGATGTCTTAGTGTTCGTGTTTTTCTATTCCATGTTTTTCTAATAAATCATGCATTCTTTCATGTTCTTTATAAGTTAAGCTATAAAAAACAGCAGCAGTTAGGAAAGATCCAAGAACCACACCTTGTATAAATCTGAAAATTGTTTTTCTATTTCTTGCTTTTGTTTCGTCATTCATTTTTAAACCTCTTTTCTTTGATTCATAAAATTTATAACCTGCATACAAAATTAAAACGAAGCTAATGATCCATGAAATTGGATGATTAACAATAGCCAACATTGATCCGCCAAGCAAAGCGGCTATAAAACCACTAATCCAACAAATTGGGCACATAATTTATTTTACAAATGTTCCGCTATGATAATCCTCAATAGCTTGCTGTATTTCTTTTTTGGTATTCATAACAAAAGGGCCTCCTCTTGCTATTTGTTCACCAATAGGTTTACCTGATATTAATAAAAATTTAGCTTTATTTATTGCGGTAATTTTTAAATTATCTCCTTTAGTTAATAAAATTAATGTCGAGTCTTTTGTTTGTTTGTGTTGTTTATTACCAATTTTAATTTCTCCTTCGACTAAATAAATAAAAGAGTTATGAGTTTTTGGTAATTTGAAATTAAATAACTTATTTTTTTCTAACTCTACATCAAAATAAATTGGTTCAACGTTATGTTTTATAACTGGACCTTCAGCATTTTCAAATTTACCAGCAATAACTTTTATTTGTTTATCCTGGTCTTTGTGTATACTCATTTTTTTAGAATCTATGTACAAATACTCTGGCTTATTCATTTTATTTTTTGCAGGCATATTTATCCAAAGTTGAAAACCATGTAATTTACCTTCTTTCATTGCAGGCATTTCTGAATGAATTATTCCGCTACCAGTTTTCATCCACTGCACATCTCCGGCTGTCATTCTTCCCTTGCCACCAGTACTATCATTGTGTTCAAACTCTCCTGCTAACATGTATGTTACTGTTTCGATGCCTCGATGGGGGTGTGCAGGAAATCCTGCAACATAATCATCTTTATTTTCTGATCCAAATTCATCCAGCATTAAAAATGGATCAAAGTAGTTTGGTTCAACGCCAATACTTCTTTTTAATTTGACACCAGCCCCATCAGAAGCAGGTGTCGGATTAATAACTTTATTTACTTCAACATTGCTCATAATAAATTACCAAATTCCAATCATGATGTCGTCCTCTTTTGTGTAATCTCTATCTTTTAAAACAAATTCATCTGAGGCAGCAACTCTGTTTTTTCTACTAACAAGTCTTCTTAATAGCACTTCTTTCATTTCATTTCTAACTTTAGAATAATCATTAGATTGTCCTAAATCGTTAAATTCTTCTGGATCATTAACAAGATCAAATAATTGAGGTGGAAAACCTTTAAAATAAATATATTTCCATTTGTCTGTTCTAATCATATAACCTCTAGCGTCAGATGCCCCTAGTTTAAGGATCTTTCTAGCTTCATTAAACGAATAATCAATTTCACTAAATACCGCATCTTTCCATTTGTTTATTTTATCGCCATTGATGATGGGTATTAATGAATTACCCTCAAGTCGATGCTTGCTTTCCTTGCTACCGACCGCGTCTAAGAAGGTAGGCAAAAGATCAATTGCTTCTATAAAACGTTTTTCTTTTTGACCTCGGGTTTTGTTAGCTGATTCTCTTGGATCATAAATAATCATAGGAATTCTAACTATTTGTTCGTGAAATAATTCTTTATCACCTAACCAATGGTCTCCCAAATAATCACCATGGTCAGATGTAAAAACTATCAAAGTGTCTTTCATAATTCCCTTTTTATTAAGAAATTCAAAAAGTCTTCCAAGATTGTCGTCGATTTGTTTAATTAAACCCATATAACCAGACATAACAGTGTTACGGACTTCATCTTTTGAAAAAGTTTTTGATACTCTAGTTTCTACAAAAGCTTGATAAACTGGGTTCATATTTTTTTTTTGACTTTCACTCCTTAGAACGGGGCTAAATTGATTTTGAGAAAACATGTTGTGATATGGTGCTGGAGCAATATAAGGCCAGTGCGGTTTAATATATGACAAATGTAAAAACCAAGGCTTATCAGAACTTTCTTCTATAAATTCCATGGCCCTATTAGTCATGAAAGCTGTTTCAGAATATTTTTCCGGAATTCTTGCGGGTTTATTTGAATTTCTCAATTTCCAACCACTAAGAATTTCTCCATTTTTACCTTCTGCAGAGTTAGCCCAACTATCCCAAGGATTGTCACCTTTATAACCAAGTTTATTAAGCCAATCATTATAAGATAGTTTTTTTTTATATTTTTTTACATGATTGTTTGGATGAAGACCGTCGTCTCTCTCATAAGGTTCAAATCCTGGTTCACTAATTATTAAACCAATTTCAGTATCCTTATTTATACCTAAACGTGTCATACCTTCGGTGTCCGGTTTCATATGAGTCTTTCCAACTATACCTGTTCTAATTCCAGATTTTCTTAAATAATCTCCTATAGTTAATTCTCCTATTGGAAGTGGAACTTGATTCCACGTTGAACCATGACTAAAAACAGTTCTTCCGGTATAATAAGATGCTCTAGAAGGGCCACAAACAGGAGACTGAACATACGCTGACTCAAATAAAACTCCTTTTTTTGAAAGATCATCTATGTTTGGTGTTTTCAAATGTGGGTGTCCATAACAAGAAAGGTAGTCCCATCTCAATTGATCAGCCATAATAAATAAAATATTACGAACTTTATTCATCTTATTTGACTCCGAATCTTAAACTTTTTTCAATTTTTTTTCCTTCAAGTGTATCTAGTTCAATTTTAACATCTTTATTCAATCTCATATCTTTTTTGTCTCTCCACAAACCTGCTGCTAAATGAATGATGCCTATTTTTTCATTTGGAAGATAAGGTTCAACAAAAGTATTTTCTTTGCTATCATATTTAGGAAGTAAATGACTAGTAATCCAATTACATTTGAGAGGCAAAAATTCTACATCAACATTATCGTGGTAAACAGCAATATTTATAGCTAATCCTTCAGACCCAAAAACCTTCCCTTTTGCTAAAGTTTTTTTTAAATTTTTTTGCCATACATGCCAACACTGAGAATCTTTTTCTAATGAAAAGACTCCAATATTTATATGGGGTGCAAAAGCTAATTTTCTTGAGATACTATCTTCAATTCCTGAAGCCTTTGCATGTTTATAATTTTGGGATTTAATTATAGCAATTTTTCCTAATAACCATTTAACTTTTGACATGATTCTATAGCCAGGACCAATACTTTGAGTAATTCCGAGTTTTCCATTATCACATGCTCTAAAATAAAGTTCTACGGTTGACCAAGAATTTACCCATGCATCACAATCGATCCAAAGATACTTTGTAAAGTCTGGAAAGTATTTAGGTAAAAATGCTCTTGAAACTTGACTTTTAAGCCACTCTTTTTTCAATACTTTATATCCAGGAACTTTGATATCCCATTCGGCTTTTTTAATAGAAAAAACTTTTTTTTTTAACTTCACTACTTGATCTCTCGTTAATCCGGCATCTAGTACACATATAGAAACATTTTTGCTCTCCTCATGTGATTTGATTGAATCAATTAATTCTTCTAATAACTCGAAATATTTGGAGTCAGCTAAAGTTACGATTGCATTTGAATTCATATTAATTTTTTAAAATCCAATTTGTGAATTTTTCTTTATTTTCTCGTAAATAATTAGGTAATTCATTAGTATTTATAGTTTTCAACTTCATTTGACTTCTATCTTTAGCTTCGCTTGAGTTTGCCATTAAATCATATACTGGTTTCTTTTCTTTTATCATTTTATCAATTTCATTAGGACCAATGTTACTTTGCTCATATTCAATATGATGTAGATATGATCTCAGCTTTTTATCAATTTCCTCTGGAGTTTTAATGTTAGTGAAATGCCAACCGCCATCTTGTACAAATAGAATATCATGGTATTTTTTTTTAGAAAAGTAAGTATCTACTCTCCATAACGGATATTTTTTGTCTTTAACTTCTCTCAGCCATTGTGGTGAAATTAAATTTTTCATTTTGCATGATTTTGAACCATGCCAACTCATATTTTCTAATAATAAATTAAATTTATAATAAAACATTTTTTGATTAAATAAAATAATCTTATTTTTGATTGTATTAAAATTTATATTTTCTAAATTTGGAATTTCGTCAACATCGGAGATAATAATTTGATCATTAGGATCGGCTTCTCCTAATAGATTTAATATACTATTTCTTTGTTCGTTCTCTCTTTTACAGGCATTAAGAATTGTTTTAGTTTCTCTAGTTCTTTCATCATCATAAGTATTAATTATCTCTATATCTTTTGGAGATTTTTCAACTACAAGATAAATGATTTTGTTCTTAAACTTTTGAAACTTTTTAATATCAAAAACTAAATCTCTTTTTTTTCCACTATGAGTAAAGGTGCTTTCGACTATTATAAATTTATCTATAAATTTGTTGAGAGTATTCAGTCTTATATCTAGCAACATTTCCTCGTCGCAAAACATAAAACAATCAAATATTTTCATCTGACTTTAACTTTTTTATTTTTTGAAATAACAATATAATTGTTTTTGTATCCACAATCTTTGTATCCTCTTATAATTAAATTCAAATATCTTTTGCTTGGTGGTATATGCTTAGTTTTTTTCGGCATATAATAAAACATTACTTTTTTTCCGGCAATTTTGAAATATTTCTTAATATAAGTATTCGGAAAATCTTCGTAAATGTCTAAATTTTTTTCATCTTTTTTACTTATTTTATATATAGCTCCTAAGACTGAAGAGCCTTTTTTGCTCTCAACATCAGCAACTCCACCACCAAAATAAAAGTGTCTGAAAGCCAATTTATAATTTTTTAATGTAAAGCAACCTATGTATTTGGAATCCTTGCATCGCTTTTTCATCTGCTTTTGATAAAGATTACTTCCGAAAGCAAAATATAACATCATACCACCTTAAAAATATTTACATTCTTTTTTTTTAGCATCTTAATAATAGCTTTGTGGCAAGATTGTAAACCAATTTTCTTTGAAGATCTCAATACGATTGATACCCCTATTTTACCTAGCCTAAAGAAAGGATAACTACCTATCTCTACAGATTTTTTATATTTTTTTTGAATTTTTTCTAATTCTTTAGCTATATTACTTTCTATAGTTTCTGTGCTTATGGTTAGACTATGGATTTTTAAACCTGGCTTCAAATATTTTTTTAAATTTATTACCATTGATTGCAATATTGATGGAACTCCAGGCAAACAAATTACGTTTTTAATTTTAAAACCAGGTGCTGCACTTGACGGGTTATAAATTAATTTGGCACCTTTAGGCATTTTGGCCATTTTCTTTCTTGGGTCATTAAAATTTTTGTTTCCATAATAATTTTTAAGTATTCTGTACGCCTCTTCGTGATATGTATATTTTTTTTTAAAGGCTTTAGATACTGATTGTGAAGTAATATCGTCATGAGTTGGTCCTATTCCCCCTGTAGTTAAAACATAATCATAATTTTTACTCAAAGCTAAGATGCTTTTTATTATTTTTTTTTCAATATCCGGAATTATTTGTACTTCAGATAATTTAATTCCCAAAGTATTATTTAACCAAGAAGCCAAGTAAGATACGTTTTGGTCCTTAGTTCTCCCTGACAAAATTTCATTACCAATAACTAAGATTGCTGCGGTAATTTTTTTATTTTTTCTAACCATAATTTGATAATATTAAAAAAATGATTTTTGAGAACAAATTAATACCAGGTGTTTTAATAAAAAGATATAAGCGATTTTTTGTAGATATTAAGTTAAAAAATAAAATTATTACAGCCCACTGCCCTAATCCTGGTTCGATGATAAAACTTTTAGATAAAGGTAATCGAGTATGGATCACAAAGAGTAATAATGAAAAAAGAAAGTTGCAATATACTCTACAAATTATAGAAGTGGAAAAAATAAAGTTTTGTGTAAATACACATATAACAAACAAAATAGTACAAGAGGCGTTAGAAAAAAAACTAATTAATAATTTTAGAGATTACGATTTAATTAGACCTGAAAAAAAATTCGGAAAAAATACTAGATTTGACTTTCTTTTATATAACAAAAGAAATAAGAAAAAATCTTTTCTTGAGGTTAAGAGTGTATCACTGATGAGGAAAAAAGGTCATGCTGAGTTTCCTGATTCTGTTACTACTAGAGGGAAAAAACATCTTGAAAGTCTTATAATTGCACACAATCAAGGTTACGAAAGTCACTTAATATTTCTAATTCAAATAGAAAAATGTAACTCCTTTGGTATAGCCTCTGATATTGACCCTGGGTATTATGATCTCTTAAAGATTGCGTTAAAAAAAAATGTAAAAGTTCTTTGTTATGATTGTAAATTTTCTAACAAAGGAATAGAAATAAATAAAGAAATAAATTTTTTAAATGACTGATAAAATATTAGAATCGTTTAATGGTACTAGAATTGCTGGATCTATTGCTGCGGAAGCTTTAGACAAGGTTGCTGAAATAATTAAGCCTGGTATTACAACTGCTGAAATAGATAAACTTTGTTATGAATTTATTAATGACTCTGGGGCTTATTCTGCACCTTTGTTTTATAGAGGCTTTCCTAAATCATGTTGTACTTCAGCTAATCATATTGTTTGTCATGGAATACCAAAAAACAAAGTTTTAAAAGATGGTGATATAATTAATGTAGATGTAACAGCTGTAAAAGATGGATGGCATGGGGATACTAGCAGAATGTTTTGTGTTGGGGATGTTTCGGTAAAAGCAAAAAAATTAGTAAAAACTACTTATGAGTCTATGATGAAAGGTATAGAAACACTTAAAGACGGTTGCTTTGTAGGCGATATAGGTTTTGCAATTCAAAAACATGTTGAAAAAAATGGATTTTCAGTTGTAAGGGATTTTTGTGGACATGGTTTAGGTAAAAAATTTCACCAAGCTCCAAATATATTGCATTTCGGCGAGTCTAAAACAGGTGAAAAATTATCAGTGGGAATGTTATTTACTATTGAGCCTATGATAAATGAAGGGCAGTACAATACAAAAGTACTTAATGATGGGTGGACAGCTGTAACAAAAGATAAAACTTTATCCGCACAATTTGAACACACAGTTGGTATAACAGATAAAGGCTATGAAATATTTACTTTGTCTAAAAAAGGATTGGACTTACCTGTTTATTAAAAATGATAGAAAGATATTCTAGAAAAGAAGTTAAACAAATCTGGGAAGACCAAAATAGATATAAAATCTGGTTAGAAATTGAGCTTGCAGCAGCACAAGCTATGGAAAAATTTAACATAATTCCAAAGGGAGTTACAAAAAAAGTAAAATCAAAATCAAAAATTGATGTAAAAAAAATTGCAAAGATAGAAGGTAAAGTGAGACATGATGTAATTGCTTTCTTAAATTCAATTATGGATAGATCTGGTAAAGAAGGAAGATTTTTACATAAAGGAATGACCTCGTCTGATGTTTTAGATACGTGTTTTAATTTACAACTTAGGCAGTCAGGTAATATTATTTTAAATGATATAGAAGAAGTTTTAAAATCAATAAAAAAACAAGCACTCAAATACAAATATACTTTATGTATAGGAAGAAGTCATGGTATCCATGCTGAACCGACTACTTTTGGTTTAAAGCTCATAACTTTTTATGCAGAATTTTCTAGAAATTATAAAAGATTAGAAAAAGCTATCGAAGAAATTTCTACATGTGCAATTTCTGGAGCAGTTGGTACTTTTGCAAATATTGATCCAAGAATTGAAAAACATGTTGCAAAAAAATTAAAATTAAAAGTTGAGCCTATTTCAACCCAGATTATTCCAAGAGATAGACATGCATATTTTTTTTCAGTATTAGGAATTATTGCAAGTTCAATTGAAAGATTTTCTGTTGAAATAAGAAACCTACAAAGAACTGAGGTCGCAGAAGTTTATGAATTTTTTAAAAAAAAACAAATGGGTTCGTCTGCGATGCCACATAAAAAAAATCCTGTTCTTAGCGAAAACCTTACTGGTTTAGCCAGATTAATTAGATCAACTGTAGTACCTGCCATGGAAAATGTGGCTCTTTGGCATGAAAGAGATATATCTCACTCCAGTGTTGAAAGAAATATTGGTCCTGATGCAACCGTTACTTTAGATTTTGCTCTTAATAGAATGAATGAAATCGTAAGATCGATGAAGATTAATTCTGAAAATATGGCAAAAAATCTTAATTTAACTAAAGGTTTATTTTTTTCTCAAAGAGTTATGTTGGATTTAACCTCTCGAGGCTTAAAAAGAGAGAAGGCTTACAGAATTGTTCAAAAATGTGCGATGCGATCAATAGAAAAAAACACTCCTTTCTTCGATAGTTTGCTGGAAGACAAAAATATAAGAGACATAATATCTGTTAATAATTTAAAAAAGTTATTTGATTTTGGTTATCACACAAAGAAAATTAATGTAATTTTCAATAGAGTTTTAAAAAAGTGATGAATAAAGGTAAAAAACTTTACGAAGGTAAAGCAAAAATTATATACGATACAAAAGAAAAAGGTCTTGCTATTCAACATTTCAAGGATGATGCAACAGCCTTTAATAATAAAAAGAAAGCCACTGTTGAAGGAAAAGGTGTGCTGAATAATAGAATATCAGAACATATTCTTAGTAATTTAAATCAAGCAGGTATTAAAACTCATTTAGTAAAAAGACTAAATATGAGAGAGCAATTAATAAAATTAGTAGAGATTATTCCTATAGAAGTGATAGTTAGAAATATAGCAACTGGTTCCTTAACGAAAAGACTTGGGGTTACTGACGGTACAATTCTTGAAAAACCTTTGCTAGAATTTTGTTACAAAAAAGATGAGCTAGATGATCCATTAATAGCGAAAGAACATATATTTGCATTTAATTGGGCAACTAAAGATGAAATACAAACTATTGAGGAAATGACATTCCGCATAAATGATTTTATGTCAGGAATGTTCAGAGGAGTTGGAATTAAACTTGTTGATTTTAAATTAGAATTTGGAAGAATATGGGAAGGAGACAAGAAAGAAGTTATTCTTGCAGACGAAATAAGTCCAGATACTTGCAGGCTTTGGGATGTGAAAAGTGAGAGAAAATTAGATAAAGATAGATTTAGAAAAGATCTTGGAAATATTATTCAGGCATATCAAGAAGTTGCAAGAAGGTTAGGCATTGTTCCTGAAACATCAAATGTAAGTGAAGTTAATTTTAAAAGACCTACTTCCATAAATATTAAGAAAAAATAATTTGAAATTTTCAGTTATAGTCACTTTGAAAAAAGATGTACTTGACCCTCAAGGAAAAGTAGTAAGTCAAACCTTGAAAAATATGGGGATTAAAAATTTAAATCTAGTTAGACAAGGAAAATTCTTTGAAATAGATATAGACGAAACAGACCCTATAAAAGCTGAAAATCAAGTAAGAGTAATGAGCGAAAAATTATTATCAAATCAAATTATAGAGGATTTTAAAATCAGTAGAGCTAAATGAAATCATCTGTAATAGTTTTTCCTGGTTCAAATTGCGATAGAGATGTTGCTGTAGCACTTGAAAAATTACAATTTAAAAATTCAATGGTTTGGCATAAAGATACAGAACTTCCAAAATCCGATCTTATTGTAATACCGGGAGGATTTTCATATGGAGATTATTTAAGATCAGGAGCAATAGCAGCTAAATCAAATATATTAACCGAGGTAATAGATGCTGGAAAAAAAGGCGCTTTAATTTTAGGTATCTGTAATGGATTTCAAATTTTAATTGAATGTGGCCTTCTTCAAGGAGCTCTATTACGAAATTCTGGACTAAAATTTATTTCCAAAAATATATTTATAAAAGTTCAATCAAATGACAATAATTTTTTTAGTAAATACAAACGTAACGATGTTTTAAAACTAAATATTGCACACAATGAAGGAAATTATTTTACTAATAAAAAACATCTAAAAGAATTAGAGGATAATAATTTGATTCCCATCAAATATTGTAATGAAAAAGGAAATATAGATATTGAGTCTAATCCAAATGGATCGATAAATAATATTGCAGGAATTTTTAATAGTAAAAAAAATATTCTTGGAATGATGCCTCACCCTGAAAGAATGATAGATAAAGTTTTATCTGAAGAAGATGGTTTGGGCTTATTTTCAAGCTTAATGAACTAATATGATAATTACAAAAGATCAGATTAAAGCTCATGGATTAAAAGAAGAAGAATATAAAAAAATAACTGAGCTTTTAGGTAGAGAGGCTAATTTAGTAGAATTAGGAATCTTTTCTGCGATGTGGAATGAACACTGCTCATATAAATCATCTAAGATTCATCTTAAAAAGTTGCCAACTAAAAACGATATAGTAATTCAAGGTCCTGGGGAGAACGCTGGTGTTATTGATATAGGTGATGATGATGCGATAGTTTTTAAAATAGAAAGTCATAACCATCCTTCGTTTATTGAACCTTATCAAGGTGCAGCTACAGGAGTAGGTGGAATATTAAGAGATGTATTTACTATGGGCGCAAGACCTATAGCTTTGATGAATTCGATTCATTTTGGCTCACCAGAAAATAAAAAAACTCAAAATTTATTAAATGGAGTTGTTTCTGGAATTGGTGGGTATGGTAATTCAGTTGGCATACCAACTGTTGGCGGTGAAACTAAATTTAATAGCACCTATAATGAAAATATTTTAGTGAATGCTATGGCTGTAGGTCATGTAGATAAAAATAAAATTTTTTACTCAAAAGCTAAAGGTGTAAATAAATCTGTTGTTTATGTTGGTTCTAAAACAGGTAGAGATGGCATACACGGAGCCACCATGGCATCAGCTGAGTTTGATGAAAACTCTGAGGAAAAAAAACCAACAGTACAAGTTGGAGATCCTTTCACTGAAAAGCTTTTGCTAGAGGCATGTTTAGAGTTAATGAAAGATAAGTCTATAATCTCAATACAAGATATGGGAGCTGCGGGATTGACATCTTCGAGTGTAGAAATGGCTTCAAAAGGGAAACTTGGTATTGAATTAAATTTAAGTGAAGTGCCATGTAGAGAAAAAAATATGACACCTTATGAAATAATGTTATCTGAAAGTCAGGAGAGAATGTTGCTTATACTTGATGATAAAAAAGAGAATGCAGCAAAAAAGATATTTGATAAGTGGGATCTGGATTTTGTTGTTATTGGAAAAACAACTGACACAAATAGATTGGTTCTTAATTATAATAATAAAAAGGTAGCAGATATACCAATTACTGCATTAGCTGATGAGGCTCCTAAGTATGAAAGAAAGTGGGCCAAATCCAAAATATCAAAAAATAAGATAAAAGTTAAAGAGTTAAAAAAAATTAAAATTGAAGATGCTCTTTTAAGAATTTTGTCTTCTCCAAATCATTCCAATAAAAGTTGGATTACTGATCAATATGACCAAATAGTAATGTGTGATACTATTCAAAAATCTGGCGGAGACTCAGCTGTAATTAGAATTCATAATAAAGAAAAAGCTATCGCTATTTCAGTAGACTCATCAGCAAATTACTGCAAAGCAGATCCTAAATCGGGTGGTAAACAAATTGTCTGTGAAAACTGGAGAAATTTAATTTCTGTTGGGGCAAGTCCTTTAGCTATTACAAATTGTTTAAACTTTGGAAATCCAGAAAAACCAAAAATTATGGGAGAATTTGTTGAGTGTATTGAGGGCATGAAAGAAGCCTGCGAATTTTTAAATTTTCCTGTGGTCTCAGGAAATGTATCTTTTTATAACGAAACTAATTCTAAAGGAATAAATCCAACACCTGTAATTGGTGGAATAGGACTGTTAAATAAATTAAATAAAATAATTAATATGAAACTTAAAAAAACTAACAGTTTAATTATCGTTATTGGAAAAACTATTGGTCACATTGAACAAAGTGCTTTTCTTCAAGAAAATTTTAAAATATATGATGGCCCACCGCCTGAAATAAATCTTACAAATGAAAAAAATAATGGTCTAGCAGTTTTAAAATTAATTAAAGATAATTTAGTTTTATCAGCTCATGATATATCCTCGGGTGGTATGCTTACTTCTTTGGCTGAAATGTCTATGGCATCGAAAATTGGTTTAAAAATATATAAACCAAAAAAATTAATTGACTCTATTGAATATTTTTTTGGTGAGGACCAAGGAAGATATTTAATTGAGATTGATAAAAATAATCGAAAAAAAATTGAGTCTCTATTAAAAGAAAATAATATTTTTTCAGAAGTAATAGCTGAAGTACAAAATGACATTTTCGAGGTTGAAAAAATGTTCAGTATTAAAGTAAGTGATCTTTATAATTCCAATAATCAATGGTATCATAAATTTAATGCCATTAAATAAAGATGAGATATCTAAAATGATTATGGAAGCATTTCCTGATGCTACACTTGAATTAAAAGATACTATGGGAGATAGCAATCACTATTCAGCTAAGATTATTTCCAAAACTTTTAATGGTAAAACTAGAATTGAACAACATAAAATGGTATACAAAGCTTTAATGGGCAAAATGGGTAACGAACTTCACGCTCTTGAACTAATAACTGAGGAAAAAAAATGAGTGAGATAAATAAAAAAATAAAAGACATAGTTGGTGCAAATGACATTGTACTTTTTATGAAAGGAACACCTGATGCGCCTCAATGCGGTTTTTCAATGGCTGTCTCTAATATTTTAAAACATTTAAAAGTTAAATTTGAAGGAGTAAATGTTTTATCAAGTGATGAACTTAGACAGGGAATTAAAGATTATACCGACTGGCCGACTATTCCACAACTTTATGTAAAAGGTGAATTTGTTGGTGGCTGTGATATTGTAAAAGAAATGTTTGAAAAAGGTGAATTAAAAAAACTCTTTGAAGATAAATCTCTTTTATCTTGAATAATACTCAATTACCAATTTTGGTTCCATAAGAGTTGGATATGGTATTTCTGCAAACTTAGGGACTCTTACTAATTTAGCTGTTTTATTTTTACTGTCTGATTGAATATACTCAGGGACATCTCTTTCCTTACTACTTAAACATCCTTCAATTATTGTCAAAGCTTTTGATTTATCTTTAACTTCAATTAAATCATTTTCACTTACTACATAGCTTGAAATATTAACTTTTTTCTTATTAACTTGAAAATGTCCATGGTTAATTAATTGTCTTGCAGAAAAAACTGTTGGAGCCAATTTTGCTCTGTAAATTATAGTATCTAATCTGCTCTCTAAAAGACCAACTAAATTTTCTGTTGTATCACCTTTTTTCTTAATAGCTTTTCTATAAATATTTCTAAATTGTCTTTCATTAATATTTCCATAATAGGATTTGAGTTTTTGTTTAGCGTTTAACTGAATACCGTAGTCAGTTGGTTTTCCTTTTTTACTTTGGCCATGTTGTCCCGGAGGATAATTTCTAGTATTAAATGGGCTTTTAGGTCGACCCCAAAGATTAACTTTTAGTCTCCTATCAACTTTGTGTTTAGAATTTAGTCGTTTTGTCATAAAAAAAATCTTTATAATCGTTCTTATAAATTTGTCAAATACTCTTATAATTTACTTAAAACACTTGATAAAATCCTTAATTCTTTGTTACTTAGCTCAATTCTACCAAAAATATTTCGTAGATTAAGCAGCATTATTTTTTTCTTTTCTTTCGGTGCAAAAAAGCCCTTTTTATCCAATCTTTTTTCTAGAAAATCAAAAAATGTATTTAGTTTTTTTTTACTAGCAATATCAGTCAAGTTTTTTTTTGTTTTAAAAAAACTTGGTCTAAGTACTTTAAAAAGTTCAAAACATACTATTATTAAACTATGAGATAAATTTATAGACTGAAATTTTTTATTCACCGGAATCTTAAATATATAATTTGAATAAGAAATATCTTCATTAGACAACCCTGACGCTTCGGGTCCAAATAAAATACCTATGTTTTTATTTTTATTTTTTTTAATATTTTCAACAAATTGTTTAAAAGAAAGATGTTTTTTGTTTATGTCTCTTTTTCTTGCTGTTGATGCATAAATAATATCATAATTATTTGCTGCGACCTTCAAAGACGAATAAATTTTGGTTTTTTTAAGAATATCGCTTGCCCCAACTGATGTTGCAATAGCTCTTTTATTTGGCCATTTTTCCTTTGGATTAACAATATCCAATTTTTTAAATCCAAAATTTTTTAATGCTCTTGCACAAAAACCAATATTTTCTGGGAGTTGAGGATTAATAAGTAAAAAACCAACCCTTTTAATCATTAGCGGGAGCTTTTTCTTTATAAAGTTTATAATCTAAACTATCTATCAATGCTTTAAAAGACGCATCAATAATGTTTGGTGATACGCCAATAGTAAACCAGTTTTTTCCTTCTTTGTCGGTACTTTCTATAGAAACTCTGGTGGTTGCATTTGTTCCTGTATTCAAAATTCTGACTTTATAATCAACTAATTTTAAATCTTTTAAATATTTAGAATATTTCCCAACCTTATCCACATTAGATCTAATCGCATTATCTAACGCATTAACGGGTCCATTTCCTGATCCTTCACAAATTATCTCTTTTCCATCAACTACTATATGTGCTTTTGCAAATGAATTTATTTTATCTTTAGAGTCTCTTTTTACAGATACATCGTATTTTGAAATTGTTAAATACTTTGGTATCTCACCAAGAAGTCTTCTAGCTAATAATTCAAAAGAGGCGTCAGCACCATCGTAGGAGTAACCGGCGAACTCTCTTTCCTTTACTTCATTAAGTAAACTTTGAACCTTTGGATTGTTCTTATCAATTTTAATTCCATATTTTTCTAATCTAGACATAATATTAGATTTCCCTGACTGATCAGAAACAACAATATTTCTAAAATTTCCAACAGAGCTTGGATCTATATGTTCATAAGTTTTTGGATCTTTAGTAACAGCGGATACGTGAAGACCACCTTTATGTGAAAATGCAGATGCTCCAACATATGCCGAGTGTCTATTAGATTTTCTATTTAATATTTCATCTAATAATCTTGAACATTCAGTTAATTTTTTCATTTTTTCTTTTTTAATTCCTATTTCAAAGTTTTTTGAAAAAGAGTTTTTTAAAAATAATGACGGAATAACAGACATTAAATTTGCATTCCCACATCTCTCACCTAGTCCATTAATTGTACCTTGAACTTGTCTTACTCCTGATAAAATAGCAGTTAAAGAATTCGCTACAGCATTTTCGGTATCGTTATGAGCGTGAATACCTAAATTTTTACCTGGTATAATTTTAGAT
>CACABC010000002.1:122500-163458 GCA_902530635.1 uncultured Pelagibacteraceae bacterium | reverse complement strand
ATACATATATTCACTTGATTATATATTCGGCACGAATTATATAGCTATTGGATATTTTATGAGTAAAAAATGCGAGCTTACAGGAAAAAGACCACTAAAAGGGCACAATGTCAGTCACGCTAATAACAAGACAAAGAGAAAATTTAGCCCTAGCATTAAAAAAATAAAATTTAAAAGCGATATTTTAAAAAAAAACATTACATTTAAAGTTTCTAATGCTGCCTTGAGAACAGTAGATTTTAAAGGTGGTATTGATAAATTTCTTAAATCTGCAAAAGCATTCAGACTTTCAAAAAAAGCCAAGAAATATAGAAGTAAGATAGTGCTAAAAGAAGCTTAAAATTTAATGTTTATCTCTAAATTTATATTAGGATTGGCATTTCTAATGGCCAGCCTAGTTGCTATCTCAAATTTTTTAGTTCAGTTTCCGGTGAATTATTTTGGAATGGAAAGCATACTGACTTATGCAGCATTTACTTATCCCATAACTTTTTTAATAACAGATCTTGCAAACAGAAAATATGGAAAATTCATTGCCAGAAGAATCGTTTATTTAGGTTTTTTAACAGGAGTTTTACTTACATTATATTTTTCAACTAATTTTGAAGATCTAATTTCCATTAGAATTGCAATTGGATCTGGAACTGCGTTTTTATTTGCGCAATTATTAGATGTTAGTATTTTTGATATCTTGAGAAAAAGAAAATGGTTTGTAGCACCATTGACATCTTCTTTACTTGGATCAATAGTAGATACTTTCTTATTTTTTTCTATATCTTTTTACAACACAGATATTCCCTGGATTTCATTGGCACTAGGAGATTTTATTGTAAAACTATTAATAACATTATTGATGTTAATACCGTTTAAAATGCTTTTGAAAAAAACTATGCCTAATGAAGTACAATTTTCAGGTAAATTGTTTTAGTGTAGATTTTTTTTATTAGAGAAAAGTTCTGTTAATTGATTTATCATGGCATCACCTAAATCATGAACATCGGTTATTTTTAAGGCTCTATTATAGTACCTAGTAACATCATGGCCAATTCCGATAGCTAATAATTCAACAGAGGAAAACTTTTCAATTGAATTTATGGTATTCTTTAAATCACTTTCTAAGTAATCATTTGCATTTGTAGATAAAGTCGAATCATCTACTGGTGCACCATCTGATATAACCATCAATATTTTTCTTTCCTCTTTTCTTCTTTTCATTTTGTTAAACGTCCATCTTAGGGCTTCTCCATCAATATTTTCTTTTAACAATCCTTCTTTTAGCATTAAACCAATATTATTTTTTGATTGTCGCCAAGGTGTGTCTGCTGATTTATAAATTATATGTCTTAAGTCATTTAATCTTCCAGGAAATTTTGGCTTTCCACTATTAATCCATTTTTCTCGACTTGAACCACCTTTCCAATGTTTTGTAGTAAAACCTAATACCTCAACTTTGACAGAGCATCTTTCCAAAGTTCTCGCCAATATATCTGCGCATATAGCTGCTACAGAAATTGGTTTACCTCTCATTGATCCTGAATTATCAATTAAAATTGTAACCAAAGTATCTTTGAAATCTGTTTCTTTTTCTTTTTTAAAAGATAATGAATTTAATGGATCAATTATAACTCGGGTTAATTTAGATGTATCAAGAACACCTTCCTCTAAATCAAAATTCCAGGATCTGTTTTGTTTTGCTAAAAGTCTTCTTTGTAATTTATTTGCTAATTTAGATACAAAACTTTTTAATTGTAAAAGTTGTTGGTCTAAATTTATTCTAAGTCTTTCTAATTCTTCTTTACTTTCCAAACTTTCTGCTTTGATAACTTCATCAAACTCTTCTGAATATACTCGATACTTTTTATTGTTTTCTGAAAAAATTGTTTTTGTTCTTAGATCAGTTTTGTTACTACCTTCTTCGATTTCCTCTATACTATTTTCGTCTTCTCCTGACATATCTTTTGTATCTAGCGGTCTAGAGTCTATGGAAAGTTCATGATTTTGCTCCTTTTCAGTTAACTGATTGTTAGAACCTTTATCAGATTTTTGACTTTCAGGATTTTTTAAATTTTGATCACTCTCTTCTCTATCTTCATTTAACTCTTTATCTTCAATGTCCAATTCAGCAATAATTTCTGAAACTAAACTATTAAATCTCCTCTGATCTTTAAGATTATTTTTTAAAAAATTTAGTTTTTTTTTAAAGTTTTTAGCAAAATTTATTTTAGATTTTTTTGTTTCTTTAATATCAAAAAAGTAACTTTTTAAATATTTATCAAAAGACTCTTCAAGTTGGTTTTTGTTTGAATCTTGTGCTTTTTTGTCATTTTTATATTCTGAAAATAAATTTTTTTTAATTCCTAAAAAGCTTTCGCTACCAATTTTTTCATATCTAATCTTTTCTGCAATTTTATAAAGTTTCCTAGACATCTCTCCTTTTGGTTCATATTCCTCAAAAATATCAATATTGCTATATCTAAGTCTTAAAGCTTCAGAATCAGCTTTAGCTCTAATTAATGAAAAATCATTAATATTATCAACTTTGCTAAAATCAGGAAGGTTCACAATCTTATTGTTGTCTTTTAAATTTGGTGACTTTCCAAATTTTACCTCACAGTCCTTTTTTTTTGATATTGATCTAACTGTTGAAATCAAAGCGCTTTTAAAAACTTCCAAGCGGTCTTCTTTTTTTTGCATTTTTTAACTAATATTTACATTAATGGAAGATTCGGGAAGATCTTCTCCAAAACATCTTTGATAATACTCTGCAACGATTTTTCTTTCGAGTTCATCGCACTTATTTAAAAATGTAACTCTAAAAGCGTAGCCAGTATCTTTAAAAATTTCTGCGTTTTCAGCCCAGTAAATAACAGTTCTTGGGCTCATAACCGTTGATATATCCCCATTCATAAATCCATTTCTTGTTAGGTCGGCTACCTTTATCATATTTAAAATTTTTTCTTTCCCCTTTGCATTATTTAGCTTTTTATTTTTTGCCAAAACGATTTCTAACTCTTTTTCAGCCTTAAGATAATTTAAAGTAGTAACAACATTCCATCTATCCATCTGACCCTGATTGATCTGCTGTGTTCCATGGTAAAGACCTGTAGTATCTCCAAGACCTATAGTATTGGTTGTTGCAAACATTCTAAAAAATTTGTTTTGTTTTATAACTTTATTTTTATCTAAAAGTGTAAACTTGCCATCGCTTTCCAAAATTCTTTGAATGACAAACATAACATCTGGTCTACCAGCATCATATTCATCAAAAACTAACGCTACTGGATTTTGAACAGACCAAGGCAGAACTCCCTCCTTGAATTCAGTTATTTGTTTTCCATCTTTGATGACAATTGCATCTTTACCGATTAAGTCAATCCTACTGATATGGCTATCAAGGTTGACTCTAACACAAGGCCAATTGAGTCTTGAAGCAACCTGCTCTATATGGGTAGATTTGCCTGTTCCATGATAACCTTGAATTAAGACTCTCTTATTAAATGCAAATCCAGAAAGAATTGCTAACGTTGTGTCACGATCAAATTTATAATTTTCATCTAATTCTGGAACATATTCATTTCTTTTTGAGAAACCATCAATTTCCATATCTGTATCTAGACCAAAAGTTTGCCTAACAGAAATTTTTATATCTGGTTTTTGATTTTCTAAATTCATTTATTTACTCATACTTAATCTTAATTGACTGTATGCCAAAGTTATTTTTTTCAAAATATCTTCATATTTTTTACTGCCCTGGTTTTTATCAGGATGATATTTCTTTACAAGCATTTTAAATCTTTTTTGTATATCAGACCAATTTGTGTCATTTTTTAAGCCCAAAATTTTTAAAGCATCTTTATCCTTATCAGATAATTTAGATCTTTTGAAATTTTTAAATACCGAATTTTTAAATATACTTGATTTATCATCTAAGGCATTTACCCACAAAATTCTAAAAAAATTTTCTGACGAACCAAAACTTTTGGTTGGTTTGTGCCAAGTTAAATCTGATTTTATAAAGTGCTCAATTTCTCGATCATTCATATCAGAAAAGTAATTCCAGCTTTTATTAAAAACTTTAATATGTTCAAGACAAAGGAGTCTGAATTTTTTACTATTATCTTTTTCAACTGGAGCCTTATAAACTCCAATTTTATTACACTTACTCCACTCACAAATATTTTTCATAATAACCTTTTAATATATAGTACAATGATAGATTGATGAAAAGTTTTATAGAAACAATTAAAGAAAAAATTGCAAATAATATCCAAGTAAACAATATAGAAATAATTGATAATACTCATTTACACAAAAGACATAAATCTTTTAACAAAAGTAAAATTCATTTAAAAATAATAATTAAATCGGAAAGTTTAAAATCCCTTAGTAAGATTGAATCTCACAAAAAAATAATAGATCTTTTAAAAGAAGAAATAGAAACCAAGATTCATTCATTAGAAATAAAAATTAACTAATTTTTCTTAATTCTGCTTTCATATCTTTCAGACTTAATCGAAATTTTCCAGGAATAGTGGTTTTACCTATTTTTTTTAGAAGAATTAAATTTATTTTATTATCATAATTTTTTTTGTCTATCTGCATGAAGTTAACTATTTTATTTAAATGATTTGAAGAAAAATAATTTTTTAAATTTTTAGGTAGATTATTAGTTTTATAAAAGTTTTCAATTTTATCTAGGGTATCTTGAGAACAAACTTTCTTTTTGAATGAAAGTCTTGTTGCTAAAATCATCCCTAATAATACTGCTTCACCATGATTTATTTTTCTCGAGTAATTATTTGCTGCTTCAATACCATGAGCAAAAGTATGACCAAAATTTAAAACCATTCTTTTATTTTTTTCTTTCTCATCCTGATTAACAAAAAATAATTTAATTTTACAACTTCTGCTTATTGTTTTTTTTATTATTTCAAAATCAAGTTTTTCTAATATTTTTTTTGAATTTTTTGTTAAAGATTTAAAAAAAACTTTATCGTGAATTAAAGAATGTTTTAAAATTTCTGCAAATCCACACACCATATTTCTTTTTGATAAACTTTTAAGTAAACCAAGTTCACTGATTACTAATCTTGGTTGGTGAAATGATCCTATAAGATTTTTACCTTTCTTTGAGTTAACACCAGTTTTACCCCCAACTGATGAGTCTACCTGTGCAAGTAGCGTAGATGGTAAATTAATAAAGTTAACACCTCTCTTTAAAATGCTAGCAACAAATCCAGCAAAATCTCCAATTATACCTCCACCTGCTGCAACAATAGTATCGTTTCTACTTAAATTATTTTTTAATAATTTTTCAACTAAGTTATTTGCTTTACTAAAAGACTTTAAATTTTCATTGGGTTGATATTCGTATATATGTAATTTGTAATTACTTAATTGTTTTTTAATTTTTTTTTTATATTTACCAGGTATTTTTCTATCAAAAATTAAACCTACTTTTTTTGTTTTAGGACATAATTTCTTAACTTGTTTTTTTAGTAAATTTAAGGATTTATTTCCAATAAATATTGAATAATCTGTATTTTTGTTTTTCACACGTATTTTAGATATTTTCATAAATTTTTAATATTTCTTTTACAATTTCATTTCTGTTTTTTAAATTACAATTAATTTTATAGTCAGCTAATGAATAAATGCCCTTTCTTTCTTCATATAGTTTTTCTACATCTTTTTCAGTACTTTTATCACTTAATAAAGGTCTTTTTTTGTTAACACTGATTCTTTGGAAAATTTGTTTGTTATTCAAATCCAACCAAAATGAAGCAGAAAATTTTTTTATATTTTGTCTGATTTTTTCGTTCATAAAGGCACCCCCACCTAAGGCTATTACAATATTTTCATCTTTTAGATGAATTAGTGTTTCTTTTTCCTCAATTTCTCTAAAGAACTTTTCTCCTTTTTTCTCAAAAATATCTGAAATAGAAAGGGAAAGTTTTGTTTCAATAATTTTGTCTATATCCTTAAAACCAGTATTTAGTTTTCGAGACAAATCTTCACCGACAGAAGATTTACCAACACCCATCATTCCAGTTAATACAAGGTTTTTTTTCAATTTATACCTAAATTTTTAATTTGATTTATCACAAATTTGTCTTAATTTTCGAGTTTAAATATATTTTATCGACTATGCAACCGAGATTAAAATTAAGATCAAAAAACGAATCATCTTTTCTGAACATAATCTTAAAAGGTTTATTTGTTGTTGTATTCATTGCCTTAACTTTTTATTTAATAGATAAGATAAACTTTCCATCACCCGAGAATGAAGTAAAAGAAGATGTTACTAATCAAATTATTAAACTCAAGTAGGAATTTTTTAACCCTTCTTGGTTTTACAACTTTCCTTTGTTTGTCAGTAATTGCTGAAGAAAAATCTGTTGATATTTGGAGTAAAAAAAATAGCATCAAGTCAACCGAAGAAAATAAAAAAGATAATATAGTTAATGAAGAAAAAAAAATAGATATTTCAAAAATAAATAAAAAAAAATTAGAAGAGATTCAAATATCAGACAATAAAAATATCGACGCCCCTGTTCAATTAATAGGCTTGTATGATCCGGGGCAAAATGACCTTAGCTTAGAGATGTGGTTGGGAACTAATGGAGATCTTATAAGAGAGTCGCTTAAGAGGATTGAAAAAATTAATTTATCTAAGTTTTCAGAGGAAATATTTCTTAATACAATTTTGACATACTCTTATTCTCCTCAAAAAAATTTGTCTGAAAAAGAGTTTTTAAAAATAAAAATTAATTGGTTAATTAAAAATAATAAAATTGAAATTATCGAAAATTTTTTAAATAAAAATTTAGAATTTGAAGGAAAGTCAAAGTTAATAAAATATCTAGTTGATCATTATATTTCATCAGCAAACTTAATCGAGGGGTGTAAAAAAGCTGATTTTATAAATAAAGAAATAAAAGATAATTATTTAGAAAAATTTAGAATTTACTGTTTAGTTTTAAATAAAAAAAATGAAGAGGCCATTTTAAATTTTGATTTACTCAGAGAAGAGGGTAGGTCAGATAAATTTTTTAATGATAAAATTTCTTTTTTATTAGGTATAAAAGAAAAACCAGATAATAAAATATTAGATAATAATTTATTAAATTTTTATTTATCTTCAATAACAGTTGAAAGTTTTAAATATGAACCTTCAAAAAAAACGGATAAAAATATTTGGAAATATCTTGCAGCTTCAAACTTAATTATTATTGATGAACTAGAGGATGCCGAGACTATTCAAAAATATGAGGCTGCAGCAAACGATGGATCTTTTGATAAAAATAAAATATTTGAAATATATATGTCGATACCATTCAGTATCAATCAACTATTAAATGCACAGACAATCTACCAAGGTCTTGAAGGTTACGAGGGAAGAGCATTAATTTATCAAAGAGCTTTATTATCAGATAATACAGAAAATAAATTAAAGTTATTTTTTCTATTGAAAGACTCTTTTGATAAGGAAAAATTAAGTAATATTTTTAAAGATAAATTTAGTGAAATACTTAAAGAAATAGATCCTAGTGATGTACCTGAAGATTTACAAAAAATAGTTGAAAAAAATATAATTGTTGAAGAAAAGTTTGAGCTAGGGAAAATAAAATTTGATGACAAAGTCTTACACAGGTCCAAAGTAATTAAAATTTTTACTGAAGATGATATTAAAAAAGATAAAGTAAATAAGGATCTTGCGAGTGTTTATAAAAAAATTAAACGAAATAAAAAATATTTTTACTCTATAAAAGATATTATGCTTTTAGAAACTCTAATTGCAGACGGAATTTCAATACCATCCGAGTTAAATGTGAAAAGTCTTTCTAAGGATTTGACAATCCCAAATAGTATGGAATCACTAATAGATGAGGGTCAAATAGGTCTATTCATGTTGAAACTTGTTGAGATTATAGGAAGCGACGACATAGAGAATTTAGATCCTGAAACTTTATATTTTATTAACAATTTACTAAATAAAGGAAAAATTAAAAAAGTAAGAAATCAAATTCTCAATCTCGCTCTACCTTTGAGAGTATAATTGTATTATAAACTCTCATGGCAATAAGAAAAATTTTAACAATTCCGGACACTATTTTAAGAGAAAAATCTTTACCAGTAGAAAAGGTAAATAAAGAAATCAAAAACCTTATGGATGACATGTTGAACACAATGTATGATGCACCAGGAATTGGTCTAGCCGCTATACAAATTGGTATTCCAAAAAGAATTGTAGTTATGGATTTATCCAAAGACCCTGAGAAGAAAAATCCAATGTATTTTGTGAATCCAGAAATCACCTGGAGGTCTGATTTAAAATCAACTTATGAAGAAGGATGTCTTTCAATACCAAATCAATTTGCAAAAATTGATAGACCTGAAAAATGTAATCTTAAGTTTCTAGACTATGATGGAAACCCTAAAGAAATAAAAGCCGAAGGACTTCTATCAACTTGTATCCAACATGAAATTGATCATCTAAATGGCGTCTTATTTATTGATTATTTGTCAAAACTTAAAAAAGATATAATTATTAAGAAAGTGTCAAAAGATAAAAAAGAGACAGAAAGAGTAGTAGTTTAAATTAAAAAATTTAATGTCAAAAAAAATTGTTTTTATGGGGACACCAGAGTTTGCAGTTCCTACTTTAGAAGCTTTAAGAAATTCTAACAATGAGATTATAGTTGTTTATTCTCAACCAGCTAGCAAAGCAAATAGGGGTCAAAAATTAATAGACTCAAAAATTGGAAGTTTAGCAAAAAAATTCTCTTTAAGTTTAAGAACACCTAAAACATTAAATAGCGATGAGGAGTTTAAATTTTTTAGTTCATTAAAACCAGATATTGCCATAGTCGTCGCTTATGGCCAAATAATACCCAAAAGATTTTTAGATATTCCTAAATTTGGTTTTATTAATATTCACGCTTCATTGTTACCAAAGTGGAGGGGGGCAGCTCCTATGCAAAGATCTATAATGAATTTAGATAAGGAAACTGGTGTAAGTATTATGAAAATTGTTGAAAAACTTGATGCGGGTCCTGTTATTCATCAGGATAAAATTAATTTAAATGAAAATATTGATACTTCAATTCTATCAAAGTTGCTCTCCCAGTTAGGTGCAAAATCTTTGATGAACGCAATTGAAAAAATAGAGAAGAACGAAGTTAACCTTATTGAGCAAAATCATGATGAAGCCACATATGCAAAAAAAATTACAAAAGAAGAGGCTGAATTAAAATGGAGTGAAAATGCAAATATAATTTTAGCAAAAATTAATGGGTTAAATCCAAATCCTGGAGCTTGGTTTAAATATAAAAACGAAAGATATAAAGTGTGGAAAGCAAAAATATCCAATGCGAGTGGTTTACAGGGATCAACTATTGATAATAACTTAACCATTGCATGTAAAGATAAATCAATAAGTATCCTTGAAATACAAAAAGAGGGGAAAAGTAGACAAGCAACTGGTCAATTTCTACTTGGCAGCAAAATTCCTAAGGGTGAAAAAATTGTATAATGACAACTTATCAAATTAGAGTTGAATATCTCGGTACGAATTTTGTTGGGTGGCAATTTCAAAAAAATGGTCTTTCGATTCAAGAAGTTTTGGAAATAGCTTTATCGCAATATTTAAAAGAAAATATAAGGGTAATAGGATCTGGCCGAACTGACTCAGGTGTTCATGCCAGCGAACAATCAGCGCATTTTAAAACAAAAAATAAGATAAATAATAGGAGTATTTTCATAAATTCAGTGAATTTTTTTTTAAAGAAACATCCTGTATCTATTTTAAATATTCAGAAAAGACCTAATAATTTTCATGCAAGACATAGTGCTAAAGAAAGAATTTATAAGTATTTTATTATTAATAGACCCTCATCTCTTGCTATAGATAAAAATAAAGCTTGGCATATTAAAAAAAAACTAGATGTAAAATTAATGAAAAAAGGTGCTGCAATTTTAAAAGGAACACATAATTTTTCAACATTTAGAGCTTCAAACTGTCAGGCCAAATCTCCAATAAGAACTCTAAAGAAACCTTTAATTAAAAAAAATAAAAATAAGATAGTATTTACGTTTCAATCAAAGTCTTTTCTACAACAACAAGTAAGATCAATGGTAGGATCTATAAAATATTTAGGAGAAGGAAAATGGAATTTAAAAGATTTTAAAAGAGCATTCCAATCAAAAAAAAGGTCAATGTGTGCTCCTCCAGCCCCAGCGCATGGTTTATATTTATTTAAAGTAAAATATTGACAGAGCTCTTGAATTTTTCTTTTAATTTTCTAATAAAGCATTTAAGTGGTATTCAGAACTCTCTTTGAGTGCATTTAAATCATAACCACCCTCTAAAATTGAAACAACTTTATTATTAATACTTTTGTTTATAACTTCTAAAGTTCTTTTTGTAATATCGTAAAAATCTTTTGATTTTAATTTAAATTGAGCAAGAGGATCATCTTGATGGGCATCAAATCCTGCTGAAAATAATAAAAATTCTGGTTTAAATTCTTTAAGTTTTTTTAAAACATGTTCATATGCATTCATATACTCTTCTGAGTTTGTGCCAGCTGGTAATGGAATGTTTAAAATATTATTGTGTTTGCCTTTTTCATTATTCGCACCTGTTCCAGGATAAAAGGGATATTGATGTGTTGATATATATAAAACCTTTTCATTTTCATAAAAAATATCTTGAGTTCCATTTCCATGATGAACATCAAAATCTATTATAGCAACTTTTTTTAGTTTGTATTTTTTTATAAGATAGTTGGCTCCTACTGCTATATTATTATAGATACAAAAACCCATAGCCTTATCTTTTTCAGCATGGTGACCTGGCGGTCTTACAGGACAGAAAACATTTTTAAATTCTTTATTTTGTACACTGTCAATAGCAGTTATTATCGATGCTACTGCATCTGATGCAGCCTGCTTACTACCCGGGGATACAATGGTATCACCGTCTAAAAAATGCAAACCCTCCTTAGGAAATGAATTTTCTACTTCACTAATGTAATTAGACTTATGAGTAATTTTTAAATATTTGCTGTCAAACATTAATGGTTTTTTCCAAATTAATTTTTTATTTTTTTTTAAGTTTTCGATTACAACTTTTACACGATCTGCTCTTTCAGGATGGCCCTGACCTGTATTATGTTTTAAATATGAGTCGGTAGTAATAATTCCTGTTTTCACTTAAAATAACTTACCAAAATGTTTTCATATATTTTAGTTAATTTTTTTAAATCAGAAACAGATACACTTTCATCTATTTTGTGCATAGTTTTACCTACCAAACCAAATTCTAAACAAGGGGAAATATTTTTAATAAATCTTGCATCTGATGTTCCGCCAGAAGTAGATAATTTTGGTTTAATACCAGTGATTTTTTTTATGGTATTTTGAATCATATAAGTGGTTTTATTTGGCTTCGTTAAAAATGCTTCTCCTGAAACCTCAAAACTTACTTTGAACTTAGATTTATTAGATTTAGTAACCATTTTAAATATTTTGTTTAGTTTTCTTTTCAAAGAACTAGAAGTATGTTTGTCATTAAATCTTATATTAAAAACAGCTTCAGCAGACTCAGGAATTACATTATCTGCATGATTATCAATATTAATTTTTGTTACCTCTAAATTAGAAGGTTGAAAATTCTTTGTTCCTCTGTCTAGTTTTAAATCTTTAATTCTTCTTAAAATTTTAATTAAAGTATTTGAGGGATTATTTGCCCTGTGAGGATAAGCTACATGACCCTGTGAACCTATAACTGTAAGTCTACCAGTCAAACTTCCTCTTCTTCCAATTTTTATCATTTCACCAAGTTTATTTGGATTAGTAGGTTCGCCCACTATACAGAAATTAATTTTTTCTTTTTTTCTTTTTAAATATCTAACAACTCTTTTTGTTCCATTTACCGCTATTCCTTCTTCATCTCCAGTAATCAGTAAGCTTATAGAGCCTTTAAAATTTTTATTTTGATTTTTAAATCTACTTACAGCTGCTACAAAACAGGCGATAGAGGCCTTCATATCATTTGCGCCTCGTCCAATTAATTTATTATTTTTTACAATTGGTTTAAATGGATTAGTAGTCCAATTCTTTATATTTCCTGGGGGAACCACATCTGTATGTCCCGCATAACAAAAATTAGGAGAAGATCTTCCGAGTTTGGCATATAAATTCTTTACATTTTTAAAGTTAATTATTTTACAATTAAAACCAATTGATCTTAAATTTTTAGCTAATAAGTTTATTGCCCCGGCATCTTTTGGTGTAATACTTGGTTTACGAATCAAGTCTTTAGCTAATTTTAATTCACTTATTTTTTGCATGATTTTTTAATCTCTTAATAAATCATTTATAGAAGTTTTACTTCGAGTTTTCTCGTCTACTTTTTTTACAATTACCACACAATATAGTGATGGTCCGTTTGGATTATTTTTACTTGGCATTGAACCAGGAACAACCACTGAGTAAGCAGGAACTTTTCCATAGTGAATTTGTCCAGTAGCTCTGTCAATAATTCTAGTAGAAGAACCAATGTAAACGCCCATGGACAATACTGAACCCTTTTCGATAATAACACCTTCTGCAATTTCTGCTCTTGCTCCTAAGAAACAATTATCCTCAATAATAGTTGGGTTAGCTTGCATTGGTTCTAAAACACCACCAATACCAGCACCTCCAGAAATATGACAATTTTTTCCAACCTGTGCGCAAGAACCTACTGATGCCCAAGTATCAATCATCGTTCCTTCATCAACGAAAGCACCCACATTTATGAAAGATGGCATCAGTACAACATTTTTTGCTATGTAAGCTCCTTTTCTAATAACACCGTTAGGAACATATCTGAAACCTGCTTTTTTAATTTTTTCTTCGCTCCATCCCTGAGTTTTACCAACTACTTTATCATACCAAGTTGAGTAAGGACCTTGTGATGCTTTCATTTTATTTACTCGAAAACTTAAAAGTATAGCCTTTTTAATCCATTGATTAACTTGCCATTTACCACTTTTTTTTTCAGCAACCCTAATTTTACCATTATCTAATAATTCTATAGTTTCACCAACTAGTTCGCCAAGTGTTTTATCTGAGCTATCTATTTTATCTTTATTTTTAAAAGCTTCGTTTATAGATTTTTCAATTTTTTCTAAGTTCATTAATTTCCTTTAAAAAGTTAGTCAAATTTTCTGTTCTATAATTTATAAAATTCTCGTTAGAGAATTCAGCAGCCCATGGTTCTTTATTTTTAATCCAAACAGTTTTCATACCTAGTTCATGCGCTGGTTTTAAATTTCTAGCGATATCCTCTACTAATATACAATATTGTGGCTCAATTTTGTATTTATCAATTAATCTTTTATAGGTTTTGATTGCTGGTTTGGGTACAAAATCTGAGTCAACAATATCGAAAATTCCATCAAATAGCTTATTGATACCTATTCTTTTGGTAACATTTTCTGCATGGGCTCTTGACCCATTAGTAAAAATTATTTTTTTATCTTTTATTTTGCTCAACTCTTTTTCTAATCCCTTGTCATTTTTTAGGAAACTTAAATCTACATCATGTACGAAATCTAAAAATTCCTGAGCATCAATTTTGTGATTTTTAATCATTCCATTGAGCGTTGTATTGTACTCATGAAAATAGTTTTTTTGAATTTTTCTAGCCTCTTCAATACTTACCTTAAGTTTACTGGATATATATTTAGACATCCTTTTATCTACTTGATCAAAGACTTTAGTATCACCTGAATAAAGTGTGTTATCTAAATCAAACAACCAGTACTTAATATTTATAAGCTCTTTCATTTTCTTATTAAGGTGCCAGAACCTTTGTCAGAGAAAATTTCGTCTAATATAGAGTGAGGTTTTCTGCCATCAAGTATAACGACACCTCTAACACCGTTTTCGACGGCATCTACACAATTTTCTATCTTTGGTATCATTCCTTCACCAACTATTTTCCATTTTATTAAATTTTCAAGATCAAGTGGTTTAATTTCTGGTATTAGTTTTTTCCTATCGTCATAAACCCCCTCAACGTTTGTCATTAGAATAAGTCTTCTAGATTTTAGTTTTTTTGCTATAGCACTAGCAGCAGTGTCTCCATTAATATTGTATGTTTGATTATTTTTGTCTAAACCTAGTGGCGCTACTATAGGAATTTGATTTTGACTAATCATATACTTAATAGTATCTAAATTAATTTTATCTGGCACACCAACAAAACCTAGTTCCTGTTTGTTTGGAACTACATTAATTACATTATTTATTTTAGAATTTATTGAGACTGCTCTTGAGCCTTTTTTCTTTAAAGAGCTTACAATATCATTATTAAAATCAATCAATACCTCTTCAACAATTTTAATTACCTTTTTGTCTGTTACTCTTAAACCATTAATAAACTTTGTTTGAATATTATATTTTTTTAGTTCCCTTTCTATTCTTGGACCTCCTCCGTGTACAACTATAATTGAAAGACCCAGTTTATTTATTACGCTTATATCCTCTATAAAATTATTAAATATATTTCTATCTATTAAAACATTGCCTCCATACTTAATAACTATTAAGTCTTCTTTATATTTTTTGATATACTTTGGTACATTCTCTATATCAGGCGCTTCCTTAGGCCAAAATTTTTTTATTTCATCTAAACTTTTTTCCCCAGACATTTATTTGGTTTTGACTGTTGTAGTTCTCATTATTACCCACTGCTGAGCAATTGTTAAGATATTATTTATTGTCCAGTAAACAACTAATCCTGAGGGGAATGGAGCTAAAATTATTGCCAAGAAAAGTGGAAAGAACATAAATATTTTTGCTTGTATAGGATCTGGTGGTGTAGGGTTCAACTTTTGTTGCAGATACATAGTAACACCCATCAAAACTGGCCATGCTCCAATTATTAAAAATGATGGTGGGTCCCAAGGAATGAGACCAAATAGATTAAAAATTGAAGTCGGATCCTGCGCAGATAAATCTTTTATCCAGCCAAAAAATGGTTGATGTCTCATTTCAAGTGAAATGAAAAGCATTTTATAAATTGCGAAAAAGAAAGGTATCTGAATTAAAATAGGCAAACATCCAGATAAAGGATTCACTTTCTCTCTCTTATAAAGAGACATCATTTCTTGTTGAAGTTTAACCTTATCCTCTTTATGTAATTCTTTCAGTCTTAATAATTCTGGCTGCAAAATTTTCATTTTTGCCATTGATCTGAAAGAATAGTTTGCCAGCGGAAAGAATAATAATCTTACAGCTGCTGTAACTAAAACTATGGCGATCCCAAAGTTTTTGGTTAACTCAAATAAATAGTTCATTATAAAAAATAATGGTTTAGTAAAAAAATAGAACCATCCCCAGTCGATAGTTAAATCAAACTTATTAATATTTTCGGTTTCTGCATACCCATCAATTATTTTTACCTCTTTTGCAGCTACAAAAACTTTAGTCTCAGATATTCCAGATCCTGATGGCTGAATAACAACAGGTTTATTTTGAATGTAATTAGCTTTAAAACCATTTTTAAAAATAAATTCTCCTTTAAAAGATTGGTTTTTTTCAGGCACCAATGCGGTCAACCAATATTTATCAGTTATTCCTATCCAACCTTCTCCAGCATTGTATTCTTGTTTTTTATCCTCTATATCGTCGTAACTTTCCTCTTTGAGCTCTTCATCAAAAACTCCAATAAAGCCCTCGTGTAAAATATAAAAATCTGTAACATTAGGTGCCACATTTCTAGTTATTTGAGCATAAGGATAAAGCTCAACTCTATTGCCTGATTGATTTTGAATTTCTTGAGTAATTCTAAATAAAAATTTTTCATCTATTTCAATTTTTTTTCTAAAAATAAGTCCAGACTTATTATTCCATTCTATTATTACAGGATTATCTAATGATAATTTATTATTTCCTTTAACATTCCAAACTGAATCTGAAGTTGGAAGAGATATTTTTCCTACATTACTTGCTGCCCAACCTGTTTCAACAAAATATCCATCGTTTGTTTCTGCGGGGTTTAAGTATGTAACATTTTTATCTGAACCAAGTTTGTCTTTATAATTTTTAAAAGTAATATCATCAATTAGAGCTCCTTTAAGTGAAATAGAACCTTTAACATTTTCATTTTCAAATTTAATTCTTTTTCCAGTATTAATTGCATCTTCTCTAGATATATTAAGCGCTTTATTGTTTTCAAAATTCACACTAGGAGCATCAGATGTTTGTTTATCTGTTTTTTGAGATCTTTGTGTTTGTTGAGATTTATTTTGTTCTTCTATTTGAGGTGTTTCAAAAATTACAGACCATCCAAATAAAACTGCAAATGAAAGGGCGATTGCAAAAATTACGTTTCTAAGATCCATTTAATATTTTTTCTTTAAACCTTCTTTTTTTGGAACGAAATCTAGTCCTGAACTGCCACCTAAAAATTTTATAGGATGACATTTAGATATTCTTTTAAATCCAAGAGACAATCCCTTTATTAGACCATGAGTTTCTAAAGACTCAATAAAGTATTCCGAACAAGATGGGAGAAATCTACAATTTTGACCAAATAAAGGTGATATAAAAAATTTATAAAATTTAATTAAAGATATAATAAAAAAAATTATTATTTTCATGACTTTACACCATCCATTCTTTTAAAACTTTTTTTCATCTTTTCAAATAAAGAATCATGATATTCCTCATAAGCTTTATCTTTTCCAAAAATTACATATACGTAATTTAAATCAATTGCACTGTTTATTTTTAATAGTTTTAAAATTATAGATTTTAATTTCCTTTTTATTCTATTTCTTTTTACAGCATTTCCAATTTTTTTTCTCATTACAAAACTTATGTATAATTTTTTACTTCCTCTATTTTTATTTATAAAATTTTTCACACGATATATTGTGTAACAGTCTCCGCTAACTACTCTATGTTTTAATACTTTTGCAAAATCAGAGCTTTTTTTTAAACTTTCAAGCTTTGTCATTATATTGTTTTTTAAGTAGAAAGTTTTTTACGACCTTTTGCTCTTCGTCTCGCCAAAAGTTTTCTTCCTGCTTTTGTTGACATTCTTGATCTAAAGCCATGCCGTCTTTTTCTTACTAGCTTACTGGGTTGGTAGGTTCTTTTCATAAGATTTCTTTGGTTCCTAATAAATTTTTTGATATTTATAGGTAATAAGCCTGTATAAGTACAGTTAAAAGTTAATTTATGAATTTCAGTTCTACAAAACTAAAACTTATAATTGGAGCCTTATATTTATTAGTACTTTTTGTTGGGCTTTACTTTTTGTTCTCTTTTATTGATCTGAGAGATCTCACCAGTTATGAACTAATCAGATCAAATCAAGATACTATAATTCAATATAAAAATAATAACCTTTTATTTTTAACATTAAGCTTTTTTATTTTCTCTGTGATTTGGTATTTGCTTTTAGGTTTTGCTAGTCCTATTTTAATATTTTCGGGTTTTGTCTTTGGTAAGTGGTTTGGAATTCTAATTGCTTTATTGTCTGCAACATTTGGAACTACCTTGTTATATCTTTTAGCAAAACTCTTTTTTGCAGATTTAGTAAAACAAAAGTTAGAAAAAAAATTTTCTAATTTTAAAAATTCTTTTCAAAAAAAAGAATTGTTTTATTTTTCCGTATTTAGGTTTATGGGAGGTGGCGGTATACCTTTTGGAATTCAAAATATTCTTCCTGTTATTTTTAACATATCTACAAAAAATTATTTTTTAGGGACTTTATTAGGATGTGGCCCTCCAATGTTCGTTACAGTAGCTTTAGGAGCTGGTATAGAAAATTTTATTGAGAAAAACGAAGAACCCAGTTTTTTTAAAATAATTACTTATCCAGATATTTATTTACCTATTATAGGGTTTTTGGTTGTTGCAATTTTAGGAATAATATTAAAAAAAATTTTTTTTAATAAAAAATAAAATGAAAAATTTAAATTTAATTATATGGTTTGTCTGGGCCGTACTTGTTATCTTATGGAATTATGGCTACCCAGAAGCTAGTCCATTCCTAGATGTTTTGATTGCAATTCTATTATCTTTAATAAATATAACAATATTAAAAACTTTAAAAAAATAATAGTGACAATAGATATTTTTAAAACCGCTGTACTTCACCATAGCAAAGGCAACTTTTCAAAAGCAAAAGAAATTTACGAAAATTTATTAGAAAAGAATCCAAATGATTTAGCTGTTTTAGAAAATTATGGAAGTTTGTTGTCTCAAACAAAAGAATTTAAAAAAGCAGAAGATATTTTTAAAAAATGTATCAAGCTCAAGCCAAATGATCCTATTCTTTTATATAATTATGGAAAATTATGTCATGATCAGAAAATTTATCATGAGGCTATTAAATTTTATGAAAAATCCTTCAAAATAAATCCAACAAAAAACTTTTCTATGTATAACATTGGTAACATATATTCTTTGAAAGGAGAATTCGAAAAGGCGATTTTTGCTTTTAATAAGTCAATCAAAGCTAACCCAGAAAATTTCTTAGCTCACAATAACTTAGCTCTAGCTTATAAAAATATTGGAAATTTTGAGAATGCATCAAAATCATTTGAAAACTCAATCAAAATTAATCAAAATTATATTGATGGCCATATAAACTATAGCACGTTGTTGTTAATGATGGGAAAACTAGAAAAAGGTTTTGAGGAATACGAATGGAGAAAAAAAAGCAAGTCATTCTCTGACTATATTAATTATTCTAAACTAAATTTAAAAAGTAAGGTCTGGAATGGTGAGAATCTTAATAACAAGAAACTCTTTGTAATTGCAGAACAAGGAATAGGAGATTTAATTCAATTTACAAGATATTTATACTTTTTGCAGGAAAAATATAAGTTAGAAATTATTTTATATGTGAAAAGTAATAAATTTTTTCATTTCTTCGACAAAAAAAAGTTCAAATTAATCTCAGAAGGCGATAAAATTCCTCCTCATGATTACCATAATCACCTAGTTAGTTTATTAAGAGTCTTTTTAAGAGAAAATAATCTTTTCTGCAAAACAGTAAATTTCTTTCAGAAAAATAAGGAAGCCGAAGATAAATGGTATTCAAATTTAAAAAAATACAAAGGCCCGAAAATAGGGATAAATTCTCTAACTTCCCAATCAACAAAAAATATCCCAATGCAATATTTTATAAAACTTGCAGAAAAATTCAATTTCAATTTTATAATCCTGCAAAAAACAATTGAAGAAAGTCAATTAAAGCAAATATCAGGAAAAAAAAATTTAATATATTTACCTGATATAGATACCTCAAATAATGCTTTTGTTGACAGTATAGAAATAATAAAAAATTTGGATTTAATTATTACAGCAGATACCTCTTTGGCTCACATATCTGCAACATTAGGAAAAAAAACTTGGATACCCATTCCATTTATAAGCGATTGGAGATGGTTCTTAAAAGATAACAATTCAAAATGGTATGAAAACGTTACTCTTTATAGATCCAAAAAAATCGATAATTGGGAAAATCCATTTCATACAATTGAAAAAGATTTAAAAAAAAACTTCTAGTTCAAATAGAACATTAAATTTCACATTTTATTAGAGGATATTTACTTACTTTTTCAGTAGAGGCTTGCATAATTGAATTCTTCAAAGTAAAACGTTATTAAAATATATGGTGCAAATATGGGAATTCATTACGATTATAAATCTACTAGGGGCGAAAAAGCCATGAAGAAAGAGGCAAAAAGAAAAGCACGCCTAGAGCAACGAAGAGCCAGAAAAGGGTCAAAGACAAAAAATGAAGAGAACGACAAGATGCACGATATTCAAAAAACTATTACTTTAGAGGATTTAACCGATCCAAACAAAAATTAGTCCAAATGAAAGTTCTTTTAAAAAAAGAGAAATCTCTTTCTAGGAAGAGTTTAGCTTTAAAGGTTAATTTAAAAAAAAGAAAAGAATTTAAAAATAAGTATAAAAAAAATAAAAATTAAAAAATGAGTGTTTTGTCAGATAAGTGGATTAAAAAAATGGTAAAAAGTCATAAGATGATATCACCATTTATCTCCAAACAAGCTAGAAAAGGAAAAATATCATACGGACTTTCCTCTTATGGATATGATGCAAGAGTTTCAAATGATTTCAAAATTTTTACAAATGTAAATTCAACAACTGTAGATCCAAAAAATTTTAAAAAAGATGGCTTTGTTTCAAAGAAATCAAAGGTTTGTGTAATACCACCTAACTCATTTGCTTTAGCAAGAACTGTAGAATATTTTAAAATACCTGAAAATGTAATAGTGATTTGTTTGGGAAAATCTACTTATGCAAGATGTGGTATTATAGTTAATGTAACCCCATTAGAACCAGGCTGGGAAGGTCATGTTACACTTGAATTTTCCAACAGTACACCACTTCCTGCTAAGATTTATGCAAACGAGGGTGCTGCACAATTTGTTTTTATAAAAGGTAACGAAAAACCTGAAATTACGTATTCTAAAAGAAAAGGTAAATACATGAAGCAAAAAGGTGTCACGCTTCCTAAAATTTAATTAATGCAAAAATTAGTTGTTAAAGGTAAAAAAAGTTTATCTGGAACTGTTAAAATATCTGGTTCAAAAAATGCAACTCTGCCAATACTAGCTGCTTCGATACTTAGCGATAAAAAAATAGAATTGAGCAACCTTCCTATAGTTAAAGATGTAATAACAATGTCTGAACTTCTAAAGCATATTGGTTCAAATATAAAACTAAATTTAAAAAAAAAAAAAATTTTTATTAATAATAATGGACGAAAATTAAATACAGTTGCCCCATATAGCTTGCTCAAAACTATGAGAGCAGGAGTAATTATTTTGGGACCTTTACTTTCCAAATTCGGAAAAGCAAAAGTATCTTTACCAGGCGGTTGCGCAATTGGTCCAAGACCAGTTGACATTCACCTTTTTGGTTTAAAAAAAATGGGCGCAACGATTAAAATAAAGGATGGATATATATTAGCGGAGGCAAAAAATGGACTTGTTGGCACAAAGATTACTCTTCCTTCAATATCAGTTGGTGCAACAGAAAATATTATTATAGCTGCAAGTTATGCAAAAGGAAATACACATATAAAAAATTGTGCGTGTGAACCAGAAATTAAAAATCTAACAGATTTTTTAAAAAAAATGGGTGTAAAAATATCTTGGGTAAACAAAAGGGAAATAAAAGTGGTAGGAAATCAAAAATTAAAATCTGTTAAACATAAAATTATGTTTGATAGAATAGAGGCAGGCACATTTATCATTGCTGGAGCGGTAGCAGGAAAAAAACTGAGAATTACGGATATAGAGTCAAAAATTTTGAGTAAAGAAATGACGATCTTAAGGAAAATGGGTATTAATTTAAAAATTTCTAAAAATGAAGTGACAGTTCTCTACTCCAAAGAAATAAAACCTATCTCTATTATTACAGAACCATACCCAGGTTTTCCTACTGATCTTCAAGCACAAATAATGGTCTTAATGATAAAAGCTAAAGGCCTATCAAAAATAAGAGAAAATATTTTTGAGAACAGATTTATGCATGTCCCTGAACTTAATAGAATGGGAGCTAAAATTAAAGTCAAAGGTAATCTTTCGCTTATAAACGGCCCTCAGGAATTAAATGGAGCTGAAGTTATGGCAACAGACTTGAGAGCTTCAGTAAGTTTAGTTTTAGCAGGTTTAATTGCGAAAAATAGAACGTCTATTAACAGAGTTTACCATTTAGACAGAGGTTACGAATTTATAGAAAAAAAACTTAAAAAATGTGGAGCAAATATTTCTAGACTAAATTATTAATGGAAAAAAAAAGTTTAAAACTAAATGCTACCTCAGAAGAAGATTTAAAGGTTATTTCCGCACACCTTCAAGATTCGATCACTCAAGTTAAAAATATAGCGCATTTAAAAAAAAATAGAATATTTTTAATACAGTTTAACAGGTTTATGTGGGAGGATATAGAAAAAGGAGTTTTTAGGAAAAACAAAAGGGTGCAATCTATTCTTAAGTTTGAAAATGTAATCAATGTTTATTCCATGAATTTAAGCCAAAAGAACGTAGATCGTTTTCTAGATTTTTTAGCAATTGAAACTAAATTTTTGTCTGATAAAAATTATGAAATAAAATTAAATTTTGCAGGTGGTATATTGATAAAGCTAAACTCTGAAGTTATAGAATGTTTTCTCGAGGACATCAGTGATCCTTGGGAGACCAAAAATAAACCCAAACTTGATCCATTTAATGATTAAAATATTAAATACAAAATCCAAAAATTTTGAAAGGCAGTTGGAATATAGTCTAAATTTAAGAAGAAAATATTCAGTTTCTACAGTGAGGATAGTTAAAAAAATTGTTCAAGATATTAGAAAAAATAAAGATAAGTCCCTAATTAAGTATGAAAAAAAATTTAATGGTTTAAAAAAATTAAATAAAAATCAATTATTTTTTACTAAAACTGAAATTAAGAACAGTATAAATAATTTAGATCCAAAGGTTAAAAGATCAATAGATTTAGCATTTAGCAGGATTAAAAATTTTCACAAAAAACAAAAATTTCAAGGTTTTAAAACAAAAGATAAATATAATAATGTTTTTTCTTATAGATCGAAACCAATGAACAAAATTGGGGTTTATGTTCCCGGAGGAAAAGCCAGTTATCCGAGCTCGGTTTTAATGAATTGTATACCAGCTATTATTGCAGGAGTTAAAGAAATTTTTATGACTGTTCCAGCTTTAAAAAACAAAGCGAATCCTGGAATATTATATGCAGCTAAAAAATGTAAAGTTAAAAAAATTTTCAAATTAGGCGGCGCTCAAGCAATTGCTGCTTTTGCTTTTGGAACTGAAACTGTAAATAAAGTTGATAAAGTCGTTGGTCCTGGAAACGAATATGTTGCATTAGCAAAAAAAGAGGTTTTGGGAGAAACTGGTATTGATATGTTTGCTGGACCTTCTGAAGTAACTATAATCGCAGATAAATACTCCAATCCAGAATGGATTTCAGCAGATTTAATCGCGCAGTCCGAACATGATGAAATGTCACAATCTATATTAGTGACAGATAGTAAAGATGTAACCAAAAATGTACAAAATTTTTTGAAAATGCAATTAAAATTCTTACCAAAAAAGAAAATTGCATCATCGAGTCTAGGAAAGTTTGGTATTTCAATTTTAGCAAAAAGTTCAAAAGAAATATCTAATATTGTGAATAAAATTTCTCCAGAACACTTGGAGATATACACAAAAAAACCAGGCATTTATCTAAAATCTATAACTAACGCAGGTTCAATCTTTTTAGGTCCTTATTCTCCGGAAGCTATAGGGGATTACCTTGCAGGGCCAAATCATGTTCTCCCTACTTCAGGAACAGCAAAATTTTCTTCAGGCTTATCCGTTTATGATTTCCTGAAAAGACAATCGGTAATTAATATAACTAAAAGGGGCATTGAAAGATTAGGTCCATCAGTTATAACTTTATCCAAATATGAAGATTTATATGGCCATGCAAATTCTGTTAAGCTCAGAATTAAAAAAGGATTAAAATTTGACTAAACAAGAAAAACTTGAGTTTAAAGGTAAAGTAACAGAATTGTTACCTAACGCTATGTTTAGAGTTAAGCTTGAAAACAATCACGAAGTTTTAGCTCATACTGCTGGAAAATTAAGAAAGAATAGAATAAGAGTCTTAGCCGGTGATCAAGTTTTAGTTGAAATGACACCATACGATTTGACTAAAGGCAGAATTACTTTTAGATTTTAATATATTGTGGCCTTGTAGCTCAGTAGTAGAGCAGTACCCTGAAAAGGTATGTGTCGTTTGTGCGATTCAAACCAAGGCCACCACCACAATAATTCTGGACATCCCCTAGACTTCACTGGTATATCCGGGGAAATATGCATTTTTCATTAGAAATAACTATGAAAACAGATCTTTCGGTTTTGCCAAAGGTTAAAGATGTTTACATAACCATGTTACCCGGAAATGATTTTAAAGAGGTTGCGAGGAAAGCAAGAGAGCTAGTCCAATCCGGGTTTAATCCAGTACCTCACTTTCCAGCCAGATCAATAAAAAATATTGGAGATTTAAAAGATTATGTTTCTATGTGTAAAGATTTTGGCGTAAAACAAGCACTGGTGATAGGGGGAAGCGCTCAACCGATTGGAGATTTTCACTGTTCATTACAGATATTAGAGACAGGATTATTTGAGGGCTTTAAGATAGGAATTGCTGGACATCCAGAGGGGTCCCCTGATATATCGGATTCTGATTTGGAAAAAGCAATGAAAGATAAAAAACCTTTTGCAGACTACATTGTAACGCAATGGCTTATAAATCCAGAACCAATTAATAAATTTATTTCTAAACAAAGTTTACCAGTTCACGTTGGTATTACTGGCCCTTTAAAATTAACTAGTTTAATAAAGTTCGCAAACATTGTTGGTGCTAAAAATTCTTTAAACTTCATAAAATCTAATGCTGCAAAAGCAATTAATCTACTTAAACCCTCTGATCCAAACGATTTAATTAGCCAAGTGAAAAAATCAACAAGTAATTTTCATATTTATACTTTTGGTGGATTAAAAGAAACCAACAAGTGGTTAATTAAAAATAATTATGCCTAAAAAGGTACCCAACTCCTATAAAGTTGAAAAAGTAAATTACGACAAAGTTAAACACGAAACTTCAGTTGATCAATCAGATAGACAAGTTCCTTATAATTTAAGACAAAGTGGACCTACAAAAGTAGAAATGCTGATCTCAACTCGAGTAAGAAAATCACCATACTGGCATTTATCTATGAAAGCTGGTTGTTGGAGAGCTACAGTTTATAATCGAGTTTACCATCCAAGAGGATACGTAAGACCTGAAAAAGGTGGTGCGATGGTCGAATATCAAGCTATAAAAAATCACGTTACATTGTGGAATGTTGCAGTTGAAAGACAAATTCGTGTTAAAGGTCCAGACGCAGAAAAATTTGTAGATTATGTAATTACAAGAGATGCAACAAAAATTTCAATTATGCGTGCTCGTTATGTTATTCTTTGTAATTATAAGGGTGGAGTTCTTAATGATCCTGTTTTGCTGAGAGTTGAAGACGATGAGTTTTGGTTTAGTTTGTCGGACTCTGACATTGGTTTATATTTACAAGGTGTTAATGCAGATAAAAGATTTAATGTTGAAATAGACGAAATAGATGCTTGTCCAGTTCAAATTCAAGGACCAAAGTCCAAAGCTTTAATGAAAGATTTGGTCGGTAACCAGGTAGATATGGATAATATTCCATTCTATGGTTTGGCCAAGGCAAAAATTGGTGGAAGAGACTGTGTGATTTCTCAATCAGGATTTTCTGGAGAAGCTGGCTACGAGATTTATTTAAGAAACGCAACATTATATGCAGAAGATATGTGGAACACAGTTCTTAAAGCTGGAAAAAAACATAAATTAATGGTTATAGCACCAGCACATCATAGAAGAATTCAGGCTGGAATATTATCTTGGGGCCAAGATTTAGATCATGAACACAATCCATTTCAATGCAATCTTGGATATCAAGTTTCATTATCTGGCAAAGGAGTATGGAACAAACAAACAAATTATGTGGGCAAAGAGGCACTGGAAAAAATGAGAGAACAAATAAAAAACGGCGAAAAACCATACAAACTTCAACTAGTTGGTTTAGAAATGGGTGGAAAGCCCATCGAAGATTATGCAAATGATTTTTGGTTAATATCAAATGATAAAGGAAGTAAGCCTGTCGGTTTTATAACTTCTCCTTGGTATCATCCTGAGAAAGGCACAAATATAGCTATGGGATACGTTCCATTTGAAGGAAATTTAAACACAAATGGTTATCCAATTGGTAACTTTGGGAAAAAATATAAAGTGCATTTGCCAAAAAAATACTCAAACAAACCTGTGAATGCGACAGTTGTGCCAATACCATTTACTGAGTCATTCAATAAGAATACCAGAGAGTCTAAGTAGTTTAAGACATTTTTAAATTTATTTTTTATGATTGCGAAATTTAATAACATTTTTTATTTAATAGTATTTTTAATTCACTTTACGGCTTATGGTATTTATGCTTTTAAGTCTGTAATCGGTACAAAATCTTTTATTAAACAATACGGAATGGATGTAACCTCAGCAGGTATAGTTAGATTTTTTGGGGGATTTTTTATTGGATCAATTTTAATGGCTTTATACATACTTTTTGTAAGAGATAATGGAGTTCAGGCTACTTGGGCTTTTTTTAATCTTGTTTTTGTTCAAAATTTTGTTTTATTTTTTATTGGCATCTATAACCATTTTATCAACAAACTTGGCCATACAAAAAAAACATCAATCGAGCAAGTTATTGCGCCAGCTATTCTTACAGTTTTAAGTGCAATACTCTGTTACGGTCTAGCAGATAAAATATATATTTAAGTTACTGAATAATATTATTTTTTGTCGTATCCTCATAGAAAGCAAAGCTAGTCAACTCAACAAATGTCTTTGCAATATCATTTACTTGCGGGATCTCCAATAATTTTTGTTTTTCACTTACAGAAAATGGTGAAACCATAACCAAAGTATAAATTTGTTGTGTTTTCTTTATTTTAGAAAGTTCTTGCCAATTCAAACCCATGCCCTGTTTTTCAAATAATTTCTTTGAGTTTTCAATAAATTTTTTGAATGTATTTTCTTCAACTAAGTATTTATTATTTGTATCATTTTTAAAAAAATCATAATTAACTTGAAACTCTCTGAAAGGTTCATTGTTATTAATTTCCTTATCAATTTTAAAACGTGATAATCCATACAAATTTATTAAGATTCTACCGTCACCTGTTTTTTTGTGATCATTTATTTTACCGAGACATCCAACTTTAAAAACTTCTCCATCAACTTCCTTAGATTGTATCATTCCTATTACACCATCACTTTTGATTGCTTTCTCAACCATTTTTAGATACCTAGGCTCAAATATATTTAATGGCAAATTTGTTTCAGGAAAAAAAATAGCATTCCTTAAAGGGAAAACCGGAATTTTAATCGGAAATTTTTCTAACATAAATTCACTATACTAGTTAAGCAACCTTTCCATGGCAATGTTTATATTTTTTACCTGAACCACATGTACAAGGTGCATTCCTAGATATTTTTCTTTTTTTTTCAAAGTTATCTGTTTTAGGCTGATTTCTTTTATCTTCAACTATGATATTTGTATTAATTAAAAATTTTATAGTTTCTGTTTTTATTTTTAACAATAAATTCTCGAAAAGTTGAAAAGACTCTCTTCTAAACTCGGCCAGTGGATCTTTTTGTCCATAACTTCTTAAACCTATCACTTGTCTTAGTTGTTCTAAATATTGTAGATGAGATCTCCATAAAAAGTCCATAATCTGTAAAAATATTTTCTTCTCAATATCATTATTTTGTTGTTCACCTAAAATTTTAATTCGTTCATTTCTTTTTTCCTCAAAAAAATTATTAAGATTTTGTGTAAGTTCCACTTCTTTTATTTTAGAAAACAATTCTATCTTTTTTTCGTCAAAAGCATTCCCATAATTTGCTTTAATTTCGCTGGAAAAAACTTTTAAATCATTAGTTTTAGAGAAATTTTGTTGTGCTAATATAATGTTTTTATTAATTTCTTCTAGAAAAGAAAAAATCATTTTTTTTACATTCTCTGTTTTCAAAACCTCTATTCTCTGTCCAAAAATCACTTTTCTTTGATCATTCATGACATCGTCAAATTTTAAGAGTGTTTTACGTATCTCAAAATTTCTAGCCTCAACTTTTTGTTGTGCTCTTTCTATTGCTTTGTTTATCCATGGATGATTGATAGATTCGTTTTTCTTCAAACCTAGTTTTTTAAGCATACCATCAATTGATTGACCTCCAAAAATTCTCATTAAATCATCCTCAAGACTAATGTAAAATATTGATGATCCTGGGTCTCCTTGTCTACCCGATCTTCCTCTAAGCTGGTTATCAATCCTGCGGCTTTCATGTCTCTCTGTTCCCACAATACATAACCCCCCAAGACTTTTAACTTTTTCTTTTTCTATATCTAGTTTTTTTAATATTTCTGGAGTTTCCTGTTCATTATTTTTTAAAAAATTTTTGTTTCCCCCTAACTGGATGTCTGTACCTCTTCCAGCCATATTTGTTGCAATTGTAATTGTTCCGATTTTTCCTGCCTCTGCTATAATTTTTGCTTCTTTCTCATGTTGCTTTGCATTTAAAACATTGTGCTTAAGTTTATTTGTTTTAAGCAAGTCAGATATTTTTTCAGATTTCTCTATACTAGTTGTTCCAACTAGAATTGGTTGATATTTTTTATGACACTCTTTAACTTTATTTAAAATTGCGTAATTTTTTTCTTCTTCTGTTCTAAAAATCAGATCATTTGTGTCCTTACGAATCATATCTTTATTTGTTGGAACGCTTACCACATTTAATTTATAAATATCAAAAAATTCCTCAGCTTCTGTCATAGCAGTTCCAGTCATACCAGCAAGTTTTTTGTATAATCTAAAGTAATTTTGGTATGTTATTGATGCAAGAGTTTGATTTTCTTTTTGAATATCAACATTTTCTTTAGCTTCGATAGCCTGATGTAATCCATCAGAGAATCTTCTTCCTTCGAGAACTCTTCCTGTGAATTCGTCTATGATTTGAACGTTACCATCTTTAACAATATAGTCTTTATCTTTTTGAAACAAAAAATTTGCTTTTAATGCTTGATTAATATGATGTACCAAAGTTAAATTTTCTGGATCGTAAAAATTATTGTTTTTTAAAATACCAGAAGTTCTTGACATTTTTTCAATATTATCAATCCCAACATCAGTTAGAATGGCATTTTTATTTTTTTCATCTAATTCAAAATCTTTTTTTTGTAAACTATTAATGAATTTATTTGCTAGAAAATATTGATCTGATTTATCTTCTATTCCCCCTGAAATTATTAATGGAGTTCTTGACTCATCTATTAATATGCTATCAACTTCATCGATAATACAAAAATTTCTATTTTTTTGTACCATTTCAGAAATTTCATATTTCATATTATCTCTCAAATAATCAAATCCCAATTCATTATTTGTTGCATAAGTTATATCTGCGCTATAATTTCTCTCTCTTTCTTGATCACTTAATTCGTTTGTGATGCACCCGGTTTTTAACCCTAAAAAATTATAAATCTGACCCATCCAAACCGAATCACGTTTTGCTAGATAGTCATTGACAGTTACTATATGAACACCTTTATTTTCTAGAGCATTCAAAAATGCTGGAAGAGTTGAAACTAAAGTTTTTCCTTCTCCAGTTTTCATTTCAGCTATATTGCCTCGGTGAAGGATAATACCTCCAGCAAGCTGTACATCAAAATGCCTTTCACCCAGGACTCTTTTTGATGCCTCTCTTACCAAAGCAAAAGCTTCTGGTAAAATCTCATTCATATCTCTACCTTCTAAAATGTTCTTTTTATATTGCTGGGTTTTTTCTGTAAAATTTTCTGTTTTTAAGCTCGAGAAATTTTTCTCCAAATCATTAATTTTTACTATGATAGGCTTAATTTTATTCAATTCTTGTTGATTACCACTTTTAAATAATCTATTTAATGCTTTGGTTATAAAATTCATATGTTCAGTTTATATAATCATTAATTTTATATATATATGTATATATAGGTATTAAATAAAATATTTACATGACAATAAACGTAAAAAATTTTTTAAAAGACAAACCTAAACTATCAAAAATGGGGGATTTTCAAAAATTAGAGGAAATTGATGGTTTAGAAGTTTCAGCGGTTTCAGCAGATTTGTATGGAACTGGAAGGGATGATCTTTGTCTTTTTTATTTTAGAGATGGAGCAAATTATGCTGCAGTTTATACAAATAATACAATTTGTTCAGAGTCAATAACTTGGAATAGACATATAAGAAAAAAATTTGTAAAAGCTTTACTTGTAAACACAAAGAATGCAAATACCTTCACTGGTTCGCAAGGCTCTGAGGCATTGGATAGCATTTCAAAAACTCTTGCTAAAACCTTAACTTTAAAAGAATCACAAAAAAAAGATGGAACTTCTCAAGTAATTAAAGCAAATGAAATATTGTTTGCCTCCACAGGAGTTATTGGAGAAAAATTTCCAACCCAACAGATAAAAAGCAGTATACCCAATTTAGTAGACAAACTTAGAGAAAGACAAAATAAATTTGTTTGGTTTAAGGCTGCAACATCTATTATGACAACCGATACAAGACCCAAGTTAGCGTATGAGGAATGTAGAATTTGGAATAAAGATATTAGACTTTCTGCAATTGCAAAAGGCTCAGGAATGATTTCGCCAAATATGGCAACAATGTTGGCATTTGTTTTCACAGACGCAGATATTCCATCTATCTTCTTAAAAAGTTTATTAAAAAGAGCGATGACAAACACCTTTAATGCTATCACTGTAGATAGCGATACATCCACAAATGATATGGTCGCAATTTTTTCAAGCAATAAAGTTAAAACTGGAAAGATTTATAATGTTCTGGATCCAAAACTAAAAGATTTTGAAATGGCTCTTCAAAGATTACTTCTTAATTTAGCAAAACAAATTGTAAGTGACGGAGAAGGAGCAAAAAAATTTATTACAGTTAAAGTCATTAATGCAAGATCACAGCAGATGGCAAAGAACATAGCTTTCTCTATAGCAAACTCACCTCTATTTAAAACAGCAATGGCAGGTGAGGATCCTAATTGGGGAAGAATTATTATGGCTATAGGAAAATCGGGAGAAAAGGTTTCTGTTGACAAAATTGAAATAAAATTTGGAGAATTAAAGGTTGCGGAAAAAGGAAAAATTTCTGAAGAATATGATGAAGAGAAATTAAAAGAATATATGAAGTGGGATGCATTAGTCGTACAGGTTAATCTTAAATTAGGTCAAGGATCTTTTGATTGTTATACCTGTGATTTAACAGACGATTATATTAAAATTAATGCAGACTATAGAAACTAATGATTAAATATAATTTGAAATGTAAAAACAAACATGAATTTGAAAGCTGGTTTTCAGATTCTAAAGAATTTGAAAAGTTAAAATCAAAAAATATGATCGAATGTATTTTTTGTAAAACAAAGTCTGTTAAAAAATCAATAATGTCTCCAAAAATAGTAAGTAAGAAACAGAGAGAAAAAGAAAATATTTCATTACAAGAGATTAAAAAAATTAAAAAAAATTTACTAAAAATGAGAAAATTTGTTGAGAAAAACTTTGAGTATGTAGGAGATAATTTTCCATACGAGGTCAGAAGTATTTATTATGATAAAAGGAAAAATAAAAATATTTATGGAAATATAACTGAGGAAGAAACAAAAGAATTAAGCGAAGAAGGTATTGAACTTACTACAATTCCTTGGATAAATAATAAGGATAATTAATTTTTTTTTACAACCAAAATATAATTCACAGAGCAATCTAGGCTTTTATTCCATTCTTGTTTCAATATATTAAATTTAAAGCCGTCCCTATTAATACTCTCTAGATTCAAATTTTTTGTTTTTTCTTCTATTTCCTCTGGCTTTAAGAACTTACTCCACTCATGTGTCCCAATTGGAAGCCATCTCAAAATATATTCTGCTCCAACTATTGCTTTTATATAAGACTCAAAGGTTCTGTTAATGGTTGCAATAAACATTATTCCATTTTTAGCAAGCATTTCGCTAGATGACTTTAAAAATAAATTAACATCATTAACATGCTCGATTATTTCTAGGTTTAAAATAACATCAAACTTTATTTTCAAATCATTTTCTTCAGGAGAGGCGTTAATATAATTAATACTTAACTTATTTTTTTCTGCATGAAGTTTTGCAACAGCTATGTTTCTTTTTGATGCATCTATACCAGTTACTTTTGCGCCAAGTCGACTCATAGGTTCACTTATTAAACCTCCACCACATCCAATATCAAGAATTTTTAAGGAAGATAACGGTCTGTCTTTTTCCTGGTTCAATTTAAAATGAGATATGCATTTATCTCTAATATATTTAATCCTAATAGGATTAAAAACATGCAAAGGTTTGAATTTTCCTTTAGCATCCCACCACTCGTCTGCTATTTTTGAAAACTTTTGAATTTCTTCTTTATTTATTGTAGTCATTAATTCCAGTATTATATTTTAATAAACTTAATTTTAACTTATTTATTTTTATAATAAAATCTAACTATGACAAAAAAAGTATTAAAATTTGGTGGTACATCCGTTGGTTCAATTCAAAGAATTGTACATGCGGCAAAATTAGTAAAAAAAGAACACGATAATGGTAGTAAAATTATTGTGGTTGTGTCTGCAATGGCAGGTACTACTAATAATTTAATTGCTCACTCACAACAAATTTCAAAAAAATTTAATAAAAGAGAACTTGACGTTTTGTTAACCTCAGGAGAGCAGGTCAGTAGTGCTCTAATGGCCGGAGCTTTAAATGATTTAGGTGTTAAGGCAAAATCCTGGATGAATTGGCAAATACCTATTTTAACGGAAGGCGATCATTCTAATGCAAGAATTGTAAGTATTAATGTTAAAGATATTAATAATTATTTATCAGATGGTGGTGTTGCAGTTGTTCCTGGTTTCCAAGGTATTTCAAAAACAGGAAATATTACTTCGATTGGAAGAGGTGGTTCAGATGCTACAGCTGTAGTAATAGCAAAAATTTTTCAAACAGATAGCTGTGAAATTTATACAGATGTTGACGGAGTCTATTCCTCTGATCCAAATAAAATACCGTTAGCAAAAAAAATTGATAAAATTTCATATGAAGAAATGTTAGAACTTTCTTCTTTAGGTGCAAAAGTGATGCAATCGTCAGCAGTTCAAGCTGCAATGATGAATGATATTCCAATACAAGTAAAATCAACATTTACAAATAGAAAAGGTACAGAGATAAATAATCAAGGAAACATAGATTACAGCAAAGCAGTAACAGGTGTAGCTTATTCAAAAGATGATGCAAAAATAACTCTTTTAGGTGTCGAGGATAAACCTGGTGTTGCCGCAGATATTTTTGAACCTTTGTCAAATGACCAAATAAATGTAGATATGGTTATACAAAATATTTCTACAGATGGAAAAAAAACAGATTTAACATTTACAACAAAAAGAGAAGAGAGCAAAAATGCTATTTCATTAATTAAAGCAAACAAAAAAATAAAGTATGAAAAAATGCATATGAATGATAGAGTTTCGAAGATATCCATAGTTGGTGCTGGAATGGTAGCAACTCCAGGAATAACATATAAAATGTTTAGATCTTTATCAGAAGAAAAAATAAATATATTGGCTATTTCTACATCAGAAATAAAAATTTCAGTAATCATTGATGAAAATCATACAATTGATGCTATAAAAAAATTACATAAAACTTTTAATTTGGATTAATAGATAAGATGGAAGTCAGACCACACAGAGTTATTAAAAGAAAGAAAACAAAAAAAATAAAAGTAGGAAATGTTTATGTTGGAGGAGACTCGCCTATTTCTGTCCAATCTATGACAAATACTCTCACCACAGATTATAAAGCAACTATAAAACAGATTGAAAGTCTAGAGGATGCAGGCGCAGATATAGTTAGAGTTTCTTGTCCAGATGTAGAGTCCACAAAAGCACTAAAGATTATAACGAAAGAGGTAAAAGTACCAATAGTTGCAGACATCCATTTTCATTATAAAAGAGCAATAGAGTCGGCAATATCTGGTGCAAAATGTTTAAGAGTCAATCCAGGAAATATTGGTTCTCATGAAAGAGTTAAAGAAGTAATAAAAGCTGCAAAAGATTTTGATTGTGCAATTAGAATTGGGGTTAACGCTGGATCTTTGGAGAAAAATATTTTAGAAAAGTACAAAGAGCCATGCCCCGAAGCCTTGATAGAAAGTGCAACACATCATATAAAACTTTTAGAAGATAATGATTTTTTTAATTTTAAAATTAGTGTTAAATCTTCTGATGTTTTTTTAGCAGTAAAAGCTTATGAAGGATTATCTAAATTATATAATTATCCCTTACATCTTGGAATTACTGAAGCAGGAGGACTACTTACAGGCAGTATAAAATCTTCAATCGGAATGGGTAAGCTTTTAATGCAAGGAATTGGAGACACAATAAGAGTTTCTTTGTCAGCAGATCCAGTTGAAGAAGTTAAGGCAGGATTTGAAATATTAAGTGCTTTAGGTATAAGATCGAGAGGTGTTCAAATAATCTCTTGCCCCTCATGTGCAAGACAGGCTTTTCCAGTAATTGATACTGTAAAAATTTTAGAGGATAGACTTTCACATATAAAGAAACCTTTAACACTATCAATTATCGGGTGTGTAGTTAATGGTCCTGGAGAAGCTTCTCAAACAGATATTGGTCTGACCGGTGGAGGTGATGGAAATAATCTATTCTATCTATCTGGAATTCCTCACCACAAAGTAGCTAGCAACGATATTATTGAAAAAGTTGTTGAATTGGTTGAGTCAAAAGCAAAAGAAAAAGTAAATTAAATTTAATGATACCAGCTGATAAGGTAAAAAAAATTATAGAAAGATATGAGTCTTTGGAAAAGGAATTATCTACTGGTGAATTTGACTCTAAATTATTTGCCAAAAAGTCAAAGGAATACTCAGATTTAAAAAATATAATTAATCCAGCAAAACAATATCTAAATTTTGAAAAGAATAAAAAAGACCTAAGTAATTTGATTAATGATAAAAATAACGATAAAGAAATGATTACTCTTGCCCAGAAAGAATTAGAGTCAGCCGAAATAACAAAAGATCTATACGAAAAAAAACTAAAGATTTTTCTTTTACCAAAAGATCAAGATGATGAAAAAAATGCTATAGTTGAAATTAGAGCAGGAACAGGAGGTTTAGAAGCCACATTGTTTGTAGCAGATTTGTTCAAAATGTATGAAAAGGTTTGTTCTAAAAAAAATTGGGTAATAGAAATAATAAGTATTTCTAAAAGTGAGGCAGGAGGTTTCAAAGAAGTTATTTTTTCAGTGAAAGGTAATAATATCTATTCTTACTTAAAATATGAGTCAGGAGTGCATAGAGTCCAAAGAGTTCCTACAACAGAAACCCAAGGTAGAGTCCACACTTCTGCTGCAACTGTAGCAATATTGCCTGAGGCAGAGGAGGTAGATATTAAGATAAAAGATACAGATTTAAGAATTGATGTATTTAGATCAAGCGGACCAGGGGGTCAATCAGTCAACACAACCGACAGTGCTGTAAGAGTAACACATATACCATCCAACATTGTTGTTACGCAACAAGATGAGAAATCTCAACATAAAAATAAAGCTAAGGCTTTAAAAATTTTAAGGGCAAGGCTTTACGAGTCTGAGAGACAAAAAAAAGAACAAAAAAGATCAAGTGAAAGAAAAAATCAAATAGGTACTGGTGATAGATCTGAAAGAATACGTACTTACAATTTTCCACAAGGTCGCGTAACTGATCACAGGATAAATTTAACTCTTCACAAATTGGATGAGTTTCTAAAAGGAGAAATTCATGAAGAGATGAACGAAAATTTGAGGCTAAAAGATCAAGATTTAAAATTAAAAAACTTAATATAAAATGCAAACATCAGAACTAATTAACTTTGGATCAAAAATCTTGAGTAAAAGTACTAATAGTCATAGAATTGATGCTGAAATCATTCTTTCTCATATATTGAAAATTTCAAGGGAAAAAATTCTAATCAGCGAAAACAAGGTTTCAAAAAAAAATATTTCAAAATTTAAATACCTAATTAACAGAAGACTATATAATGAACCTATTGCATATATATTAAATAAAAAAGAATTTAGAAGTAAAGATTTTTTTGTTGATAAAAAGTCTTTGATACCTAGACCAGAAACAGAATTAATAATAGATCCAATAGTAAAAAATTTTAAAAATAAAAGGCTTTTCTTTTTAGATATCGGTGTTGGTTCTGGATGTATAATGAGTTCAATTTTAAAAGAATTGAGTCATAGCAAAGGTGTAGGTATTGATATTTGTAAAGATACTATTTTGAATGCAAAAATAAATCTATTTAACCTAAAGGTACAAAATAGATCTAGGCTTTTAAATAGATCGTTTAAGAATATTTTTAACCACAAATTTGATTTAGTTGTTTCAAATCCACCATATGTAGTTAGAAGAGATATTAATCGACTTTCAAATGATATTAAAAAATTTGAGCCTAAACTTGCCTTAGATGGGGGCAATGATGGTCTTGACGTAATCAGAAAAATTATTTACAAGTCTAAAAGTATCCTCAAATTAAATGGTGTTTTAGCATTAGAAATTGGAAGAGGACAATATTTCTCCGTGGTAAAATTTTTGAAAGAAAATGGTTTTAGAAAATCGAGAATTGTAAAAGATTATAAAAATAATGTTCGTTGTATTTTTAGCACGCTTTTGAAAAATAAAACAAAATAATATAAAAAAAATTAGATTACAGATATTTTAATAATAAAATTATGAAAATTAAATTTAAAAATATATGAAAAACGGAAAAATAAGAAGGTTCAGACCAAGACAAAATAGGCATTTTTCTGGCAGAAGGTCTAATGGTCAAATCAAAAATAATAGTATTCATAATATAGATGGACAAAGAAATAATTATACTAGAAATAATTTAACAAAAAATCCTCATAACCTGGAGAGAATTATTGAAAAATTTAAAAATTTAGCAAAAGAAGCCTTAGGAGTTGGTGATCAAATTTTACACGAAAACTATTTACAACACTCAGATCATTATTCAAGAATTTTGATGGAAGTAAATCAAAAAAACCAATCTTCAGAAAACTCAAAACCACAAACAGACAATCTCACAAAATAAAATACTAAAGTCTTGAAAGTAATTCTCCAAGAGTAACATCCAATTTAATTCTTTCTATCTCAAACTGATTTCTACTTTCACCCTTTAAAATTTTTCCAGATGGAAGTTTTAACTTTTGTGAATTTATAAACTTGCCGTTATATGATACAGTATAATGAAGATGGGGCCCAGTTGACATCCCGGTGTTGCCCACATAACCTATCACTTGTCCTTGTCGAACTCTTCTTCCTCTTTTTGTTGCAAATTTAGAAAGATGGCCATAGCCAGTAGTGTAGGAAGAGTTATGTCTTATTCTCACACAGTTTCCTCCGTTACCACACCAACCGGCTTTTATTACAGTTCCATTTCCTGAAGCCATCACAGGTGTTCCTGTTGGTGCAGCAAAATCTGTACCGTTATGATGTTTTGTAAATCCTAAAATAGGATGTTTTCTATTTCCAAACGGTGAAGAGAGCCTAGCACCATTGATAGGTGTCTTCATAAGAGCTTTTCTAATACTTCTGCCTCTCTCATCGTAAAAGTCATAATCATTTTTTTTTCCAAATCTATATAATTTTATTTTTTGGTTGTTTACGTCAAGATAAGCATAAAGAATTTTTCCTGTTTTAACTTTTTTGTTTCTATCATCGAAATATCTTTCATACATTACTTGAAATTCATCTCCTTTTCTTATGTCTCTTTGAAAATCTACTTCAAAACCAAAAATTCTTGCATATTCGACAATTATATTTGGCTCCATACCAGATTTAATAGCAGAGCTGTATAGGTTATTAGTGATATTGCCCTGAACTATAACATTCTTTTTAAAAAGCTGTGTAATATTTTTTGTAATTTCTAAACGATCTTTACTTTTATCTATTCTAACAAATGTTGTCTTAGAAATTGGATAATTAATTTTAACAACCTCAATATCTTTACCATCTCTTGATTTTTTAAGAATAAATTTGATCTTTTGTTTAGGTATTATATTAGATAAATCTTTTTTTTTAATTTTTTTTACTATCCAATCTACCTCTTCTTTCTTTACACTGAATTTTTTTAATATGGTTTCTATAGTATCATTATTTTTGACAATATAGTCATACTCTAAATATGGAGATTTAATCTTATTAATTATGTAGTTTTTTAGAAGTACAGTCTGATCATTTGATAAAAAAGAATTAATTTCTTTAATTCTTTTTTGCTTCAGACTAGAATTGTAAATAATTGAAGAGTAAATAGTAATAAACAGCAATATTAAGATAAAAACATAGACAGGCTTTATCTTTTTAAATATTGGATACTCTCTTTTTAGATACTGAATAATTAAGCTGAAATTTGATAAAATAGTTTTCATTTTCTATAGACTTTTCTATATAAAAAAAAATTAGGATATTCAATGCTAGGTAGTGCAAAAAACACTGTTTTTGCTGGTATTTTTGCCAAATATACGTCTTGATTAATTTCTATTTTTTTATATAACTGCGTTTCGCATCTATCAGCAAAAAATCTAAGCTTTTAGCGAGTTTTTGGGCAGTTTGATGTACGTAATTTTCTAAAATTTTTTAGAAAATTTAGCTTTTTTAAATTGTAGATATAGAAGAAGAGAAGTGTGGACGGTTAGGTTAATTGAGAAATTTGTCGTACACACTTTAACGAAAGTAACTTTAATTAATTTTAAAGTTATTAAAGCTAGTGTGCGCCGTTATTAAACTTGAGAGTTTGATCATGGCTCAGAACGTACGCTGGCGGCACGCTTAACACATGCAAGTCGAACGCAGTAGCAATACTGAGTGGCAGACGGGTGAGTATAATGTGGGAATCTGCCTTTTGGTTTGGAATAACTCGGGGAAACTTGAGCTAATACCGGATAAGCCCTTACGGGGAAAGATTTATCGCCAAAAGATGAGCCCGCACTTGATTAGCTTGTTGGTGAGGTAAAGGCTCACCAAGGCAACAATCAATAGCTGTTCTTAGAGGAAGACCAGCCACATTGGGACTGAGACACGGCCCAGACTCCTACGGGAGGCAGCAGTGGGGAATCTTGCACAATGGGGGAAACCCTGATGCAGCGATGCCGCGTGAGTGAAGAAGGCCCTTGGGTTGTAAAACTCTTTCGTCGGGGAAGAAAATGACTGTACCCGAATAAGAAGGTCCGGCTAACTTCGTGCCAGCAGCCGCGGTAATACGAAGGGACCTAGCGTAGTTCGGAATTACTGGGCTTAAAGAGCTCGTAGGTGGTTAAAAAAGTTGGTGGTGAAATCCCAAGGCTCAACCTTGGAACTGCCATCAAAACTTTTTAGCTAGAGTGTGATAGAGGAAAGTGGAATTTCTAGTGTAGAGGTGAAATTCGTAGATATTAGAAAGAACACCAAAAGCGAAGGCAACTTTCTGGATCACTACTGACACTGAGGAGCGAAAGCATGGGTAGCGAAGAGGATTAGATACCCTCGTAGTCCATGCTGTAAACGATGTGTGCTAGACGTTGGAAATTTTATTTTCAGTGTCGCAGCAAAAGCGTTAAGCACACCGCCTGGGGAGTACGACCGCAAGGTTAAAACTCAAATGAATTGACGGGGACCCGCACAAGCAGTGGAGCATGTGGTTTAATTCGAAGATACGCGCAGAACCTTACCAACACTTGACATGTCCGTCGCGACTCGTAGAGATATGAGTCTTCGGTTTGGCCGGACGGAACACAGGTGCTGCATGGCTGTCGTCAGCTCGTGTCGTGAGATGTTGGGTTAAGTCCCGCAACGAGCGCAACCCCTACGTTTAGTTACTAACATTTAGTTGAGTACTCTAGACGAACTGCCAGTGATAAGCTGGAGGAAGGTGGGGATGACGTCAAGTCCTCATGGCCCTTACGTGTTGGGCTACACACGTGCTACAATGGCATTTACAATGGGAAGCAAAGAGGCGACTCCTAGCTAATCCCAAAAATATGTCTCAGTTCGGATTGTACTCTGCAACTCGAGTACATGAAGCTGGAATTGCTAGTAATCGCGGATCAGCGCGCCGCGGTGAATACGTTCCCGGGTCTTGTACACACCGCCCGTCACACCATGGAAGTTGGTTACACCTTAAGGCAAAGCGTAAAACCTTTGACTACGGTACGATCAGCGACTGGGGTGAAGTCGTAACAAGGTAGCCGTAGGGGAACCTGCGGCTGGATCACCTCCTTTCTAAGGATGACCAAAAGTTTCTTTTGGTCAAAAAATATATTTTAATGTGACCGTCCTCATTTCTCTTCTTTAAAGTGTCTCTATAAAAAATGACTTTAGGGGCCGGTAGCTCAGGTGGTTAGAGCGCACCCCTGATAAGGGTGAGGTCGGACGTTCGAGTCGTCCTCGGCCCACCATATTTTCGGGGGATTAGCTCAGCTGGGAGAGCGCCTGATTTGCATTCAGGAGGTCAGCGGTTCGATCCCGCTATCCTCCACCAAAATTGACACTTTTAGCATTTTCAAATCGTAAATAATTTTATCAATATCTATATCCGATTGTTCGAATAGATGAACAATCAATGAATGTTCGAATAGATGAACATTCCAACAAAAATTTAATTTTTACAGAAAATTTTTTTCTGTGCATTAAATCAAGCGTTAAAGGGCGTATGGCGGATGCCTAGGCACTGAAAGGCGATGAAGGACGTGGTATACTGCGATAAGTTTCGGGGAGCTGTATGCAGGCTTTGATCCGAAAATTTCCGAATGGGAAAACCCAACTCTTTATGAGTTACTTTGCACTAAATTCATAGGTGCAAAGAGCAAACCTGGAGAACTGAAACATCTAAGTAACCAGAGGAAAAGAAATCAATTGAGACTCCGTTAGTAGTGGCGAGCGAAGGCGGAATAGGCCAGTAACATTTATAAGTTAATTTGAATAGTTTGGAAAAACTAACCACAGCAGGTGATAGTCCTTTAGAAGTAATACTTATAAATTTTCTTGAGTAAAGCGGGACACGTGTAATCTTGCTCGAATATAGGGGGACCACCCTCTAAGCCTAAGTACTCTTCAGTGACCGATAGTGAACAAGTACCGTGAGGGAAAGGTGAAAAGAACCCCTATTAGGGGA
>CACABC010000002.1:0-117500 GCA_902530635.1 uncultured Pelagibacteraceae bacterium | reverse complement strand
GAAGCAGTTATATTGACATTAGACGGCGTAGGAGAATGGGCAACTACAACAGTAGCAGTTGGTAAAGAAAATAAGATAACAATGATCAAAGAAATTCATTTTCCACATTCTATTGGATTGCTTTACTCAGCATTTACTTATTACACCGGTTTTAAAGTTAATAGCGGAGAATATAAAGTTATGGGTCTAGCTCCCTATGGTCAGCCTAAATATAAAGATCTTATTCTAAAAGAACTTATTGATATAAAAGATGATGGATCTTTTAGACTTAACATGAAGTATTTTAATTATGCAACTGGACTCACAATGACAAATGATAAATTCTCCAAATTATTCGGCGAAAAGGCAAGAGACCCAAAAAAAGATTTATTGACACAATTCCATATGGACATTGCAGCATCTATCCAAGCTGTAACTGAAGAAATTGTTTTAAGATTAACTGAATCAATTTCTAAAGAGACAAAGATTAAAAATTTATGTATGGCTGGTGGAGTCGCCTTGAATTGTGTAGCAAACGGAAAAGTATTAAAAAAAAATATTTTTGAAAATATCTGGTTTCAACCAGCAGCTGGTGATGCCGGAGGGTCTTTAGGAGCAGCTTTAGCATTTTGGTATCAAGAACTTGGAAATAAAAGACAAATAAATGGTAAAGGTGATAGCATGCAAGGCTCTTATCTTGGACCATCATTTAAAGACGATCATATTGAAAAAATTTTAAACTCTTTAGGAGCAAAATATGAAAAAAAAGATGAAGCTAATCTAATTAGCACTGTTGCCGAGGAGTTAAATAATAAAAAAACTATTGGTTGGTTTCAAGGACGTATGGAATTTGGACCAAGAGCCTTAGGGGCACGATCAATTATTGCAGATCCAAGATCTGATAAAATGCAGAAAGAACTTAACTTAAAAGTTAAATTTAGAGAAAGCTTTAGACCTTTTGCCCCCTCTATATTAAGGGAAGACGTCAGTGAATGGTTCGATTTAAATTCCGATAGTCCTTATATGCTATTAGTAGCTAATGTAAAAAAAAATATACAAATACCGATGAATGAAAAAGATCAGAAACTTTTTGGTATAGAAAAATTAAATGTTAAAAGATCATCCATTCCTGCTGTAACTCATGTTGATTATTCAGCAAGAATTCAAACAGTTCATAAAGAAACTAATACTAAATATTATAAACTCTTAAAAAAGTTTAAAGAAATAACAGGATGTCCCTTATTAGTTAATACGTCATTTAATATTAGAGGTGAACCTATAGTTTGCTCTATTGAAGATTCTTTTAAGTGTTTTATGGGAACAAATCTGGATATTTTAGTATGTGAAAACTATATTTTATATAAAGAACAGCAAGATAAAAAATTGAAAAAAAACTATCAATCAAATTTTGAATTAGATTAAACTCTTTCTGTGAAAAATTTTTTTAAAATACTATCTATAAATATACTTGTTACATTAATCATAATATCCTTGATCGAGATATTTTTTGGTAATTGGTTTGATAAAAATAATCTTGGACCTTACGTTAGAGAGCATCGTTTAAGGAAAACAACATACATTGTAAACTATCATGGAAAACCAATCGAATTTATCTATAAAAGAAATTATTATGCATTTAGAGGAGAAGATGTTCCACTCCAAGATATATCAGCGGTAATTATAGGAGGCAGCACTACAGATGAAAGATATAAGCCAGAAAGATATACTATTACAGAAATTTTAAATCAAAAACTTTCTGAAAAAAATATAAAGATAAAAATTTCAAATGCTGGCATTGAAGGTCAGTCAACCAGAGGCCATCTTTCTAATTTAAAGTATTGGTTTCCGAGACTTAAAGATTTTAAACCTAGATATATTATTTATTACATAGGAATAAATGATCAGTATGCAGACCAGAAACTCAGAAATGAATTTCAAGATGGGAAAATTTTAAGCGACTCTAAATATGAAAGAATTTGGGATAATATTAAATCAAGAAGTTTACTTTATGATTTTGTAAGAAAAATAAAACACAAATACCACAAATCAGACAAAAAACTTCTTTATGATTTTGATGAAGGGATTAAAAAATATAGATCAAGTAACACAAAGTTTTTAAGTTATAAAGAATTTAAAAATAATAATGAATCTAATACCGTTTTAACAGAACATAAAAAACTTATAAATGTTTATATTTCTAGAGTGGATAAGCTACATGTAGAAACTAAGAAAATTAATGCTATTCCAATTTTTATAAATCAATTAACAGCCGAAGGTTTTAATAATACAGCACTTGCAGCTTTGAATTTATCTTTAATAAATCACTGTAAAATTAAAGAATATGAATGTATAGATCTTGCATCTAAATTAGATGGCAAATTTGATTTTTGGTGGGATGGCATTCATACAACACCAAAAGGATCCCAAGAAATAGCAAATATAATTGCTCCAGAATTAATAAAAATTATTAATAAAACTGATAAAAATTAGAAGTTTCTTATTACAACATATAGTTGTACCTTATATTTCACACACACTATAGGTCAGTGAAAATTATAATAATACAAGAAAAACCTTTACTGTTCAATTATTGAACAATAGAATGTTCAATAATTGAACATATGAAGAACCAAGAAGATCATTTTGATGTTTTAAGAAAGATTCAACAAAAACCTGAATCTACCCAGCGGGAGCTAGCCGAAGAGCTAGGCTTTAGTTTGGGAAAATTAAACTATTGTTTAAAAGCATTACAGTCAAAAGGTTTAATTAAAATAGAAAATTTTAAAAAAAATCCAAATAAACTCAACTACTTTTACGTCTTAACACCTAAGGGTATTGCACAAAAAACTAAGCTTACCTTAAATTATATGAAAAGAAAAATGAACGAATATGACGAGTTAAAGAAAGAACTCAAGGGAAAATAAAATGTGGACAGTATTGAAATTTGATAAAAAAAAACTGGCCTTACTCAAAGAAGACTTGACTGAAAAATTAGGCAAAGAATTTAAGATCTACATTCCAAAATTACGTATTCAAAAATTTAAAAATAATAAATTAATTAATAAAGAGTTTAATTTACTCGGAGATTATTTATTCTGCTTTCATAATAGTTTGGAATGTAAAAAAACAATTAATTCGTTGAGATTTACAAGAGGCCTAAAATATTTTTTAGAGGGTTTTATAGAATCACAAAAAGATATAGAAAAATTTATTAGTAAGTGCAAAGACTTAGAAAGTGAAGATGGTTTTCTCTCAAGAAATTTTTTTGATTTAGAAATGAATAAAAAATATAGATTTTCATCTGGACCTTTTACTGACAAGATTTTTCAAATTATTAATTTGCAAAAAAATAGAATTAAGATTTTAATGGGTAATATAAAAACAACAATTAAAAAAAAAGAATTTTTATTTACCCCAGTCTAGAAAATAGAAATGAGAAAGAGAGATGTAGAAGCATATTTTTTGCAAAGTGCGGAGCATTGGTTAAATAGATTATGAAATCTTTAGTTACAGGTGGAGCAGGATTTATAGGAAGCAATTTAGTAGATCTTCTTATTAAAAATAGGCATAAAGTTATTGTTTTAGATAATTTTAGTACTGGCAGGAAATCTAATTTAAAAGGACATTCCAAAAAAAATCTTAAAATTATAAATATTGATATTTCTAAAAACAATAATATAGATAAATATTTTTCTGGCGTTGATTATGTATTTCACTTAGCGGGTTTAGCAGATATTGTGCCCAGCATTGAAAATCCAAAAAAATATTTTGATTCTAATGTTACTGGTACTTTTAACATTGTTAGAGCATCAAAAAAAGCAAAGATTAAAAAATTTATTTATGCTGCTTCAGCAAGTTGTTATGGTTTCCCAAAACATTTTCCTACAAGAGAAGACTCAACAGTAAAACCAATGTATCCATACGCACTAACAAAATGGCAGGGCGAAGAATTAGTAATGCATTGGAACAAAGTATTTAATTTCCCTGCAATAAGTTTAAGATTTTTTAATTGTTATGGCCCAAGATCAAGAACTACAGGAGCATACGGTGCTGTATTTGGAGTATTTTTAGCTCAGAAGCTAGCAAACAAACCTCTTACAGTAGTTGGAAATGGAAAACAGACTAGAGACTTTATACATGTAAGTGATTTGGTCAATGCTGTCTTAAAAGCAGCTTATTCTAACAAGACTGGTGAGATTTATAATTTAGCGGGAGGAAAAGAGGTGCAAGTAAATAAAATTGCTCGTTTAGTAGGAGGAAAGACAATAAAAATACCAAAAAGACCTGGAGAGCCTGATAGATCTTTAGCTGATATAAAAAAAATAAGAAAAGATCTTAATTGGAAACCCAAAGTAAGAATAGAAGAAGGCGTAAAAGATTTGGTGAAAAATATAGAAAAGTTTAAAGATGCACCTGTGTGGACACCCAAAAAAATCAAAAAAGCTACAAAAATCTGGTTCGAACTTCTAAAAAAAAGATAAACTAAATGGAAAAAAAGATATTTGATCTAAAAGATTTAGGTAAAAAAATTACCACTTTAAAAAAAAGAGGAAAAAAAGTAGTTCATTGTCATGGAGTTTTTGATATTTTACATGCCGGTCATATTAAGCATTTTAATTCTGCAAAAAAACTTGCGGATATTTTGGTTGTTACAGTTACTCACGATCAATACGTAAACAAAGGACCTAATAGACCAATTTTTAAAATTAATACTAGGATGCAATGTATAGCTGCTTTAGAAAATGTAGATTATGTCTGTTCAAATTCTACAGAAAATGCAGTCAAAGCTATTAAAACTCTTAAACCAAATATTTATTGTAAGGGTCAAGATTATATAAACAACAAATTAGATGTTACCGGACAAATAAATGAAGAAGAAAAAGCTATAAAAAGTATTGGGGGTCGAATAGCCTATACTGATGATGAGATGTACAGTTCTAGTAAAATAATTAATACTTCAGGTTTTAATTTATCAGTTCAACAAAAAAAATTTTTAGAAAGATTGAAAACTAACAAAAATTTTGATACTAGTTTGAAAATTTCAAAAACTATTAATTCATACTCTAATTTAAAGATTTTAGTAATTGGAGAAACAATTATAGACGAGTATGTTTTTTGCGAAGCCTTAGGAAAATCTGGTAAAGAACCCGTGCTAGTTTTAAGGGATTTATATAAGGAAAAATATTTGGGAGGTGCTGCAGCTATTGCAAAAAATTTATCAGGTTTTTGTAAAAAAATTACACTTCTCAGCAGTATAGGAGAAAAAAAAGAACAACTATCTTTTATAAAGAAAAATTTATCAAAGAATGTCAACCAGGATTTTATAGCAAAAAAAGATTCCACAACTATAATCAAAAAGAGATTTGTTGACTCAACCAACAAAAACAAAGTATTAGGCGTTTATTCTATTAACGATAATCCTTTAAATAAAGTTCAGAGCTCTAATTTTAATAAAAAAATTATAAAACATATTAAAAAACACGATCTCGTAATTGTTTCTGATTATGGTCACGGTTTAATATCAAGCAATTCAGCCAAAAAAATAATCAAATATTCAAAATTTATTGCAGTCAATGCTCAACTAAATGCAGCAAATTTAGGTCATCATACTATTTCAAATTATGTTGGAGCAAATTTAGTTATAATTAATGAGAATGAGATGCGTCATGAATTAAGGAATAAATATGACGTAGTAGAAACCCTGATAAAGAAATTGGCTAGTAAATTAAAATCACAATATACAACTGTAACTTCAGGAAATATAGGGTCAAAAATATACATTAAAAATAAGAATAAACTTTTAAGCTGTCCCGCTTTTGCTAAAAATATTTTAGATAAAGTTGGAACAGGAGATGCAATGTTGGCTCTTCTTTCAATTGGAATTTATAAAAAAAATGATATTAATTTTTCAATGCTTGTTTCAGCATTAGCTGCCGCTATAAAAATTCAGTTTATGGGAAACAGCAAACAAATAAAAAAAACAGATATAATTAAAAGTCTGCAAGCTTATCTAAGCTAGATGTTAGAAAATATATTAATTACAGGTGGAGCAGGATATGTTGGTTCTGCACTAGTCCCAAAACTACTAAAAGAAGGCTACGAAGTTACGGTTTTAGATCTTATGATCTACGGTCAAGATGTACTCAAACCTCATAAAAATTTAAAAATTTTAAAGGGGGATATCAGAGATCAAAATTTGCTAAAAAAAAATATAGCAAACATGGATGCCGTTATACATTTGGCATGTATTTCAAACGATCCGAGTTTTGAGCTAAACAAAAGCTTGGGAAGGGATATTAATTTAAATGCCTTTGAACCATTGGTACAAATTTCTAGAGATTGTCGAGTAAAAAGGTTTATTTACGCATCTTCATCTAGTGTCTACGGTATTAAAAAAGAAACTAATGTTAATGAAGAAATGAATTTAGAACCTTTGACTGATTATTCTAAATTTAAAGCTGACTGCGAGAAAATATTACAGAAATATCAAAATATAGATTTTACTACCGTAACAATTAGACCTGCGACAGTTTGTGGTTTTGCCCCAAGGCAAAGACTCGACTTAGTAGTTAATATATTAACAAATTTAGCGTATCACAAAAGGGAAATAACAGTTTTTGGAGGAAATCAACTAAGACCTAATATTCATATAGATGATATGGTAGACGCGTATCTATTGCTCCTTAAAAGTCCAGATAAAAAAATTGCTGGAAAAATATTCAATGCCGGATATGAAAACTTTTCGGTAGAAAAACTTAGCAAAGATGTAAAAGATGTTATAGGCAATGATGTAAATCTAATTTATAAAAAAACTGAAGATAATAGATCATATCATATATCCTCTGAAAAAATTAAAAGCGAATTAGGTTTCATACCAAAAAAAAATATAAAAGATGCTGTAATAGATTTGCAGAATGCGTTTAAAAATAAATTTTTACAAAATACATTAGAAAATGAATTTTATTTTAATATTAAAAGAATGAAAAATTTAAACTTGAAATGAAGGTTAGATATTCGTATTTACCCCAACAGTTTGGTAAGGCTGATTCTCTATGGAAAAAATTAAAAAACTTTGTTCCAAAAGGAGATTTTACTTTAGGAAAAGAACTAGAAATATTTGAAAAAAATTTTTCAAAACTAGTAGGCTCAAAATATGCAATTGGCGTAAACTCTGGTACAGATGCAATTAAACTATCTTTAAAATATATAGACATAAAGGCTGGTGATGAAGTTATAACTGCTGCAAACACTTTTGTTGCAACAGTTGGTGCCATTAATGAAGTTGGAGCAAAAATTAAATTTGTAGATTGCGATGATTCTTTTTGTATAGACGTAAAAAAAATAAAAAAAGCAATAAACAAAAAAACTAAAGCAATAATTCCTGTTCATTTTACTGGATGTGTTTCTAACATGGAAGAAATAATGAAAATTTCAAAAAATTTTAAAATACCTATCATAGAAGATGCATGTCAATCAATTTTAGGAACATATAAAAATAAAATTAGTGGGACTTTTGGATTAACAGGTGCCTTTTCTTTTCACCCATTAAAAAATATTAATGTTTGGTCTGATGCCGGAATGATTGTTACAAATAGTAAAGCAGCCTATAAAAAAATTAAATTATTGCGAAATCATGGATTGGTTAACCGAGATGTTGTTAATCTACTCGGTTACAACTCTAGAATGGATACTTTGCAAGCAGTTGTCGGTAATTGGATAATTCCAAAGGCTAAAGAAATTGCTACAAAAAGAATCTCAAATGCAAAATTTCTTGATAAAGAGTTATCTAAAATTAACGGGATCAATATTCCTAAAAGACCGAAAAATGTTAGACACGTTTTTCATCTATACATAGTTTTTGCAAAAAATCGTAATAGTCTTTTAAATTATTGTATCAAAAAAGGTATAGAAGCTAAAATTCACTATCCCACACCAATTTATAGACAAAAACCTTTCCATTCGATTTACAGAAAAGGTGATTTCCCAGTTACCGACGAACATGCAAAAAAAATTATTTCTTTCCCTTGCGACCAACACTTATCAAAAGATCAATTGAGTTATATCGTTAAAACAGTGAAAAAATTTTATGAATCTTATGAAAATTAAATATTTAAATTTTACAGAACAGTGGAAAGAAGAAAAAAAAGATCTTTTACCAATAATTAACAAAATTTTAGAAAGCGGAGATTATGTGGGTGTTAATGCTTCTGAAGTTGTAGCATTTCAAAAAAAATTAAAGAATATTTTTTCTAGAAGTGCTGTAACAGTTAATAGTGGCACGGATGCTTTAACTTTTGGCATGTATGCTATAGGGATTAGAAGAGGAGATGAAGTTATAACTACATCGAACTCTTATATTGCCTCAACGTCAACAATTGTTCACCTTGGAGCGAAACCAATTTTTGTTGAGGTTTTGCCCAATCAAAATATAGACCCATCAAAAATTGAAAAGGCAATAACAAAAAAAACAAAAGCCATAATGGCTGTGCATTTAACTGGAAGAAGTTGTGACATGAGCTCAATAGTTCGAATAGCAAACAAATATAACTTAAAAATTATTGAAGACTGTGCCCAAGCTTTTGGAAGTAAGTTTAAGGGAAAACTATGTGGAACTTTTGGAGATGTAGCCTGTTTTTCTACACATCCCTTAAAGAATTTTAATGGAATGGGTGATGGAGGATTTATAATTTTTAAAGATGCTAAAAATGCAAAGTTAATATCTAAATTAAGAAATCATGGATTAAAAAATAGAGATGAAGCTGACTTTTTTGGATTCAATTCAAGATTAGATAATATTCAGGCAGGAATACTTAATTTTAGATTAAAAACTTTAAAAAAAATTATTAAAAAAAGAAGAGAAAATGCTAAATATTATTACAGAAACTTAGACAAAAGATTTGTTTTTTGTCCTCCTGAAACAAAAAATGAATTTAATACCTATCATCTTTTTGTAATTCAGGTTCCAGAAAGAGATAGTTTACAAAAATATTTAAAGCTAAAAGGCATAGAATCTTTTATTCATTATCCAAGGCCCATACATTTACAAAAAATGTTTAAAAAACAAATTTTTTTATTAAAAAATACCGAAAATCAATCAAAGAGAATTCTTTCAATACCCATTCATCATAATTTAACAAAAAAACATTTAAAATATGTATCTGACTCGATAAATAATTTTTATGGAAAAAAAAACACTAATTTTAGAACTTTTTAAAAAGATCTATCGGATAAGAAGAGTCGAAAATAAAATTGCATCAAACTATTCAGAATGGGATATGAGATGTCCAATACATTTATCTATAGGACAAGAAGCAGTCGCAGCTGGTGTTTGTCAAAATTTAAAAAAGATCGATAAAATAATTAGCAGTCATCGATGTCATGCTCATTATTTAGCAAAAGGTGGAAATCTAAAAAGTATGATTGCTGAAATATATGGAAAAAAAACTGGTTGTGCCGAAGGTATGGGAGGATCAATGCATTTACAAGATCAGAAAGCTGGGATTATGATGTCCATTCCAATTGTGGGCAGCCCAATACCAATTGGAGCAGGTATAGCTTTAAAATCATTACATCTAAAAAAAAATCAGAGATATTTAACAGTTATTTTTTTTGGTGAAGGAGCAACCGAAGAAGGAATTTTTCATGAAACAATAAATTTTGCTGCTTTAAATAATTTACCGATTTTGTTCGTTTGTGAAAATAATTATTACTCTGTTTATACTCATTTAAGAGAAAGACAGCCAAATAAAAGAAAAGTTAAAGATATTATTAAGGCCCATGGTTTAAAGGCATACCAAACCGATGGAAATGATGTTTTAAATGTTTTTAATATCTCTCGTAAAGTTATCAAAGAAATTAAAAGAACCTCAAAACCTTCCTTTATAGAGTTTAATACATATAGATGGCTAGAACATTGCGGTCCTTTTTGGGATGATAATTTAAATTATAGAAACAAAGGTGAATTAAAAAAATGGATAAAAAATTGTCCACTTGAAAAAATAAAGAAAAAAGTTGGAAAAATTTTTAAAAAAGAATTTTTAGATGGAATAGAAATGTCGATTGATGCCGAGGTTAATAGTGCTTTTGAATTTGCAAAGGCAAGTGCATATCCAACCAGTAAAGATCTAAAAAAATATTATAGTTATTACAAATAAATGACGTTAATTAAATTTTCGGAGTCTATAAGAAATACATTTATTCAAATGATGAAAAAGGATAAAAAAATAATTTTAATTGGACTCGGAACTAACGATCCTAAAGGAATTTTTGGAACAACATCTGGATTATCAAAAATTTTTGGTACAAAAAGAGTTATAGAACCACCTACTTCTGAAAGTGCACTAACAGGAATTTGTATTGGTGCAGCAACTAGAGGTCTGAAACCAGTATTATCCCATCAAAGAGTAGAATTTAGTCTTTTATCGATAGAGCAAATTATTAATCAAGCAGCAAAATGGAATTTTATGTCAGGTGGGAAACAAAAAGTACCTTTGGTGATAAGATTAATCATTGGGAAAGGTTGGGGTCAGGGTCCGCAACATTCTCAGTCTTTAGAGACATTGTTTGCACATATTCCTGGTCTTAAAGTTGTAGCACCCTCAAATGCTTATGATGCAAAAGGTCTTTTAGTAAGTAGCATAAAAGATAATGGACCAGTGATATTTTTTGAGCACAGGTGGCTTCATAATATTCAAGGCCGTGTCCCAAAAAAAATATATTCAGTAAAAATAGGAAAAGCTAAAGTTATCCAAAAAGGAAAAGATCTAACCATAGTTTCATTTTCTGATGCATTAATTCAATTAATGCGTATTAAAAAAATATTAAAATTATCCAAAATTTCAGCAGAAATTATTGATCTCAGAACAATTCGTCCCCTTGATAAAAATTTGATTTTAAAATCAGTGAAAAAAACAAAAAATCTTTTAGTTTTAGATAATGGTTGGAAATCTTTTGGTATAAGTTCAGAAATAATTTCTTTGGTCTGCGAAAATCTTTCTAAAAACTTAAAGTCAAATCCTGTACGTCTTGGAATAAAAGAAATGCCTATTCCAAGCACAAGGGTTTTAGCTAAAGATTTCTATTTAAACTTAAATGAAATTTTAAAGGCCATATCAAAAATAACTCGAAAATCAATTAAACTAAAAATAATTGAAAAATATTTACCAAAACAAGGTTTAAATGAGACTGATATTCCATATAAAGATTTTACTGGACCTTTTTAATGAAATTAAACAACCATTCTAAATTTGAAAGTACTTTTTTAAATGAGGGTTTTATTATTAAAAAATCTGAGAATAAAAAATCACTATCTTATATAAATAATTTAATAAAAAAAAACCTTATAAAAATTTTGAAATTAAATATTAGTCCTAAAAAATTTAATTTAAATAATCTCCATCTGTATTTAAAAGAAAAAAACTTAAATAAAGTAAGGCTTAATTTAATAAATTTAATTAATAAAGATAAAAAATTTCAAAAATATTATTTTTCAATAGCAGAAGATATGATTTCAAATATAGTAGGAAATGAACTTGCAATGCAAAACAGTATTAATTTATCAATACAATTACCTAATGATGAAAGCTCATTGTTGCCTATTCACTCAGACACTTGGTCAGGAGACTCGCCTTTCGAAACTGTTTTATGGATACCTATGGTGAATTGTTACAAAACGAAATCAATGTTTATTCTTAATTCAAAAAAAATTAAAAAGTTTAACTCTTCATTCTCAAAACAAAAAATTAAATCTGTAACAGATTTATATAAAAATTTTAAAAAAGATTTAAAATTTATAAAAATTAATTATGGTAACTATCTTCTTTTTAACCAAAATTTACCTCATGGAAACCTAATAAATAGGACTGGTGAGACGAGAGTATCTTTGAACTGTAGGTTCAAAGGGCTATTTACTCCATATATGCAGAAAGAACTTGGAAGCTTTTTCTCTCCTCTTAAAATAAGAGCAGCTACAAAAATTGGCTTAGAATACAAATCACCCGGACATAAATAATTTAAATGATTTTCAAAGGATATATATCAAGCAGAAAACTTTTAGATGGCACAATTAACCATCAAAAAGTTCAAAATTTAGTTATCAGAGATGCATGTAGTAAAAGAGGATATGATTATAAATTAAGTTTTACAGAATACGGGATTAAAAATTGTTTTTTAAATTATAATGAAATGTTGATTGACATAAACAAGGGAAAGTTTGATGGAATTGCTTTTTATAGTTTAGCTCAATTACCAAAAAAAAAGAATGAAAGAGAAAAGTTATATAGAGTTATAAAAAAAAAAGGAAAAAAAGTACTTTTTTCGCTTGAAAACATACTTTTAAAAAACACAGAAGATATCGAAAAGCTAGAAACATTATTCAAAATAAAATTTTTTCTCAAGAAAAGTCCAAAAAAAATAAAAATTTAAATTTAAATGCAAAAAATTAAAGTTGGAATTGTAGGTGGAGGATTTAACGGTCAAATAGGTTTTATTGAAAACTTTTATAAGAATAAAAACTGTAAAATATTTGGACTTGTTGAAGCAAGAAACGAATTAAGAAAAAAAATAACTAAAAAATACAAAATAAAAAATTCCTATTTTTCTCATAGAGGTTTAATAAAAGATATCAAGAAATATGATGGTGTTGCTATAATAACCAAGAGAGAAATGATCGGTCCCATTTCTTCAGAATTTCTAAAACTTAGTAAACCTATTTTAACGGAAAAGCCAATGGCGGGGAATTCTATACAATCATCCAAACTCTTACGTATCGCTAAAAGAAATAAATCTTTACACAAAGTTGGATATAATAAAATTTATGACGAAGGTATAATCAAAGCCAAAAAAGCTTATGATAAAATACTTAAAAACAGAAGTTTGGGAAAAATAGTATTAATAAAATCTCATAGGCTGTCCGGTAGCGGTTATGATAGTAAAAATTTTTATTTGAAAACTTCAGAAAAAAATTTTATTAAAAAACCTAGTTGGCCATTGAAACCAAATTGGCTACCTAATAAATTTAAAAAAGCTTATGAAAAATACTTAAATCTTTATTGTCACAACGTAAGTTTATTAAGATATTTTACAAATGAAATTCCAAAAGTTCTTCACGCAGATTTATCAGATGACAAAATTTCTTTAGTGAATCTTAAATATAAAAAATTTAATGCTATTCTTGAAACTGGTTTTTTTACAAAGCATGGTTGGGATGAAACTTTTGAAATATATTTTGAATTTGGTTCTATAATAGTAAAACTTCCTCCACAACATCTTAAGAATAAGTCTGCAAGTTTTGTGATTAATAAAAGGTTGTCAGGAAAAAATCACTTATTCAAATCAAAAAAATCTTGGTCTTTCAAAAATCAATGTGATGCTTTTATTAACGATATTAAAAATAATAAAATTAAAGTTAATAAGGCAGAAGATGCAGCAAAAGATATTAAGCTAATAGAAAATATTTGGAAAAGTTTTTTAAAATCATGATATATAAAATTATCAAAAAATTAAGGTTTTTCAAAAAATTAAATAAAAAATTTGCCAAACCTATTTTTTCTATAATCATAAATTTAGATGATATTTTCTTTAAATTCCGAATATTTTTAATTTCAATATTTTTAAAAAAGGATAACAAGGTAAAAAAAGCCCTTAAGCAGCTAAAAGAAAATGGAGTAGCTATAATCGAAAACTTTTATTCTGATGAAGAAATTAACAATTTAAAAAAAGAGTGTTCGGGAATTCTAGATCAAATACCATTAGAAAAGGCAAAAAATACTGAATATATCCAGAGTGAGAGTATAAATATTAATGAAAAAACAATTTATTTAGAAAAATTAGGAAGATCTATAAAGATCAAAGGTCTTAATTCTTTAAATTCTTTTTTTAATAAAATTGGAAAAAAATTAGAATTAAACTTGATAACACTCACCTACCATCTAAATAAGAATAAACCATATGTTATTTATAATGTTACTCATGATGGTAGTGCTGTTCATCCAGTATTAAAAGACTACAGCAAAGTTAAAAGCAATGAGGCAATAGCCGGCAAACCTCATATAGATCTTTATATACATAAACTAAGATGTTTTGTGGCTCTTAATGATGTTAATGAAGAAAATGGAGCAACTATTTACTATAATAAATCAACACATTCTAAAATGCTAAAAAAATATTATACTAATCTTTTACTTAAACAATTTGAATTTAAAATAGAAAATGGTGAGTCACATTACGTTGAGGGGGCTGAATTAAATAAATTAAACGAAAGTTGTAAAAAATTATTTTTAAATTGTAAAAAAGGAGATTTAGCTCTAATTGATTTAAAAACTGCTCATTATGGAATTATGCCAAAAAAAGGAGAGAGACATTTATTGTGGTTTTATTATTAAGCCTTTAAACTTTTAAAATTTATGAATCAAAAAGGAAAATATCATGACAATTTGATCGAATATGCGATTAATGCAAAAAAAAATAATATTCCTTATCCAAAGAGATTCTGTTTTGTTTTAACAAATTTGTGTAATCTAGCTTGTACTTTTTGCTTTCAAGACAGAAAAAAACAAAATGGAGCAATGACAGCAGAAGATTGGATTAAACTTGCTGATCAATTACCAGAAGGATCAAGAGTCACTTTAACGGGTGGTGAACCAATGGTAATAAAAAACTTTGAGAAAATTTTTGATCATGTTGCTAAAAGATTCGAATGTAACATGATTACCAATGGTTTGTTACTCACCAAAGATTTAATCGACTTCATGTTGGAATATAAAAATTTTAAAGTTTTATCAATTTCTATTGATAATGAAAAAAACACAATTAGAAAGCAGGCAAATATTCAAGAGAACAAATGGGATGAAAAATGGCGGCATGTAGAAAATATGATGCTATATTTTCAAAAAAGAAAAAAAGAATTAAAATATGATCATTGCAATCTTGACTCAAAAACAGTTGTTTTAGATGAAAATGCAAAAGATCTTCTGAGAATCCACAAGTATTGCGTCGAAGATTTGCAATGTGATACTCATGCTTTTCAATTTTTGAAAGGTTCTCCAATTCAACATTCTGATGTTATGTTTAAATTTGAGAAAATATTTGAAAAAAGTATAGCGCCAGCTTATAAAAATTGGAAAATAATTATTGATCAGCTGAATCAAGTAAAAGAATATAATAAAAAAAATAAAAAAACTGCATTCCTTCACCCAGCACTAGCGTCAGTAGCAGATGATGATAAAAAAATTGATATGGATTATTGTAATAATGTTAATCATGATAAAAAAAATTACAAACCTTGTGCTGCACCCTGGGGTACAGCCCATATAAATGTAGATGGCACGTTCTTCCCTTGCCTTGCCGTAAATATGGGGAATGTAAAAGATGGTTTAGATAAAGTAATATTTGGTGAAAAATTTAAAAAGTTTAAAGAAACTATCGAAAAAGAGGGTACCGTTGAAGCTTGCAATCGTTGTGGTTGGTTAAAACCATTAAATTAATCTTACAAATAAAATGAATTACATCAAAATATCTAAGGATATTAGAAGATCAATTTTAAACATGATCTATAATTCAAAGTCAGGCCATATCGGTGGAAGTTTTAGCTGTGTAGATATTCTTATCTCTCTTTTCTATGGAAAAAACATTAAATTTAATCCAAAAAAACCAAACTTAAAAAACAGGGATAGACTTATAGTAAGCAAAGGACATGCTTCAGCAGCATTCTATTCAGTCCTTTCTAGCTTAGGTTTTTTTAATAAAAATGAATTAAAAAAATATTGCAAGAATAATACAAGACTAGCTACGCACTTAAACAAAGAAGTTCCTGGTGTAGAGTTTGATACCGGGTCTTTAGGACATGGTTTAGGAGTTGGTTGCGGTTTGGCATACTCAGCCAAACTAGATAATAAAAGTTATAAAACCTTTGTCCTTATAAGTGATGGAGAATTATACGAAGGGTCTACTTGGGAGGCATTAATATTTGCAAATAATTTTAAGCTAAATAATCTAGTTATTATAGTTGATAGAAATAAACAAATAGTAATGGATAAAACTGAAGATTGTATGATTTTGGATCCAATAGTAGATAAATTTAAATCATTTGGTTTTAAAACAGTTATAACCGATGGACACTCAATAAAAAAATTGAATAGAGTTTTTAACAAAATAAAAAAAACAAAAACTAAAAAGCCTATTGTAGTAATTGCTAACACGGTTAAAGGTAAAGGAGTTTCTTTTATGGAAGGCAATGTTAAATGGCATCACTCTGTTCCAAATAATGAGGAATATGATAAGGCAAAAATAGAGCTAAATTCTTAATGAAAATCAACAGGGATCAAACTGATATAATGACAGCATTTTTCTCGGAGTTAGAAAAATTAGGTAAAAAAGATAAAAATGTTTTGTTTTTAACAGCAGATCATGGTGCTTGGGCCTTAGCTAAATTTAAAAAAAATTTAAAAAATCAATATATGAACATTGGGATAAGTGAACAAAACATGGTTAGTGTTGCAGCAGGAATGGCACTAAATAAGAAGAAAGTTTTTATATTCACAATAACACCTTTTATTACACAAAGATGTTTAGAACAAATTAAAGTTGATATTTGTTTTCCAAATCTACCTGTTACTATAATTGGAAATGGCTCAAGTTTAACATATGCATACCATGGAACATCACACCAAGCTATTGAAGATGTAGCAATGATGAAGTCATTACCAAATTTAAAAATTATAAATCCAGCAGATAATGAATCTTCTAAATTATCAGTTAACCTAGCATATAAATCTAACCAACCTGTTTATATAAAGTTAGATAAAGGTTTTTTTAAAGATTTAAATTTTAAAACAAAAAAATTATCCGAAGGATTGATTGAAAACCAAAGAGACGGCGTTTGTATAATTACTACTGGAAGTATGGTTCATGAAGTTGATGAAATAAAAAAATATTTGAAAAAAAATAAAGTCAAAACATCAAGTATATATATTTATTTAATTAAACCTGTTAACAAAAAAAAAATAGTTGATCTAATAAAAAAAAACTCAGCAATTGTTACTATTGAAGAACAACATATCGACGGAGGAATTGGCAGTCAAATTTGTGAAATAGTTGCCGAAAATAATCTTGATATTCCAGTGAAAAGATTTGGTATTAAGGATTTTTATAGTCAAAGGTATGGAGATAGAAATTGGTTAAGAAAAGTTTATAATCTTGATACAGAATACCTAAAAAAGAATATTTTGCATTGGGTAAAAAAATCAAAAAAATAATTTATGGATTTGGGTTTAAAAAATAAAAGAGTTGTAATTACTGGATCTAGTAGAGGTCTGGGTAGAGAAATAGCAAAACAATTTTTTAGCGAGCGAGCTCTACTAACATTGGTTGCAAGAAATGAAAATCAATTAAAGTCTTTAATCAGAGATTTTGGTGGGAAGAAAAATAGACACAATTTTATTGTATCGGATTTAAGAAAAAAAGGGGAACCAACTAAAGTTGCAAAGGAAATAATTAAAAATAATAAAAAGATTGATATTATTGTTCACAATTTAGGAGGCAGTCTTGGAAGTACAGATATATTTTCAGACTTGGAGAATTGGTCAGATAATTGGATGTTTAATGCAGGAATAGCTATTGAGTTGAATAAAATTTTTGGTCCTCATATGATTAAAAATAAGTGGGGTAGGATAATTCATATTTCTTCTTCTAATGCAATTACAGGAGGAACAACTTCTGGCGGTGAGGCTCCAGCTCCCGCATATTCTTGTGCAAAATCATATTTAAATATGTATTCAAAAGTTTTGGGTAGAGAGATGGCCAAACACAATATTATTGTTTCAAATATTATGCCTGGTGTTTTAAAATCAGAAGGCAAATATTGGGATAGATTATCAAAAAGTAATCCTAAACTAGTTAAAAATTATTTAAAAAATCATCATGCAATTGGTAGATTTGGCAAATTTGAGGAGATCGCACCCTTTGTTCTTATGTTGGCATCTAAACATGCAACTTTTGCTTCATCTGCTAATTTAAATATTGATGGTGGATACATTTAAAAAAAAATGGGAAAATTTTTTAATCTTATAACCAGTTTGCATCAATCAACTAAAAGAGATTATTTAGAAAGAATGATAAATGAAAAAGTTAAGTGCATGAAGAAGGCAAGAAAGTTCGAATACGATTACTGGGATGGAAAAAGAAGTTATGGTTATGGAGGATACAAGTATATTCCAGGAAGATGGTCTAGCGTTGCAAAAAAAATGATTAAAAAATATAAACTAAAAGATAATTCCTCTGTTTTAGATGTTGGCTGTGGGAAAGGTTTTTTACTTTACGAAATGAAAAAAATTCTGCCAGGTCTTACAATAAGTGGTTTTGATGTTTCTAGATATGGAATTAAAAACTCAAAAAAAGAAATAAAGAAATATCTATTTCTACATAATGCTACAAAAAAGTTTCCTTTTAAAAAAAAATCTTTTGATCTTGTTATGACTTTTGCTTGCCTTCATAATTTGAAATTAAATAGTTTAATTAAATCACTGAAAGAAATTCAAAGAGTTGGAAAAAAAAAATATGTAATGGTTGAAGGATACAGAAACGAAAAAGAACTTTTTAACTTGCAATGTTGGGCTTTAACAGCTGAAAGTTTCTACGATGATGATGAATGGAAATGGATCTTCAAACAAGCGGGTTATAACGGAGACTACGAGTTCATCTATTTTGAATAATATTTAAATCATAATTTAAAATGAAAAAAAAAACTCTCATAGTTGGGGGAGATTCGAAAATGTCAAGATATTTAGTAAAAAAATTTAAAGAAAAGAAGATTAATTATTTATTGACTACAAGAAGAAAAAAAAAGATGAATAATAAAAATATATTTCTAAATCTTTTAGATTTAAAAAAAATAAGTATTCCTGATGATATAAATTCAGCTATTATTCTTGCAGGTATAGATGGAGAAAATAACAGTAAAAGAGAATATAAAAATGCAAAAAATATTAGCGGAATTGCTATTCCATATTTAATTAAAGAATTAATTAAGAAAAATATATTTGTTATTTATCTCTCAACCATGTCAATCTATAATAAAAATTCTTTATACGGAAATCTAAGATTACTTGCTGAGAAAAAAATTTTAAATAAAAAAGGAAAAAAATATAATAAAAAGATTTCTATTATCAGGCCATCCAAAAATGTAATTTTAAATAATTCTTTAATCAAATGGCTGTTAGAAATGAGAAAGAGAAACTACAACAATTATTTTCAACCAATATTATTTTCTGACACTGCAAACTTTATTTTAAAAATAGTACAAAAAGAAAAAAAAGGTATATTTAATGTAGTTGGAAAAAAAGTTTTTTACTACAAGAGCTTAAAAAATAATAATTTGAACCAAAATCAAAAAAATAAAATTCAATACAAAAATAACTATAAAATTAATAAACCAACTTTAACTAAAATAATCGGTAATAAAAAAATAAAAAATTTTATTTTCAAAAATTTAAATGAAAGAAACTAATTTAAATTTATTAGGACATTTTAAAAAAAAGTTAAATTCTCTTTTTTTAATATTTTACGCGTCATTTAAAGAAGAAAGTGTTATTAAAAAACTTAAAAATGAGAAAAGTTTAAAAGAAATAGAGAGTTTAAATAATAATATACTATTAAAAAATCCTGCAGTAGTATTTTTTAGATCAAAGTTAAATTTAGAAAAAGGGAAAATAGAAAAAGGTTACAATGATATTGAAGATTTTGAAGAAACAAAGTATTTATGGGAACCAAAAAAAAAATTTAACTTTTTTTTAAAGAATCAGATCATACCTTCTTGCAGAATCACTGGAAGTTTTGGTAATTACAGAACAGTTTTTGCATATTTATACAATCGAATTAATATTCAAAAAATATTTAGTAAACCAAAAATATTTATTAAAAAGTATGACAAAATAACAAATTTTTTTTTGTTTAGATTTTTCAAGCCATTTTTAAACTTTAATCAAAACAGTTTTTCATACTTCAAAAATATAAATAAAATTTATTACCACAAAACTCCTATTGAAATAACATTACCATATAAAAATAAATATTATCCATGGCCAGTAACAGAAAATTTAATAAATCAACACAGACAAAAAAATAAAAATTTAAAATTTAATTATTTTAAAATTGAAAAAAATTATTTAAATAAAGGTAGAGAATTGTTAAAAAAGCATAATCTAGATAAGTACAAGTGGTATGTTGCTTTACACGTTAGAGAAAGTAAAATTTCTGATGATCAATCCTTTAGAAATGTAAACCCAAAAAATTATTTAAAATCAGTTAAAAAAATCATATCAAAAGGTGGTCTAGTTTTTAGAATAGGCAATAAAAGCATGACACCTCTTCCAAAACTTGAAGGTTTAATTGATTATCCCTTCTCCAATCTAAATTCTGAGTTTATGGACATTTTTTTAGCAGCTACCAGTAAATTTGTGATTGGCACATCATCAGGATTTTGGACTGCAGCAAGTTTTTTTAAAACACCGATACTTATAACCAATTATCTACCATTTATGGATTACTATTCATTTAATCATAACTCAATTTTTTTACCTAAAACAGTGCTTAATGAAAAAAATCAAATAATTTCAATAGGAGAATCATATTCGATAAAAAAAATAGGATATACACATACTTCCAAACAATTTTTATCAAAAAAACTGAAAGTTTTAGAAAACACAGAAGATGAAATTTTAGTATCAGTTGATGAAATGCTCAATCTAGTTTCAGGAAATAATAAAGAAAAAAAAGATTTTATCCATTTAAATAAAAAATTTAAGAACATTTTTTTTAAAAACAATTTTTATAATAAAAACAGATTACTACCTCTAGCACATTTTAGCTCATCATATATAAATAAATATCTTTAGATTTGTGAGACGCCTTTTAAAAAAAATTACTTTCTTTATGCTAAATCCATTTTTAAAAAATAAAAAATTTATTTATATCGATCCATCAATCTTAGGAGGATTGATTAATTTATTATATCTTTCCAAAGAAAATAAAAAATTTGAAATTATTATTGATCCTTCGCACTTATTTTTCAAAAAAAAAATAGTAAATTTAGAAATTTTTCTTAAAGCCTTTTCTATAATTATGAAAAAGAAATTAAATATTTTTTACAATATTATTTATTATTTTTATTACAAATCAAATTTATATACTGATAATATAAAAAATATTTTAATTCATGGATATATTCACCGAGATAATTGTGTATATAAAAAACTATATAACCAAAATAAGATTTATTTTGATATTAGCAATAATAAAAGTACTGATAATGAAATTAATAATTTATTAAAAAAAAAATACTTACTTTTTAGTTGTCGTGATAGTGCCTATAAAAAAAAAATAAGTAATTTAGAAAGTAGTCATCACAGTTATAGAAACGAAAATATATCTAACTTTGAGTTAGCGCTAACACCCTTTTTAAAAAAAAACTTTCAACTAGTTAGGTTTGGTTCAAAAGCCGAAAAAAGGTGTTCAGATAAAAAGATATTTGACTATACATTTTCTAAATTTAGAAATGAAAAAAATGATTTATTGTTAATGAAGAATTGCGATATTTATATTGGAACAGGTTCAGGACCTGACATATTAGCAATGAACTTTCAAAAACCTATTGTATACACAAATTGGATACACCCTCCAAATTTGTTCACTTTTCAAAATAACGTAGTAGTAATATTCAAAAAAGTTTTTGATAAAAAAAATAAAAAATATATACCTTACAAAAAATTAATTGATCTTAATTTTAAATTCAAAAATGAAGAAACCCCAGTTGGTATTTTTGATGAAACTAATCAGTATAATAAATTTAATTTAGAATTAATTGAAAATTCTCCAGATGAAATTTTTAATGCTGTTAGCGAAATGACAAATTTTAGATGTGGAAAATTTAATTTTGATAAAGAACTACAAGACTCATTTAAAGTACCTTTTACTGAAAAAACTAAAAATTTATTTTCACCAAGTTTTTTTATTTCTGAATATTTTATAAAAAAAAATATAAATTTATTTAATTAAAATGTTTAAAAAAATAAATAACATTTTTTCATTGTTGGATAAAAAAAATAAATATTATTTATTTTTTGTTATATTTTTAGCATTTCTATCAAGCGCTTTAGACTTGATAGGAGTCGTTTCGGTTATCCCATTTCTCTCACTATTAGTGGATCCAAATTTATTAAATGAAAATCTTTATTTGAGAAAAATAAATAATTTTCTAGGATATGATAATAATGAATTTTTAATTTTTTTGGGGTTAGTTTCCTTTACTCTAATTTTTCTAAATCAACTTATAAGATTTATTTCTAAAATTTTTTCAATAAATTTCTCAAGAAAACTAATTTATGAAATGACAAGTGAAGTTTTTAACTTTTATTTAAAACAACCATATAGTTTTTTTTCTTCACAAAATAAATCACTATTGATCCAAAAATGTACAACGTATGTTGAGAATTTAATATCAGGAACTCTATCACCATACATTCTTATATTTTCTCAAATACTAACTACATCGATAATTTTTACTTTTCTCCTTCTTTACCAATCCACTATTATTATAATTTTAGCAATTATATTATTAGGTTATTACTTTTTATTTTATAAAAAAGTTAGTAAAAAATATGATCAAATATCAAAAAATTATTCTAAATATTTTGAAGGATTTTCTAAATCTTTAGGTGATGCGTTTGGAGTTATCCAGCAACTAAAATTATTCAAAAATAATTATTTTGCAAATAATTTTAATTTTTCTGCAAAACTTTATAAAAATGCAAATGTTCAACAAAATTTTTATAGCATATTGCCATCTTATTTTATCGAAGTAATTGCGTATGGTGGCATTTTAATTATATCTTTAATTTTATTTTTTCAGTCTGAAGATTTAAAAAATATAATTCCAGTGCTTGGCGTAATAGCTATTTCTTTAAGAAGAATTATACCAGGTATACAAGAAATCTATCTACAAGTTCTTCAAATAAGGTTTCATTCAGATATCTACAACAAAATTTATCCAGACTTAAAAAAAATAATTAATTTTAAAGAAAAGAATAAAATTAAAAGTTACTCTAAAAATATTAGATTCAATAAGTATTTAATAATTAAAAATTTAAGATACAAATATAAAAATTCTAGAAACAAAATTAATATTACAGCAAAAATTAAAAAGGGAGAATTTATAGGTGTATGTGGAAAAACGGGCGTTGGAAAGTCAACATTTATAAATATTTTGAGTGGTTTATTAAAAAAAGAAGATGGAGATATAAATTTAGATGGAAAACCAATAGAAATTTTTGAAAATAATCAGTGGAAAAAGAAAATTGGTTATGCGACACAGGAAAGATACATTATTAATGACACAATAATAAACAACATATCTCTAGGTGAAAAAAGTAAAAAAAACCATTTAAAGAATATAAAAAAACTTTGTAAAATTGTAGATTTAGAAAAACATGTAAAAAAATTAAGATTTAAATACAATACAAAATTAGGTGATAGTGGTTTGCGACTAAGTGGTGGGCAGGAACAAAAAATTGTTATCGCTAGAGCCCTATATAACAATCCTGAAATTATTATATTTGATGAGGCAACTAATGCTTTAGATACAATTTCAGAAGTTAAAGTTCTGAAAAATATTAAAAAGAATTTTAAAAAAGCCACTCTCATTTTTGTAACTCATCGTTTAAATTCGTTAAAAAATTGTGATAAAATTCTATTTTTAGAAAATTCCAAGGTAAAAAAGTTTGGAAAGTTCAATGTACTTAGAAGAAGTGATCCAAGCTTTAATAAATTAATTACAGCAAATAGAAATTAGGTTTGAATGAGAATATTTATTACCGGTGGGAGTGGAAAAATTGGTAAAAATTTATCTAATTACCTTATAAATAAAAATTATTTTTGTATTTTAAATAGTAGAAAAAAGATAAATATTACAAGTAAAAAAAAAAATTTTTATAATTATAAAAAAGATATATTAAAAAAAAATTTTATAATACCTAATTGTGATGTTGTTATTCATACGGCTTCTAACACTATTGAGAGAAATAAAAAAAAAATAATTCAAAATCAATTAATTGATAAAAAAATTTTCTCTAATATTAAAAAAAATAATAAAATAAAAAAAATGATATTTATTTCAACTGTTGCAGTTTATAATAAAAACAATAAAAGTAGAATGGTAAATGAATATTCAAAATCATTTTCCAAATCAAATTATTCTTCATTGAAATTAAAATCTGAGAAATTATTTCTAAAGAATAAAAGAATAAAAGTTTATAATATTAGAATACCTGGATTGCTCCTTACAGAAATGGAGAATAATTTTATTTCAAATATTATAAAAAAAATTAAATGTTTAAAAAAAATAAAAATATACAATTCGAATCAATTATTTAATAATCTTCTTTTATCCAGTTCATTAAATTTATTTATTGAAAATCTTTTAAGAAAAAATTTTAAATCTGGAAATATTTTACTTGGATCTTCTAAACCATTAAAGTTAAATAAAATTATAGATATTGTTTCTAATTATTTTGATGTCAATAATAATATAAATTGGAAATCAAACAAAAATATGGGCTTTTACTTAGACATTAGACGCGCCATAAAACTATACGACTTTAAACCTTTAAGTACTAAGAAAAGTATATTAAATTATCTTAATAAAAATTATCCAAAACATGTTTAAAAACAAAACAATTTTAGTAACTGGAGGGACTGGATCTTTTGGAAAACAGTTTGTAAAAACTTGTTTAAAGAAATTTAAGCCAAAAAAAATAATTGTTTACAGTAGAGATGAATTAAAGCAATTCGAAATGAAAAATGAATTCAGCGAAAAACAAAATAAAAATTTAAGATTTTTTATTGGTGATGTTCGAGATTATCCAAGATTAAGATTAGCTATGGAAAAAGTTGATTATATAATTCACGCAGCTGCTTTAAAACAAGTTCCAATAGCAGAATATAATCCATTTGAAGCTATTAAAACAAATGTGTTAGGAGCTCAAAATGTTATAGAAGCAGCTTTAGAGCGAAATGTTAAAAAAGTAATTGCCTTAAGTACAGACAAAGCAGCAGCTCCAATAAATCTATACGGCGCAACAAAATTGGCATCAGATAAATTGTTCCTGTCAGCCAATAATATTAGAGGAAAAAAAGACGTGAAGTTTTCAGTTGTTAGATATGGAAATGTTATGAACAGCAGAGGTTCAGTTATACCTTTCTTTCTTAAATGTCGAAATGAGGGTATTTTTCCAATCACAGATAGAGAAATGACACGGTTTAATATTACTTTAGAAGAGGGTGTAGCCTTTGTAAATAAATGTATCAAATTGATGGTAGGTGGAGAGCTATTTGTGCCTAAAATTCCATCCATAAGAATTATTGATTTGGCAAAAGCTATAGATCCAAATACTAAAATAAAAATAATAGGAATAAGGCCTGGTGAGAAAATTCATGAGGAAATGATAACAGAAACAGATTCTTTGAATACTTATGAGTATAAAGATTACTTTGTAATTGCCTCAGATTTTAACTTGAATAATCCTGGTGATTTTAATCTATCAAAAACATTACAGCTTAACGGTGGAAAAAAATGTAAGAGAGGGTTTAATTATAGTAGTAAAAATAATATGAAATTTCTCTCTATTTCTGAAATAAAAAAACTTATCCAAACAATAAAATAATTAATGACAATCACTTACGGTAAACAGTACATCGATAAACTCGATGAAAAATCTGTTATTTCAACACTAAGAAGTAAAAAGTTAACTCAAGGACCACAAGTTACAAAATTTGAGAAGGTTTTAAACAAAAAATTTGGATCTAGATATTCTTGTGCTGTTATCAATGGAACTGCTGGTCTTCATTTATGCGGTTTAGCATTAGGATGGAAAAAAAATGATATAATATTGTGTTCAGTAATGAGCTTTTTGGCAGCATCTAATGCTGTCATTTATTGTGGTGCTACACCAGTATTTATAGATATTAATGAAAAAGATTTTAATATTGATTTAATTGAAGTAGAAAAAAAAATAAAAAAGTACAACAAATATAAAAGAAGAGTAAAAGCTCTGATCGCAACAGATTTTGCTGGGAACCCTTGTGACTGGAAAAAACTTTCTCTTATTACAAAAAAATTTAATGTAAAATTAATAAATGACAATTGCCACGCAATTGGAGCTAAATATTATTACAAAAAAAATTATGCCTCTAAATATGCCGATATAGCTGTCCATAGTTACCATGCAGTTAAAAATATAACCACTGGAGAGGGTGGAGCAGTATTAACTAATGATAAAAAAATTCATGATAAGGTAAAAATTTTACGATCACATGGTGTGTTAAAAACTAAAATTAAAGAAAAACCCTGGAATTATCAGATGAAATATCTTGGGTTCAATTATAGAATCACGGATATTCAATGCTCATTAGGAATCAGTCAATTAAAAAAATTAGATAAATTTGTAAAAAAAAGAAATGAAATTGCGAAAATTTATAGAAAAAATTTTGAGGGTAAAAATTTTTTTAAAACACAATACGTCAAAGAAAATAATTATCATGCTTATCATCTATTTCCATTATTAATTAATTTTAAAAAAATTGGAAAAAAGAAGTGGAAACTTTTTGATTTTCTTGCAAAAAAGAACATTTTCTTACAAGTTCATTACACTCCAATACATTTACAGCCATTTTATATGAAAAATTTTGGATATAAAAAAGGTGATTTCCCAATAGCCGAAAAGTTTTTTGAAGATGAAATTTCCTTACCGATTTACTATAATCTTAGTATAAAACAAGTTAATAAGATTTGCTATTTAATAAAAGCTTTCCTTTTAAGAAGGTAAAATGAAAAAAAATAATTCTAATAAAATCATAAATAAAATTAAAAAAATTCGATCACAAAATAACGAAAACTGGATGAGTTTATTAAAATTAGCTTTTAAACATGCTCCAAAAGATGCAAAAAAAATTCTGAATAGGATTTCAAATCAAGATAAAAAAATTACTAAATTAGTAAAAAAACTTTCCAAATAAAGTTGAAAAATAAAAATTTTAGATTGTCTATAGCAAAAAAAAATGACTCTAGATATTTTTACAATTTACGAAATAATATTTCAACTAGAAAAATGAGTTTTAATAAAAAAAAAATAAAATTATCTGATCATTCAAAGTGGTTTAATCATCAAATTAAATTAAGGGGTTTTTTATGGATTTTCTTTTCAAAAGCAAAAAAATGTGGAGCAGTATATTTAAAAAAAAATAAATATTTAGAAATCGGATATATTATTTCTCCAAAGCAAAGAGGTATGGGTTATTCTTCTGTAATGTTAAATTTATTTATAAAAAAATTCAAAAAATATAATAAAAAAAAGGAACCAATTTTTGCGAAAGTTTTTAATAATAATCTAAAATCTTTGAGAGCTTTACAATCTGCAGGTTTTATAATTAACAAAACTAAAAAAAATATTAAAATTTTGAAATTAAAGTATGTTTAAAATTGGCAAAAGAATTATAAGCAAAAATCATAAACCTTTTATAATTGCTGAGATTTCTGGAAACCACAAAGGATCCTTAAATAGAGCTTTAAAGATTATTAGAAGTGCTAAAAAAGCTGGAGCAAGCGCAGTAAAACTACAAACATTTGATTTAAATGAAATTACTATAAACTCTGAAAAAAATTATTTTAGAATTAATGACAGAGCAAGCCCATGGAATGGAAAAAAACTTTTTGATTTATACACTAAAGCTATTACACCAAAAAAATGGCACAAAAAGATATTTAATTTTGCAAAAAAAAATAGAATAATTTGTTTTAGCTCTGTATTTGATTTTAAATCATTAGATTATTTAGAAAAGCTTGATTGCCCCGCATACAAAATAGCATCATTTGAAAATAATCATTTTCCACTAATTGAAAAAGTAGCAAATACCATGAAACCAGTAATAGTATCAACAGGTATGACTCAACTAAGAGAAATTGAGGAAATTAGAAAAATTTTCATTAAGACAAAAAATAAAAATTTTGCTTTTTTAAAATGCACAAGTAGTTATCCATCCCATCCATCAAGTTCAAATTTAAAATCAATTGAATTATTAAGAGATAAACTTAAGTGTGAAATTGGTTTATCTGATCATACCAAAGGCATTGGCGCAGCTGTTGCTAGTATTGCGTTTGGAGCAACAATTATTGAAAAACATATAGTTTTAAAAAATAATGATGGAAGTGTTGACAAAGATTTTTCTCTCCCACCCCAGGAATTTCGTGCACTTGTAAAAGAAACATTTGCTGCCTGGGAAGCTTTGGGACAAAAAAAATTTGAAATTGACAAAACTGAAATAAAAAATTCAAGATTAAAAAGATCAATATTTGTTGTTAGAAATATTAAAAAAGGAGATAAAATTAATTACAACAATATAAAAATTATTAGACCCGGGTATGGTTTGCATCCAAAATACTTTGAAAAAGTTATTGGCAAAACAGCGAAAAAAAACATTATGCAAGCTACACCTTTAAAATTAAGTTTTATAAAATAAATCTTTCGTGTCACAAATAATTCTTGGTACTGCAAATCTTAATAAAAAATACGGTTTTTTAAAAAAATCTATCAGATTTTCCGAATTTAAAAAAATTATTAAAAATTCAAACAAAAATAAAGTTAGATATATAGATACGTCAATAAATTATTCTGGAGTACATAAAATTTTAGGAAAATTAAATTTAAATAAAATTAAAGTAATAACAAAAATATCTATTCCTACTAATAACAATATAAATGCAGAACTATGGATAGAAAAAATAATTAAAAATATTGTTAGAGACTTAAAAACTAAATCTCTATATTGTGTTTTGATACATAACTCAAATATTTTACTAAATAATAAATATAAAAAATATATTTTAAATTTAAATGAGCTAAAAAAAAAAGGAAAGATAAAAAAAATTGGATTTTCTGTTTATAATTTAAGAGAAGCAAAGATTTTATTAAAAAAGTATAAATTTGATATTCTTCAAGTTCCATTAAATATTATTAATCAAACTTTTTGTGATAAAAATTTTTTACAAAATATTAGAAAAAAAAATATTGAAATACATGCTAGATCCATATTTTTACAAGGAATATTACTATCTAAAGACTTAAGAAAAATGAAGTACTTTAAAAGATGGAGAACTTTTTGGAAAGATTATTATAATTGGTTAAATAAAAATAGAATATCAGGATTAACAGCTTGCTTATCATTTATTAATGGTGTGAAAAATATTTCAGGATATGTAATTGGTATTGAAAATGAAAAACAATTTAAACAAGTCTTAGATTGTAAAATAAAAAAAAATCTAAAATTTGAAAGTTTTTTATCCCAAAAAAATAAAAAATTAATAGATCCTTCAAAATGGAAATAAATATAAAAAAACATAAAACTGTTGTTTTAGTACAGGCTAGAGAAAATTCTATAAGATTTCCAAAAAAAGTTTTATATAAAATTAATGGAAAAAGTATAATTCAAATAATAGTCTCAAGGTTATCGAAATCTAAAAACGTTGATAAAATAATAGTAGCTATACCAAATAATAAAAAAAATAAAAATTTAGAGAAGCATTTAAAAGAAAAAAAAATAAAGTTCTTTAAAGGATCAGAGCATGATGTTCTTAAGCGTTTTTATAAAATTGCAAAAAAAATAAAAGCTCAAAATATTGTCAGAGTCACAGGTGATTGCCCACTTGTAGATCCGTTCTTAATAGATAAAATTGTAAAAAGACATTTCTTAGAAAAAGCTGAATATTCAAGTAATATTTATCCTGCATCTTTCCCAGATGGCATGGACGTAGAAGTAATTTCATTTAAAATTTTGGAAAAGCTTGAAAAAATTACAAAAAAGTTAAGTGACAGAGAACATGTCACTACTCTAATTAATAAAATTAATTGCAAAAAAATTAATTTATTAAATACAAAAGATTTGTCCAAAGAAAATCTAACTCTAGATGAAAAAAATGATTTGTGGAAAATAAAAAAAATATTTAATTATTTTTATCCAAGAATAGTTTTCTCTTTTGATGAAATAAATAAGGCTATGATTAAAATGAAGCTTTTTAACGTAGGAAATAAGATGAGAAACGAAGGCTTTAAAATGGGACTTGGACAAAAGTTTTGGAGAAGGGCTAAAAACTCAATCGAAGGGGGTAATATGCTTTTATCTAAAAGAGAGGATAGATTTGCACCAAATCTTTGGCCTTGCTACTTTAGTAAAGCTAAGCAATGTTATGTTTGGGATTTAAATAACAAAAGATTTACGGATTTTTCTTTAATGGGTGTTGGAACAAATATTTTGGGATACTCGAACCCAGAAGTTGATAATGCTGTCAAAAATACAATTCAAAAAGGAAATCTAACCACCCTGAATTGCCCAGAAGAAGTTTTTTTAGCTGAAAAATTAATTAGTTTACATCCTTGGGCTTCAAAATCTAAATTTACTAGAAGTGGAGGAGAAGCAAACGCTGTAGCGATAAGAATTGCTAGAGCTGCAGCTGGACCACGCTATAAGATTGCAATTTGCGGCTATCATGGTTGGCATGATTGGTATATCTCTGCAAACTTAAATAAATCAAATAATCTTAAAAATCATCTTATAGATGGTATTCCAAATTCTGGAGTACCTAAAAAACTTAAAAATACTGTTTTTACTTTCAGATATAACGAAATTAATGATTTAAAAAAAATAATTAAAAAACATCCAGATGTTGGAATTATAAAAATGGAAGTAATGAGAAATTTTCCACCAAAAAATAATTTTCTTATCAAAGTTCGACGACTAGCAAATAAATATAATATTATTCTTATTTTTGATGAGTGTACTTCTGGCTTTAGAGAAAATTTTGGAGGGTTACACATGAAATATAAAGTATATCCCGATTTAGCTGTATTCGGAAAAGCTTTAGGGAATGGGTACGCAATAAACGCTATACTTGGAAAATCTGAGGTTATGAAACACGCTAACAATTCGTTCATAAGTAGTACTTTTTGGACAGAAAGAATTGGACCGACAGCAGGCCTAAAAACTCTCCAGGTTATGGAGAGGACTAAATCATGGAAAAAAATTTCATTAATAGGAAAAAAAATTAAAAAATCATGGATCAAACTCTCAAAAAAATATAAATTAAAAATTTCTATTTCTGGATTAGACGCTCTTTGCACATTCAACTTTATAAACAAAAATAATTTGAAATATCAAACGTTTTTAACTCAAGAAATGCTTAAAAAAAATTTCTTAGCATCAAACACGATTTACATTTCTGTACATCATGATAATAATATCATTAAAAAATATTTTAAAAATTTAGATTGTATTTTTAGGACTATTCGAGATTGTGAGATGAATAAAAAAAATATTGATAATTTATTAGAGGGACCAACAAAAACTTCTGGATTTTCAAGGTTAAACTAATCATGGCCGGTACAAAAGAAAAAGGATCATTTAAAGAAATTATATCACCTTTTTTAAAATCAAAAATTCATGATTTAAAAAAAGATTATGGTGTTGATAGTAAAGAATATTTTGCTGTTGCCTCACAATATTTACAATCTAAAAAAGAAAATTATTCAAGCAATATAGAGAGAACAAGACACTATGAGTCAAACGTTGAAGTTAGTTATGAGGGTATGCCCTTAGTAGGTGTTGAGAGACTCTATAAACCCACAATTTTAATTGAGCCAACAACTGTATGTGCGGCACACTGCAGATGGTGTCTAAGGGGTCAATATCCAATTCAGACAATGAAAAAAGATGAAATTATTAGAGCAACAAAATATATGTCTTCAAAGGAAAATAAAAAGGATGTGTTCGAGGTGCTAATAACAGGTGGAGACCCTCTAATGAGCCTTCCTCTTTTGAAATTTACTTTAGAACAAATAGAAAAGAATGCTCCAAATATATCCATTATAAGAATAGGAACAAGAGTCCCATTTCAAGACCCAGAAAGAATCAATGATGGCATGTTGGAATTATTTTCAAGTTTTAAAAAATTTAGATTCGAAGTGGGAATAAATGTAAACCACCCCCTAGAGTTTTGGGATGAATCTATTAAATCCATAAAAAAACTTCAAAATATTGGTTTTAAAATTTATAACCAGAACCCTCTTCTCAAAGGAGTTAACGACGACTTTTCCACTTTAGTGGAATTATATAAAAAATTAAGAGAAAATGATATCGAGGCACATTACTTATTTCATGCAATTCCAATGGTTGGAACAAGTCACCACAGAACCAGTTTAAAAAAAGGTTATGATCTTACAAGAAGATTAAGTAGCTGTGGTTTATTTTCAGGAAGATCAAAACCAAAGTATGCAGTATTGAGTGATATTGGAAAAATAGTAATTTACGAGGATACAATTATAAAAAAAAGGTTAGAAGATAATTCTTTGCTTCTAAACTCAGGCTTTAGTTATGAAGAAAGACTCAAATGGAATCCTAGCTGGAAGAAACCTCAAAGTGTTGAGATAGCAAAAGATGGAAATATGTACACCTGGTATCTTGACGGAGATGATAAAAAATAGATTTTAGCACCTAAAACAAAATGCAAAAAATATCAAAAAAAGAGATTGATAACGCTCTAAAACAAATTAATTTTAAAAAAAATTCTTGTTATGTTGTTCATTCCTCTCTAGTTCATATTGGAATAGCAAATGGCGTAAAAATAAATAAGATGCCAGAAGTAATACTAAACATTCTAAAGAAAAATTTTGGAAAAAATTCCACAATATGCGTTCCCAGCTCTAACTGGGATTATGCTGATAGGAAAATAAATTTTGACAAAAAGAAATCTAATTCTCACAGAGAGTTTGGTGCATTAAGTCATTATTTAACAAAAAAACCAAATTCATTCAGATCTAATAATCCATTATTTAATATTACAGCAATTGGAAAAAAAGCTAAATTTATTACAGAAGGAGGAACTAGCAATGGATTCGGTGTCGATTCTGCTTGGGATAAACTTTATAATTTAAATGCTGATATTGTTTTATTAGGTTGTGATTTTTCCGAAGCTACGTTTACTTTTACGAGGTATATAGAATTTAGATTTGGTGTTCCTTACCTGTATAATAAACTTTTTAATGTTCCTATTACACATAAGGGAAAAAAACAATTTAATAATAGCATCAGTACACTAAGATATTTAAATCTGGATGTAATTTATGATTTAGAAAATTTTAAAAAAATTTTAAAAAAGAATAAAATTTTAGTTGAAAATAAAAATAAAAAAATCAAAATTACGAAAGTCAAAATGAAGCCTTGTTTCGATGTAGGAATTAGTTGTTTAAAAAAAGATATAAATTTTTTTCTTAAACGAAAGCCAAAATATAAAATAGATAAATTTCCTTTAAAATGAACTTAAATTTCCAACAAGATTTTTTTGAAGAAACAGCAAAGAAAAACCCTAATAAAATTTGTGTTAGCTATGAAGGAAAAAATTTTAAATATAGCTATCTAGATAAATTTTCAAATAAAATAGCTAATTTTTTGATAACAAACGAAATTGCGCCAAACGATAGAATTTGTATTTTTACTGAAAAAAACATTAATCAATATGCTTCAGTGTTAGGTATACTAAAAAGTGGGGCTTGCTGGGTACCTTTATCTGCTTCTTTCCCGAATGCAAGAATATCTTATTTAATCAAAGTTTTAAGACCAAAATTTATCATAAGTGAAAAGAAGTACTTTGCAAAGTTTTCAAGTACATTGAAAAATTTTAATACGAAAATTTTAATATTAGATGAAACAAAAAAAACTAGTAAAAACATATATAATTTATCGTCTCTAAAAAAGTATAAATCAGACAAGCCTGTAATGAAGTATGACCTTTCACCAAGTGATCTGGCTTATATTATTTTTACTTCAGGAAGTACAGGAAATCCAAAGGGTGTTATGGTAACTCACAAAAATACAAGCACTTTTTTAAATTTATCTAAAAAACTTTTTGAGTTTGAAAAAGGACTTAGATTTTCACATTTTTCGGATTTGACTTTTGATCCTTCAATTTTCGATCTTTTTGTTTGCTGGATGAATTCTGGTACTTTAATCCCTTTTAATAAAAGAAGTTATAGAATTAATCCTTATATTTACTTTAAAGAAAACAAAAAAATTGATGTAGTATTCTGTATTCCAAGTTTAATTAATAATTTACGTGAAAACTCAAACTTGGAAAAAAAAGAAATTAAACAAATTAAACACTTAGTTTTGACAGGTGAAGCTATACCAAAAAATCTTATCTATGATTGGTATAAACATGTAAAGAAATCAAAAGTTTATAACGTTTATGGAACTACAGAAACCGCAATAATATCTCACAGTTATGAGATTCCAAAAAATATAAAAAAGAATCAATCTATACCAGTAGGAAAACCATTACCTTTGATAAGGGTTATTCTTATGAATGGAAATAAATTTACACCACATGCAAAAAAAGGTGAACATTATGTTTATGGACCACAAATCTCCGAGGGGTATTGGGCAAGTCCTTATTTGAATAAAAAATATTATATTAATAATCCAGTTGATGAGAGATTTCCGCAAAAAATTTACAAAACTGGTGACATTTTAAAAATTGATAGTGAAGGTAATTATTTTTACGTTGGAAGATCAGACAACCAAGTTAAAGTCCAGGGCTATAGAATTGAAATTGAAGAGATCGAGCATGCTATTTCTGGTATAGAAACAGTTGACCAAACAAAAGTTGTAGTAGATTTTGATAAAAAAAATAGTAAAAAATATATCGCAGCATTTGTTTCGACAAAAAATAATTCTTTGAATCAGGATAAAATTACAAAAATATTATCGAAAAAACTACCAAAATATATGGTTCCACAAAAAATTGTTATTATAAATAGTGATTTTCCTCGTAATAAAAATGGAAAAATTGATACTAATAAATTAAGCAGAATAAAAAATGGAAAAGAAATTAGAACAAATAATTAGAAATATAATTATTAAGGAATTTAACTTAAAAAATAGTGTTGAAAAAAATCTAAGCACGCAAAATGTGGAAAATTGGGACTCGTTTGGTCATTTACAATTAATAATTTCAATTGAAAAATATTTTAAAATTAATCTTGATCAAAAGCTAGTAATACAAATGATGGATGAAAAATCCATCAATAAAATTCTTAAAAAAATAATAAAATAAATTATTATGTCAGAAGGAAAAAAAGCATATTCTTGGGCCAAGAATATATTTCCATTTAATAGAAGTTTGACTGGAGAAGGAGTGAATAAAACTCTTGTTTACTTTAAAAAAATTTGCTCTCAATTAAAAATTCACAATATAAAGAGCGGCCATAAAGTTTTTGACTGGAACATTCCACTAGAGTGGAATGTACGAGATGCATATGTTGCTGAATTAAAAGGAAAAAAAATTATAGATTTTAAAGAAAATAATTTACATCTTGTTGGGTATTCTAGACCAATTAATAAAATTTTAAATTTCAAGAAGTTAAACAAGCATATTTATTCACTTAAATCACAACCAAATGCAATTCCATATGTTACCAGTTATTATAAAAAACATTGGGGCTTTTGTATTTCACATAATAAAAGAAAGGTATTAAAGAAAGGCAAATATAAAGTGGTTATTGATTCAAATTTTAAAAAGGGAAATTTAAAATATGGAGAAATATATATAAAAGGTAAGCTAAAAAAAGAAATTTTAATCTCAACCAATATTTGCCATCCATCCATGGGTAATAATGAAATTTCTGGTCTAGTAGTATCTTTGGCCTTAGCTAAATGGTTAAAAACTAAAAAAAATAAAAAATATTCATATAGAATTTTGTTTCTTCCAGAAACTATAGGAACAATAGGATATTTAAAAAAAAATATAAAATATTTAAAAAAAAATTTAATTGCCGGGTTTCAAGTTGTATGTGTTGGAGACAACAAGAACTTTTCGTTTTTACAATCAAAAAAGGGTAATACCTTAGCGGACTGTGCTGCAAGATATGTTCTCAAAAGACAAAAAAAGAAAGTAAAATATTACAGTTTTTTGGATCGAGGTAGTGATGAAAGACAATACAATAGTCCAGGAGTAGATTTGCCGGTATGTTCAATCATGAAAAGTAAATACGGTGAATATCCAGAATACCATACATCCCATGATGATTTAAAATTTATTTCAATTCAAGGACTAGACTCCTCAATTAAAATATACAAAAAAGTTATTAATCTAATTGAAAATACACAAACAATTAAAATTCAAACTAAAACTTTAGGAGAACCAATGTTATCAAAATATAAACTTTATCCCTCTATTAGTACAAAAAAAACGAATAGCTTAGTAAAGACAAGAATGAATATTCTAGCCTATGCAGATGGAAAATTTGATTTGATACAAATTGCAGAGACTATAAATGAAAAAATAAGCAAAGTTTTGTCAGAAATCTCCATATTGAAAAAGAAAAAAGTCATTAAAGTTCTTAAATAAGTTCTCTAACATAATTGAATTGAGATAGTCACCAAATGTATAAACTAAATTTTAAAGTAAATAAAAAAGTTGACTTATTATTAGTAGATAATAATTATGCTGACCTTAAATTTAAAAATATTAATTATTACGTACTTAAAAATGAAATATATCTAATATATTTAATTCAAGCATTTATTTATTCTATAGGTAAGTTCCAATTTAATTTAAAAATAATAAAAGAAAATTATCAAATCTTTTTAATCAAATCTTTATCGCCCAAAATTGTAATTGGCCATGATATGAATGGAAAACTATTAAAAGTAAAAAAACTTTTTCCAAAAATTATTTCTATTTGTTATCAGTTAGGCAATGTATGGGCTGGTGAAAATAAAATTTACAAAAAAATTTTTAGTAATAACAAGACAGACTATTATTTTGTTTACGATAAAAGAATAAAAAAAATACTAAAAAAAATTATAAAAACAAAGTTTATAATTTCCGGAGCTTTAAAAAATAATGAAATTTTAGTTAAAAATTTTAAAAAAAAAAAATATGATATTATGTATATTTCACAATTTAGAAAAAGACAGAGTACTTCAGAGAGAAAAATAGAAGCAAAAATACTTAAATTATTAGATGGATATTGTTTAAACCATAATAAAAAATTATTAATAGCACTCGCATACAATCAATTTAAGACAAAAAAATATAAATGGGAAAAAGATGAACTAGAATTTATTAACCAAAATTGTAAAAAATTTTACATTGAAAAAAAAATATCTCCTTACACATTAGCTGACATGTCAAAAACAATAGCATGTTTTAATTCCAACCTGGGATTAGAGATGCTAGCTAAGGAAAAAAAAATTATATTTTTTGATTTACAAAAATTATACTTTAAAACTTATAAAAATCTTAATAAGACATACATATTAGACAACCTAATTTACAAAAACTTTGAAAAAAAAATAAAGTTCTTATTTTCTTTAAGTAAAGAAAAATGGAAAAATAAAATTAAAAAAGATAAAATGAAAATAAGCTTTGATAAAAATAATTTTATATTTAAAAGTTTAATATTTAAATTAATTAAATAGAAATTTATGAAAGTTGTTGCAATTATTCCAATAAAGAAGCACTCTACTAGAGTGCCTGGAAAAAATTTTATTAAAATTAATGGTGTACCTTTATATAAAATTCTTTTACATAAAATATTAAAATGTAAATTTGATGAAATTTATGTTGATTCAGATAGTGATGAAATAAATAAATATTGTAAAAAAAACAAAATCCATTTTATTAAAAGATTACCAAAACTTGCAAAGAATAGTGCGAACGGAAATGATCTAATCAATTACCACTCTAAAATCATTGATGCAGATATTTATTTTCAATTATTTATTACTTCTCCACTAATGACAGTATCTACTATTAACTCATGTATTAAATTTTTAAAGAATACCAAAAAATATGATTCAATATTAACGTCTAAATCTCTATATTCTTGGTTTTGGCATAAAAAAAAGCCAGTAAATTATTCACCTAAAAAATTACCAAGAAGTCAAGACGCAACACCTGTCGTTGTAGAGACTACTGGACTATATGGAATTAGCAAAAGAGCACTTAAAAAATACAAATGCAGAATAGGTAACAAACCTTTTTTCTTTGAAGTACAAGATGACGAGAGTATAGATCTTGATAATGCAAAAGATTTTGAATATTTGAATTATACTATAAAAAAAAGAAAAAAAATTAAATGAAAAAAGATATTTTAAAACAACTAAAAAATAACTTCATAATTTATACAGAAAATAATAAAAAAACTCTTAATCTTAAAAATAGTATTAAGAATATTAAAAAGCTATATTTAAATAAAAAAAATTTTTTTATAATAATAAAAAAATTTGAAAAAGACCCCAATAAAATAATTTCAAAAACTATAAAATTTTCAAAATTATTTGGTAAACCTTTGTCGCAAAATAAACATGGACAAAAATTTGTTTTAGTTAAACCTAATACAAAGCTTCTTAAGAAAAAATTAAAAAATAAAAACATTAAACTAAGGTATCACCAAACTAATATAGGTGGCGCAATACATTCAGATGGACCACAATTATATAGTCCCCCGAAATATGTAATTATGGCATGCTTAAATCAGGCCAAGCAAGGAGGAGATTCTATAATTGTTTCTACAAACAAAATTTATAGATATTTAAAAAAAAATAATAAAAAAATCTTGAATGTACTTAAAGATAGATTTTATTTTGAGAGAAGAGGTTTTAGATTTTCTAATAACAATATTTTTAAAAAAGCTATTTTTGAAAATAGTTATAATAATTTCAGATTTAGATACTTAAGAGAATATATTGAGGCAGGGCATAATATAAAAAAATCAGCTTTGTCACCCAAAATAATTAATGCAATGAATACATTAGATGAATTGTTAAATAAAAAAAAATTTCAAACTAAATACAGGCTTAACGAGGGTGATATAATTATTTTGAATAATGATTATTTAGCCCATGGTAGATCAGGTTTTAAATTGAATAACAAAGGTCCACAAAGATCGTTACTTCGTATTTGGATTAGATGATAAATCTAAGCAAGTATTCAATATTATTACTGGCGGCTGGCACTGGCAAAAGGTTCGGGAAAAAGGGAAAAAAACACCCTAAATCATTGATTAAAATAGAAAAAAAATATTTAATAGAATCCATAATAGATATTTTAAAGAAAAGAAAAGCTAAACAAATTTCAATAGTTCTTGGATATAAATCTCATATGATATTGCAAGTACTAAAAAAAATTAAAGGTATAAAATTTAATATTATTAAAATAGAAAATTTTAGAAAAAATAATCATGGTTGCAGTTGGCATTCTTTTAAGAAATCCTGGTTTAAAAAAAAAATGCCCATTTTACTCTTACATACTGATATTTTTTTTAATCCGTTATTTTTAGATAATATTATAAGAAATAAAAATAAAAATATTATTGGAATTCATTCAAACAATAAAATTCTTAAAAAAAATAGTTTAGTTGTTGAAGTAGATAAAAAACTAAGAATTAAGGAAATTAATTATATTTCTAAAATTAAAAATTTTCTAGGGGAAGTTATTGGAATAAATAAAATATCAAAATTATCATCAGAAAAAATTTTTAATTTTATGGATAAATTTTTGGTTGGAAGAAATAAAAAATTACCGTGGGAAATTGTTATTAATAATTATATAAAATTTACTGGAGATTCACTATATGCTATCAAGAAACAAAACTATTACTGGGTAAATATTAATTCTAATAAAGATTATGTTAAACTAAGAAAATTTTGAAAATGAAAAAAAATAAAAGTAAAAAATCAGTTTATGTTGCTTTTTCTGCAGATATTTTACACGAGGCACATATCAATATTTTAAAATATGCATCTAAATTAGGAAATGTAACTGTGGGATTATTAACGGATAAAGCTATAACTTCTTACAGGAAATTACCTCATTTGAATTACAGACAACGTGAAGTTATTTTAAAGAATATAAGATATGTAAAAAAAGTGGTACAGCAAAAAACTCTTGATTACACACAGAATCTTCAAAAAATAAAACCCAATTATGTAGTACACGGTGATGATTGGAAAACAGGTATTCAAAAAAGTACAAGAGCAAAAGTTATTAAAACTTTAAAAAAATGGTCTGGAAAACTTATTGAGGTTCCCTATACAAAAAATATTTCATCTTCAAAAATTAAAAATAAAATTTTACAAACAGGAACAACTCCTGAAATTAGAAAATCAAAGTTAAAAAGATTAATTCAGGTTAAAGATATAGTTAGAGTACTAGAGACACATAATTCTATTGGAGGTTTAATTATTGAGAATCTAAGTATTGAAAAAAACAATAGATTTTATGAATTCGACGGGATGTGGTCATCCAGTTTGACTGACTCTGTTTCTAGAGGAAAGCCAGATAATCAGTCGGTCGATATATCTACTAGACTTTCAGGTTTAAATGAAATTTTAGATGTAACAACTAAACCAATAATTTTTGACGCAGATAATGGTGGTAGAATTGAACATATCTCGTATACGGTAAAATCCCTAGAGCGAGCAGGTGTTGCAGCAATAGTTATAGAAGATAAAATTGGTCTCAAAAAAAATTCGCTTTTTAAAAATCAAAAAAATGTATCCCAAGATAAAATTAAAGATTTTTGTAAAAAAATCAAAGTTGCAAAAAAAGCAAAAATATCTGATGATTTTATGATAATTGCAAGAATAGAGAGTTTAATTCTTGGAAAAAAAATAGAGGATGCATTAAAGAGAGCAGATGAATACTCAAAAGCTGGTGCAGATGCAATTTTAATACATAGTAAAGAAAAGAATCCAAAAGAAATTTTTGCATTTGCAAAAAGATTTAGAAAAAGCAAATTTTTTAAGCCTATGGTTGCAGTTCCATCTACATATTCAAAGACTAAGGAGTCAGAACTTATTAGAAACGGTTTTAAAATTGTTATTTATGCAAATCATATGTTACGTGCCGCTTATCCTGCTATGACTGAAGCTGCTAAAATGATTTTAAAACATAAAAGATCATCACCAATCGAAAATAAAATCACACCAATAAAAGATATTTTAACACTTGTGAAGTAATGCTATCTTCAGAAAAGTTCATTTCTACTTTAAAAAAGAAAATTAATTTTTTTACAGGCGTGCCTGATAGTGTTTTAAAAACTATCACGTTTCCATTAGAGAAATTAAATAAAAAAAGCCATATAATTGCTACCAATGAAGGTGGGGCAATATCACTAGCTATTGGCTATTATTTAACAAAGAAAAAAGTAGCAGCCGTATACATGCAAAATTCTGGATTAGGCAATGCGATTAACCCTTTAGTATCAATTGCAAACTCAAATGTTTATTCAGTTCCAATGTTATTAATAATTGGCTGGAGAGGTTCACCAAATTCAAAAGATGAACCTCAGCATATCGAGCAGGGAAAAATCACCCTGAAATTACTTAAATTATTAAAAATTAAAACTTGCATTCTAAGACATGATAAAGATTTAAAAAAGATATCAAGAATTTTAAAATATTCTCAACAAAAAAAAGTTCCCGTTGCATGTCTGGTTGAGCGTAATGTTCTTATATCAAGAAGAAAAATTAAAGTTAAAGTTAATAAAAATAAACTTTTAAGAAGCTATGCAATTTCAAATATTTTAAAAAAAATAAAAAATGATACAAAATTAATCTCAACAACCGGATATACTTCTCGTGAACTTTTTCAAATTCGAAAAGAAAGAAATTTAAAAAATGGCAAAGACTTTTATATGGTTGGTGGTATGGGTCATTCTTCTATGGTGTCATTAGGCGTAGCGTTAAATAGTAAAGAAGAAGTCCTATGCTTAGACGGTGATGGATCATTATTGATGCATCTTGGATCTATGGGACTGATAGGAAATTTTGGGACGCAAAATTTTAAACATATACTTTTTAATAATGCTTCGCACGAGTCTGTTGGATGCCAGCCTACAATAGCAAACAGTATTAATTTTAAAAATTTATCATTGAGTTTAGGTTATAAACATTTTTTTAAAGCAAAAGATAAAAAAAACTTTTTGAGAGAATTAAATAAATTTTTAAAATCTAAAGGACCGAGTTTTTTTGAAATAAAAATTAGAAATCACAAAATTGAAAACCTCCTAAGACCGACTAAACTTAAGAAATTAAAGACCCAATTTATTGGTTAATGAATTATAAAAGTATCAATAAACTGAAAAAAATAATATACAAAAAATCTTTTAAAAAAATTTTTATTTTAACTGGAAAAAATTCTTATTACAAATCTGGTGCTTCTAAAATTCTTCCAAGTATTTTATTAAATAAAATTCATAAGTTTTATTTTAAGAAATCTTATTATCCAGAGATTAAAGAATTAAAATATATATACTTACAAATTAAAAAATTCAATCCTGATCTTGTAATTGCTTTAGGTGGAGGCTCTGTGATTGATTACTCAAAAATAGTAAATGTATTAAAATTTTCTTTTGATGTTGATAAAAAAATTAAAAAAAATACTTATAAAATTATAGAAAAATCTTTTAATCTTTTAGTAATACCAACCACCGCAGGTTCTGGTGCAGAAGTAACATCAAATGCAGTTATATACATTAATAAGATAAAATATTCTATTGAACACAAAAGTCTCAAACCAGATAAATTTATTTTATCACCAGAATTAATTATTAGAGCATCAAAAAAAATTAAAGCTTCAGCTGGCTTTGATGCAATATCACAATCAATTGAGTCTCTTTTATCTTTAAAATCAACAGCTAAAAGTGTTTTTTATGCAAAAAAATCTTTAAAGCTATCTTTTAAAAATTATTTAAATTTCGTAAACAATCCATCACTGAAAAATACTTTTCAAATGGCTCTTGCAGCAAATTTTTCAGGGAAAGCAATAAGTATATCGAAAACTACTGCGCCACATGCACTTTCTTACCCCTTTACTGCATTTTACAATATTAGCCATGGTCACGCTGTATCTTTAACACTAAACGATTTTTTAAAGTTTAATTTTGAAAACATGGCTTATTCAAAAAGCAAATTTAATCTTCAAAAAAGATTTAAAATTATTCAAAATTTAGCAGGCACTAGATCTATTTTAGAACTTATACTTTATATAGAAAAAATTAAAAAAAAGTCGGCACTTGAAACAAACTTTAAAAAACTTGGAATAGATATATACAAAGACTATGGTAAAATCCTTTCAGGAATTAATCCTTTAAGGCTTAAAAATAATCCAATAAAAATTAAAACAAAAGATTTAACTAAAATTTTATTGAGCAAAAAATGAAAAAGAAAATCTTATTTAATAAAAAAAAGGGAATTTTATTTTGGGTTACTGGCCTTTCTGGTTCTGGAAAAACTACAATTGCCAAAAAGATAAAAAGAGAAATAACTAATTTATATGGTCCTACTTTAATAATGAGTGGTGACGATTTAAGAAAAATTTTTAAATTTAACAAATATGATCTTAAATCAAGATTAATTTTATCGAGAAAATTCTGTAAATTTGCAAAGTTTATTACAAATCAAAATATTAATCTTATTTTTGCAATAGTAGGCATGATGAATGAACCAAGAAATTGGAACAGAAAAAATATTGAAAATTATTTTGAGATTTACATCAAATCTAATTTAAAAAAAATAATTTCTAAAAAAAAAAAGAAAATTTATCATAGCCCAAAAGTCAAAGGAGAAATTGTCGGCATTAAAATTAAACCAGAATATCCAACTAATTATAATGTACTTATAAAAAACAATTTTAATAAAAATACATCTCAACTCGCAAGAGAATTAATTTCAAAAATAAAGAAATCAATTAAATTTAAAAAATAATGAAGTTAGTAGTAATTTTGGCCTGCATGTCCAGAGGTGGAATAGATTTTTTTCAAAGTTTATTAGACCAACATTCAGAGATTTCACAATTTCCTGGATCTTTTTATGTAGATGAATTTTTGAAAATTATAAAGAACGAGAGAAATTCTGAAATCATTGCAAGAAAGTTCATAGAAAATTATGAGGAATTTTTTGACTCAAGATCTTATAAAAAAGGTGTAGCAAAAGTTGGGCGATATGAGAGGCATGACTATCTTGGAGAAGATAAAAAAAGTTATTATACAGTTGATAAATCACAATTTAAAAATAATTTTATTAAAATCATCAAAGAGGAAACTGATGATATAAGAAAAGTAATTATCGCGCTAAATTTAGCTTATTCAAAAGCATCTGGAGAAGATTTAGATAAAAAGAAATTGGTGGTATTAAATCTTCATCATTTTTTTAGATTTAATTCGATTAAAAATATTAATTTCGATATTGTTTGCACCATAAGAGATCCAATAGATTCATATAGCTCCTTTATGAAAAATTTAGCTTATTACGAACAGGATTATCTGGATGCTTGGAGATTTAATTTTCACTTGGAAAGAACGTTTAGTCATTTAAAAAAAACAAGTGAGTTAAAGAAAAAAACTTTCGTAATAAAACTTGAAGATTTGCATTTGAAAAATTCAGATATCATGAATAATTTTTGCAAAACATTTAATATAAAATATGAAAATGTAATGGAAAACTCCACCTATCATGGTTTTCAATGGTGGGGAGATTCTCTTGTTAAAAAAGATTTGAGAGGAATAAATAAAAACTTTAGAAGCAATATTGATGATAACTTTTTTTATCAAAAAGATATTTGTTATATCGAAAAAAAATTAGAGAATTTCTATAAAAAATATGATTATCCAAAAAGATGTAGAAAAAGAATTTTACCAATATCATATTTTCTCCCTTTAAAAGTTGAGATTATTAATTTTAAAGAAAGTTTGAAAAGATTTAATTTCAAAAATTTTATTTTTTATATTTATTACTATTTAAAAAGAATTTCTAAATTCTCTGAGACTGAATATAGTGAAAAACAATATCCTCGAAAACTATAATACAGAATGAAAAAAGTTAATCTAGCATTTGCGCAAACAAGAAAAGAAATTATTTTTATAAATAGAAATATTAAAAATAAGGGAGGTATTATATGGGTTCCAGTAAATTTAGAAACTTTAATTTTTTTTGAAGAAAATAAAATAAATTATTTAAATCCATTAACTTTTCTTAAAAATAATTTTCACAAAGAAGGAATTATTGGTTCTGAAAAAATGATTAAAAAATTTAAATTTGGAAATAATTTAGATCAATTTTTAATAAATAGATATATTGGTATACAAAGAAAATATTTCAACTCATGTTTTTTTATAAATGAAGTATTAAAGAAGATTAAAAAAAAATATTTAATAAATAAAATTTTTCTATCTGGATGGCAAAGCTTTAGTTTTGTTAATCCTGAAAATAATTATTTTTTAAGTAAAATTTTAAAAAATTCTTTCTTAAGAAATAAAATAATATTATTAAATAGAGATAAAATAAATAACTCAAGAAAGATATACGACTTTAAAATTATAACATCTGAATTCAAGGATAATTATATTATTGTTTCGAATTTAGGATACAATTTTAAAAGAATTTTTTTTAATTTATTTAATAAAAAAATTAAAATTGCCACTTTCAATCAGGAAAGATTACCTTGGTATAAAAAAACTATATATAAAATACTTGGGCTTAAAATAATTAAAATCAAAAAAATAAATTCAAAAAAGAAAACTAATATAAATATTCCAAAAATTCATTTTATTTTTAAAAAAATAAACTATTCAAATATAATTAACTCTAGAAAAAATGAAGCTTTGTATGAACTTCAGGAATTAAAAAATTTATCTTTGGTTGTTAAAAGTTTTTTACAAAATAATAAACCAAAACTAATAATGTTGAATGTTTTAAGAGGAATTAACGGATACTTATCTGAAATTTCAAAAAAATTAAAAATTCCTTGTTTGCAAATAAGCCATGGGACTCTATCTTTAACAGGAAATAAATATTCAAATAAATACAACAAAATTCTTTCAGAAGAATTAACTACAAAAAAAGGAAATATATTTTGTGTTCAGTCTAAAATTGCAGATAAATTTGTCGAAAAATTTAGAAAGAACTCACAAAATATAAAAACTGGTAATTTAATTTTTAATCAAACAATCAAAAATAATGGAAGTGATATTTTATATGCTGTCACTAATAGGGGTTTTGATGGTATGCACTTTTATGGCATAGAAATGTTTTATGAGTATTTTCAAAATTTAATATTTTTAAATAAGATAGCTAAATCTATTAAAAATAAGAAAATTATTGTTAAACCTCACCCAACAGAATTTAAAAGCATTCCATATTTAAAAAAAATATTTAAAAATTTATATTTTACAGATCAAAAAAATCATATTTTATTCAAAAAGATTGGGGTTACAATTTCTTATTCATCTACAATAATTGAAGATTCTTTAAATTCAAAAATACCAGTAATTTTGTTTGATCAATGGAAAAGATATAAACATTGTGACTCTGAGACAAATATGTCAAAAAAAAATTCTGCTGTATATTATGTAAATAGCAAAAATAATTTAGGAAAATGTATTAAAACAATTGTTAAAAGTACTAAATTTAATTTTCAAAAATATATATACGAAAGAGAAAATAGTAAAAGCTTTAAAAAACTTTTTAATAATTTAAGTATTTAAAATATAATGAAGAAAGTTACTGTGCTAGGTGGTAGTGGTTTTATAGGATCTCATCTGTCAGACTATTTGTCTGAAATGAATTATAAAGTTACAATTTTTGATTTGAAAAAATCACCCTGGCTAAAGAAAGGTCAAAAAATGATAATTGGAGATACTTTGAATGTAAAAAAATTATCTTTGGCGATAAAGGGATCAGACTATGTTTTCAATTTTGCCGCTCTTGCAGATATGGACTCTCTTAAATATCGAGCTATTAAAACAGTAAGGTTCAATATTCTTGGAACGGTTAATGCATTAGAAGTTTCTAGAAAATATAAAGTGAAAAAATTTATTCATGCAAGTACGATTTATGCTAACACAGAAGAAGGTGGATTTTATGGTAGAAGTAAAAAAGCCGCTGAAGATTATGTGGAGGAATATAAAAATAGATTTAATTTAAAATACTCAATTTTAAGATTCGGCTCTATTTATGGTGAAAGAGCTGGCTCTGATAACGGAATTAGGAAAATCTTAGAAAATATACTTTTTAGAAAAAAATTGATTTATAAAGGAACAAAAAATTCTATTAGAAGTTATATTTATGTAAAAGACGCAGTTAAATTGTGTTTTAGATCTATGTCTAAAAAGTATGATAATCAATATCTGACATTAACTGGAGAAAAAAAATTAAAAGCCAAATATCTTTTTAATTTATTTTCAAAAATGTTTAAAATATCAAAAAAAAATATTATTTTTTTAAAAAATAAAGGACATTATGACGTTAGACCTAGCCCTTTTATACCTCGAATTGGAAAATCACTACATCCAACTAAATCTAATTTTAAAAAAAATATTTTACAATACAGTAAATCACTTAAAAAATAAAAAATGAATTTAAGTAACTTAAAAAAAATTAGAACAAAGTTTAAAAAAAGAAAAACAGTAATTAGTTCTTGGTCTCAAATCTCTAATCCAAACTTAACTGAAATTTTGTGTAATAAAAACTTTGATTGTTTAACTTTTGATTTTGAGCATGGATTATTCAATATTAGTGATTTACCAAATCTTTTAAGAGTAGCAGAAATTAAAAACAAAGCTACTTTTGTAAGATTACCAAACAAAAATATTGAGATATGCAAACAAGTTTTAGACGCAGGTGTAGACGGGATTATCATTCCAAATATAACAAATGAGTCTGAATTAAAAAAAATTATAAGTATTAACTTATTGCCCCCAAAAGGAAAAAGAGGCGTTGGTTTTTCAAGGTCAAATAAGTTTGGAAAAGAATTTAATAAATATATAAAATCTAAAGTCGATCCTATAATAATTGCTATGATCGAAGATATTAAAGCAATAAAAAATTTAAATAAAATATTAGAGGTAGAAAATTTAGATTGTATTTTAATAGGTCCATACGATTTATCTGCATCAATGGGAATTCCAGGGAAATTTCAAAATAACAAATTCAAAAAAGTAATAAAAAATATAAAGTCTGAATGCAAAAATCATAAAATTTCTTGTGGTTTACATTTGATCGATCCAAACTATAAGAAATTAAAAAAATATATTAGAGAAGGTTATAATTTTATACCTTATAGCACAGATACATTTATTATTAACCAAGCAGTAGAAAAGTTATTCAGTAAAAAAGGAAAATAAATGAACATCCTAGCAGTTATTCCAGTGAGAATGGGAAGCTCAAGATTCCCTGGAAAACCGTTGAAAAAAATTAATGGAATTCCAATGGTTCAAAGAATTATTGAAAATTGCAGCAAAAGTAAGTTAATTACTAATTTAGTTACAGCAACCTGTGACAAAGAAATTTTTAATTACGTAAATTCATTAAAAAAAAAAGTTGTTATGACTAGCAAAAAGCATACACGAGCCTCTGACAGGGTTTGTGAAGCTGTAAAGATTTTAGAAAAAAAAGAAAAAAAAAAATACAAAATTGTAGTTATGATACAGGGTGACGAACCAATGGTCACAGGAAAAATGATTGACATAGCAATTAGGCCGATGATACGTGATAAGTCCATTAATGTAATAAATCTTATGGGACCTATAACTAACAATAGAGAACTTTTAAATAAAAATACAATTAAAGTAACACACGATAAAAATATGAACGCAATTTATTTCTCGAGATCAGTAATACCAAGCTATAAAAAGTTTAAAAAAAATTATTTTTTGAAGCAAGTATGTGTAATACCTTTTAAAAGAGATTTTTTGTTTAAATACAGTTCTTTGCAGGAGACTAAACTAGAAAAAGCAGAGTCCATTGATATGTTAAGAGTTTTAGAAAACAACTACAAAGTTAAATTAGTTAAATTATCACATAATACTCATGCTGTAGACAATTTAAAGGATTTGAAACTTGTTGAAAGTTTGATTTAAAAAAATGTTTATAAAAAGAAATCTTCATTTAAAAAATATTGAAAGAAAAAGAGTTGCAGAAGGAAGAAATCTAATTAAAGGTTTAAGATTGGATAGAAATGAAAAAGTAGATTTATGGCCAAGTAATTTTATACATAAAGTTTTAAAAGGAAAGCCATCAAGTTTTTTTAGTACGTACCCAGAAATAACCAACTTATATAAAAAAATAGCTAAATTTGATAAAGTTAATGAAGATCAAATTTTGATCACATCGGGAATTGATGGAAGTATTAAAAATTTATTAAATTTAATAACAAAACCAAAGGATATAATCGCAGTTCTAAGCCCTACTTACGCAATGTATGAAGTTTACTCTAAAATTTTTCAACTAAAATTATTTAAAATAGGATACACAAAAAATTACGAGATTAAAAAAAAAGAATTTAATAAATTTTTTAAAACTAAACCAAAAATTCTATTCCTTCCAAATCCTAACCAGCCTATTGAAAATACCTTTGGTTTAAAAGAAATAAAAGAAATCGCCTCAAGATGTAAAAAAATTAATTGTTTCTTAGTTGTTGATGAGGCATATTATCATTTTGGAGCAAAATCTGCTTTACCATTATTAAAAAATTTCAAAAATTTAATTATTCTAAGAACATTTTCAAAAGCTTTCGGTGTTCCATCTATAAGAGCTGGATATACAATATCTTCAAAAGAAAATATGAGCATATTATCAAAAGCTCGAATAGCTCACGAATTAAGCTCTATTAGTATAGCAGTAGCAGAATATTTATTGGACAATTATAGTATAATTAAAAAAAATACCTTAAAAATCAAAATTTCTAGAAAACTTTTAAAGAAAAATTTAAAAAAAATTGGATTACAAAGTAGATCTCAATATGGAAATTATGTTTTGATAAAATTTAATGATGCTAAAAAAGCTAAAAATGTTGTGAAATTCCTTAGAAAAAAATTTATTTATGTAAAAGGCCCATATAAAAAACCATGGGACAGTTTCATAAATATAAGTATAGGCCCATATAATTTAATGAAACAGTTTCTTGTAGGTCTTAAAGAGGCAAAAAGAAGAAAATTATTCCTTTGAAAAAAAAAATTATAATAACTGGAGGATTAGGTTTTATAGGATCAAACCTCATTCAAAAAATAAAAAATAAATTTAATATTATTGTTATCGATAATTCTAATTTAAAAAAAAATAAAATTAATGGGGTAAGATTTTTAAAATGCGATTTGACAAATTTTAAAAAACTTAAAAAAATAAACCTAAGAAATATTCACTCTATTATACATTTAGCTGGTCAATCATCTGGACCAAAATCATTTATTATTCCAGAGACAGATTTAAAATTGAATTTAATTAGCACTATCAACATTGTTAAGTTTGCTAAAAAAATAAATGCAAAAAGAATATTATTTGCATCTACTTTTACAGTCTATGGAGAGAATAAAAAAGAAAAACTTTCTGAAAATGTTAAATGTGATCCTAAATCTTTTTATGCAATTTCAAAATATGCTAGCGAAAGGTATTTAATAAAACTTTGTGAAAAAAATAAAATCAAATGGAATATATTAAGATTCTTTAATGTATATGGACCCGGACAAGATTTATCTAGAAAAGACCAAGGTATTGTTTCAATCTTTCTAGATTTAATAAGAAATAAAAACAGAATTATTGTAAATGGTAGCTTAAAAAGATTTAGAGACTTAATTTATATTGACGATGTAGTTGAATCTTTGTCTTTACTTATGAAAAGCACAAAGTACCCTAACCAAATTTATAATGTAGGAACAGGAAAAAAAACAACTATTAGAAAATTAATTTTAAGTCTTGCAAAAATTTATAAAAAAAATAATAAGTTGAAAATTTCTATCTCAAATCCCACTCCCGGTGATATTCTAGGGTGTTATGCAGACACTAAAAAAATTAATAAACATTTAAAATTTAAGTCAAAGATTAATTTGATCCAAGGTTTAAGATTATTCACTAATTGGGCTGAGAAAAACTATTATCTAAAAAAATAAAATATATTTAAATATCTAAAAAAAATAAATGAAAGATATTAATTTAGTGAGAAATAAAATAATTTCTTTTAAAAAAGAATACTTAAAAAAATTAATAGCTAAAAATATTGATGCAGAAATAAGCTCATTATCATGTTTAAAGTATCTTATGTATTCTAATTTAAAAAAACAAAATAATATTAGAAAGATAACAAAAAATATTAATAATATAAATTTTTTTAAACAATTAAAGAATCTTTTGTATATTAAAAATTTTAGTTCCGTAGATATACATGGAGATTGTTCTAAACAAAATTTAGCAAAATATAATAGAATAATATTCTCATGGTCTTATACTAAAAATTTTAAAAATAATGGATTATTTACGGATCCGTACTTTAAAATAACAAGTAACAAAAAAAAAATTCTTTGGATACTTGTACACGCGGATGATCAGCTGCCTAAAAAATTTAATAAAAATCTGATTATTATTCAAACAAAAAAAAGTAATATAATTTCTGGTAGTATTAATTTATTAAAATATGTTCTTAAATTAATAAAGTTAAATAAAATAAAATTATTTAATATTTATCATCAATTATCTTTTGATTCATATTTGGCTCATGAGTTAAAAAAACATTTTGTCGAACAAGAATTTTTTAAAGTTATTAAAAAGGTTTATATGCCTCTTGAATCTCAACCTTTTCAAAATTCAATAATTAAACTTGCAAAAGAAGAAAATGTAAAAACAATAGGTTTTGATCATACTCATAATCCTTTTCCTTTTTGGAATTCTTACAGCTATTTATCACCTGATATACTTTCAGTTCACAGTAATTGTGGATTAAAAATTTATTCAAAATATTTAGGTTGGCCAAAAAATAAACTAAAAAAAATATCATCTGTCAGAACAGAAAAAAGAAATAAAGAATTTTTCTCAAACAAAATTTTTTTACCTATTATTGTTGGTGACTTTAACAAAGTTTTTTTGTGTTTAGATATACTTTTTAAGAATTATCTTTCAAAACTAAAAATAAAACCCCTTAAAGTTTGTCTTCATCCTGCAACTCAAAAAATCAAAAAATATAAAAATTTTGAAAAAAAGATTTATAAGTTACAAAATAAATATTTAAGCTTTATTAAAAAGAATAACAAGAATTCAGCATCAATTCATATAGGAAATATATCTACAGTAATTGAGTCACTTGAGTGCAAGACACCAAAAGTAATTCATATTACTACTTCAGAAATACTAGATTTCTTTTCGTCTCAACTTTGGATACCAATCAATTCAAAACAAATTTCCAACAGTATTTTTGAATATAAGTTGAGAAAATATGGACAGTGTGTAATATTTAAAAAAAAAAGAAATTCCTTAAAACTTTAATTCTAAAATATTAAAAATAATGAAAATTTTATACCACTTAGGTTACCCTAGAACTGGATCTACGTTTTTACAAAAAAATATTTTTCCTGAACATAAGGATATAAATTTAATTGGTCCAAAAAATTATAAAAATTGGAATGATGTAAAAATTACTCAAAACGAACTAAATAAAATCGCAGATAATTATACTGAAACAGGGATTTTAAATGAGAAAAACTATCTAGATTTTTTCGATCAAAGAAAATTAAACGTTATTTCATCAGAAAAGTATGTTTCCTATCTAAATCTAAGAAATAATTTTAAAGATATAAAATTCTTTAATAAATTATTACAAAACAAACACAAAGATATAGAAATATATTTTTTAGTAGTATTAAGAAACCAATATGATCTCATTAAATCTCTGTATTTTCATGCCTACCCAATATATTCAGAGGCACTGGGCATTAAAGATTTTGAAAAATTAATTAAATGTTTTAATAAAAATAAAGAATCAAATCGAGAAATATTTCAATTTTTATTATTTGCAGACTCTTTTAACTTCTATAAACTTTATAATAATCTTTCAACTAATTTTAAAAATTCTAAAATAAAATTTTTATTCTATGAAGATTTTAAATTAAATAGAGAAAACTTTGTAAGTGAATTTGTTGAGTTTTTAAATTTAGACAAACAGTACACCAAACCCCTATTTTCTGATGAGATAGTAAATAAGGGAGTATCTAATGATAAAAAAATAAGATTTTCTTCGAAACTTAGATATAAATTAAGTGAAAATAATCTGGTGCGCTCAATCAAAAATTTTATCCCCAGAAGTATAAAAAATTTTATTTTAAAAAATACTTTTTCAAGCATTACTATCTCAAAAAAAGAGAATCAGGAATATCAAAAAATTATTCGAGATTATTATCGAGAAAGTAACGAAAAATTTTTCAAAGAGGCCAAAATCAGCACAAGATACAACAAATTATATTGATGTTGAAAAAAAAAAAGAAACGTGTAGCATTGCAAAAACAAAAAATAACTAATTTAAAATATGGGAATTAAAGTTTTATTTTTATATCCAAACACCTATGGTATGAACATGTTGCCACCAGCTATTGCAACCTTTTCGGCAATTTTAAAAAAAGAGGGTCACAAAATAGAAGTTTTTGACACAACTTATTACTCAACTGATCATGGTAATAACTCCGATGGTACAAAAGAAGAAGGTTTAAATGTTGTGCCATTTTCAAAAGAAATGGTGAAAAGAGGATTAGTTCCTAAAAAAACTAAATGGCAAGATGACATAAAAGAACAAGTAAACAAATTTAAACCAGATTTAATTGCTCTATCCACAACAGAGGATATGTGGGAGTTAGGTGTAAAGTTATTAGGTGAAATAAAAAAATATATTCAACAAAACAAAACACCTGTAATTGCTGGTGGTGTTTTTCCGACAATGGCACCAGATTTATGTATTGAAAACGAATTTATAGATTTGGTTTGTGTTGGCGAAGGAGAAAATGCACTTATAGATCTTTGTAAAAAAATCGAGCTAGGAGAAGATTATTCAAATGTTACAAATTTATGGGTTAAGAAAAAAGGAAAAGAAATTAAAAAAAATTCAATTACAAGACCGGTCGATATAAACAAAAACCCAATTATTGATACTACAATTTTTGAAGACAAAAGACTTTACAGGCCTATGGCAGGAAAAGTTTACAAGATGTTTCCAGTTGAAACAATCAGGGGGTGTCCTTTCACTTGTACATTTTGTAACTCACCGGATCAGGCTAAACTATACAAAGGTCTTGGTCACAATTTTTACAGAAAAAAAAGAATGGATTTGGTTCACAAAGAATTAAAACACTTCAAAGAAGTTCATAACGTTGAATACATGTATTTTTGGGCTGACACATTTTTAGGTATGAGTAAAAAGGAGCTTGATGAATTTTGTGAAATTTATTCCGATATAAAGCTTCCTTTCTGGATGCAAACTAGACCAGAAACAATTACAGATTATAACATTTCCAATTTAGCTAAAGTTGGCCTACATAGAATTTCTTTTGGAGTAGAACATGGAAATGAAGAATTTAGATCAAGGATCCTTGATAGAAGGTGGAAAAATAAAGACATAATCGAGAAGTTAAAAATTCCAAAAAAATATGGGATTGCTTTCAGTGTAAATAACATTACTGGTTTTCCAACAGAAACAAAAAAGTTAGCGTTTGATACAATTGAAATAAACAGACAAATAGATGCTACAAACGCAAATATCTATACATTTATACCTTTTCATGGAACACCATTAAGAAAAATGTGTGAGGATCTCGGTTATCTTGATCATAAAACAATTACTAAATGTAACACCATGTCACCACAATTATATATGCCTCAATACCCACCACACGAAATAGACGAAATTAGAAAATGTTTTAGCTTGTATGTTAAATTCCCTAAAAGTAGATGGAAAGAAATAGAAAGAGCAGAAAAAAATGATGAAGAAGGAAGTAGAATTTATAAAATTCTTAAGCAAGAATATCTAGAAACCTACATGCCAAAACCTGATGCAGATCCCCATGGTGGTGCAGAGGATTTCGAGAAAGTTGAGAATCCATACTGTGATATTCCAGACACGTCTGATCTTAAAAAGGGATACGCAGACGAAATGGTATAATTAAATAAAAGAGTGTATAAATTTTTCATTTTTTATATTGACCATCAAAAAATAATTTAATAAATATCATCATTAAAATTAAAACATACTGAAATGCATGGTGGGAAATATGTGTGAAATTCACTTGCTGTTCCTGCAACCGTTAAAGTCGGAGCGCCACCCAGTATAGTCCGCTGTTGAATGAAGGCCAGGAAAAGTCTAGTTCTACAAATTTAAAATTTGCAGTGGCAAAAAAGTTTAAGTTAATAAAGGGTAAAAAACTTGCTACATGCAAAAAATTATTAAAATATTATTTTCAGCTTTAATAATATTTATATTCTTTAATAAAGCATTTTCCAAAGATGTACCTGTGATTGTAATTTCACCAGGTAAATCACCCCAGTCTTTAAGTACAGTCGGAAGTACAGTTACTGTTATAGACGGGGAAACAATTAGAAATTCTAATGAAAGTTTCCTTGGTGCAATAATTGACCAAGAGTCTGGAAGCACAAATACTTTTCAAGATGGTGGACATGGTACTAACATGGGAATTCAGCTGAGAGGATTAGAAAAAAGATACTCCACAGTTTATATAGATGGGGTAAAAATGTCTGATCCAAGTTCTCCAGATAACAGTTTTTATTTTCAAAATATAATGAAACAGTCAATTGATAGAGTTGAAGTGTTAAAAGGAAATCAAAGTTCACTTTATGGTCCTAATGCAATTGGCGGAACAATTCACATTTTTACAAAAAAAGGAAAACCTGGATTTAGACAAAATACTACTTTTCAATCAGGATCAAATGATACAAATAGTATTTATTATTCAGCAGATGGGGGAAATGATAAAATAAATTATTACTTAGGTATAAATCGTTTTCTAACTAACGGTATTTCAGCAATGAATGATAACGATGAAAGTGATAGCTATAAAAACAATGGCTTACACGGAAGTTTAGATTTTAAATTAAATGATAATTTAAAAATCGAAAATACATTAAGACTTGTTAGCGCTGACTTTCAATATGATGCAGTAGCGTCAGCTTCAACAGACGTCAATGATGCAAGCGAAAATACAGAAGGAACGTATTCTTTAAAAATATTACATGATGAGGGTAAATTTAATAATTCATTCAGTTATAACAAAACATATATAGAGAGAAATACAACCGAAACGACAGGAAAGTTTCAAAATTATTTTGGTTACCGAGATGCATTTAATTTTACAGGAACTTACAATTTTAATTTAGATAATAGAGTTGTTTATGGTTTAGATGCTGAATTTGATGCAGCCAGATACGATGGAGACTATGCGCCATCAGCAACAGGATGGAGTCAAATATTCTTTGATAAGGCTGCGGATGAACATATTTACTCTCAATACTTTGACTATCAATTTAGACCAAGTGAAAAATTATTCGGAACAATAGGTTTAAGAAATGATGAACATTCTGCTACTGGTAGTAAACCAAGTGGAAGAGTAACAATGGCTTATAAAATAGATAATAAATCTAAGCTTAGATCTTCCTTTGGTTCCGGTATTAGATTTCCCTCTTTATATGATTTGCATTACGCAAACGGAAATACAAATGCATCGGGCGGCGGAACATATTCAGGTGATGGATACGCCGGTATGAAGGTTGAAGATTTAAATGCAGAAAGAGCAAACAGTTACGATTTTGGCTACGAAACCTTCTTTGATGCTCTCGATTTAAATTTAGATATTGCTTACTTTTATGTTGAACAAAAAAATCCTCTTAATTCTGATTATAGAAATAATTGGAAAATGGGAAATACATATGGTGTAAATTACGCAAAAGGTATTGAGCTGGGGTTAAATTGGAAACCCAAAAATAAAAAATTTGGAATAGATTTTGATTATACTTACACAGACTCATATGACTCAAATAATTGTTATGCAGGTTGTACATTAAAGTCTGGAATGCAAGATGCAAAAGTTAGAGTTCCAAGGAATACATTTACTTCAAAAATTAATCACGAAACTCTTCCTGGTATGACAAACTCTTTTTTAATTAAATATGTTGATGAAACTAGAGATTTTGGTAATAGCAATAACTCTTTCACAGATGTGTTGCTTGACGATTATATTACATTTGGATTTTCTAGTGATTATAGAATTTCAGAAAATTTTGACTTAACTCTAAATGCAGTAAATATTTTTGATGCAAATTACGAGCAATCACACCAATATTCACAAATGAGTCGAACTTTTAATTTTGGGTTAAAAAGAGTATATTAAAAAGTATACATGACGAAAGAATTGAAAATATTTTTGGGTATATTTTTATGCTTGGCGGCTAGCCGTTTTATACCTCACCCTTGGAATTTTACGAGTTTATTAGCTTTAAGTTTCTATATTCCTGCCATTGTTGGATTTAAATATATTGCTTTTTTGATAATTTCTTTTGCAATTACAGATCTATTTATTGGTTTTCACAGCCTCATACTCTGGACATGGGGAAGTGTTTTGTTAATTGGTTTCCTTCCAATCTACTTTAATAATAGTATTAGTTTTAGAATACCAGGTGCATTAACTGGAGCAGTCATATTTTTTTTAGTAACTAATTTTGGTGTCTGGACAGTTGGGTCATACGGTTATACCCTAGAAGGCCTTATAACTTGCTACACTTTAGCAATTCCGTTTTTTGCCTCAAGCTTGTTATCTACATTACTTTTCTCTTTACTTATAGAGGGAGTACTCTATTTATACTTAGCATATAAATATAAAGTCACCTCTTAACAATTTATGAAAAAAAAAATTCTAATAATGGGTTTGCCCGGTGCTGGAAAAACCTATTTAGCAGATAAACTTGTTCCAAAAATTGGTGCCACCTGGCTAAATGCTGACAAAGTTAGAAAAGAGGCAAATGATTGGGATTTTTCTCCCGAAGGAAGAATTAGACAAGCTAAGAGGATGGCAGAAAAAGCAGAGAAATTTAAAAAAGAGGGATCACATGTTGTAGCAGACTTTGTTTGTCCTACACCAAAAGCAAGAGAGCTATTTAACCCAGACTTTATTATTTGGGTAGACACAATAAAAAAAGGAAGATTTGAAGATACAAATAAAATATTTGTTAAACCTGAAAAATATGATGTAAGAGTAACAGAGCAAAATGCTGAAATTTGGTCGATTAAAATTGCAGATCAAATAACAAATTATAAATGGGATAATAGGAAGCCTACAGCTCAAATGCTGGGTAGATGGCAGCCGTGGCATGGCGGACACCAAGCTCTTTTTGAAGAAATAGTAAAAAAAACAGGACAAGTAAATATTATGGTTAGAGATGTAAAAGGTATAGGCGATAATCCTTTTGATTTTGAAACAGTAAAAAAAAATATAGAAATCGCTCTTAAAGATTTTAAAAATCGTATTAAAATATCATTAGTACCAAACATTACTAATATTTGTTATGGTAGAGGAGTCGGATACAAAATTGAAGAAATTGTCTTATCTCAAGATATCCAAGAAATTTCCGCAACAAAAATTAGAAAAAAAATGCGAGAAGAAGGAAAACTAAAATAATGTCAGACCTTAAATTTTTGAAAAAATACTTTAGTGATTTAAAAGATCTATTAAACAACGAAAAGTATTTTGAGGATCTGGTAAAAGTAAAAGAAATTTTACAAAAAACTCAATCTGAAGGAAAAAAAACAATGATTTTTGGAAATGGAGGTAGCGCCGCAATAGCAAGTCATTTCAGTGTGGATTTAACTAAAAATGCAAGAGTCAGATGTACAAATTATAACGAATCTGATTTGCTAACTTGTTTTTCTAATGATTACGGTTACGAAAGATGGGTCGAAAAGGCAATAGAGTTTTATGGCGATGAAGGAGATTCTTTAATATTAATTTCGGCCGGCGGAAATTCTCCAAATATGACTAATGGCGCGAAGTATGCGAGAAAGAAAAAAATTAAAAAAATTATTACATTTACTGGAAATGATAAAAACAACAATTTAGCTGAGCTTGGTGATATTAATTTTTGGGTTAATAGCAAAGCTTATAATCACATAGAAAATGTTCACCAAATACTTCTATTGTCTTTAGTAGATTTAATAATTGGAAAAACGGAATATCCTCCCAATTAATATTATTTTTAAGATAAACAATTAATTATATATGAAATCAAAGGGCCTTGTTTCAGTGATAATGAATTGTCACAATGGAGAGACTTTTTTAAATGAAGCGATTCGAAGCGTTTTAAAACAAAAATATAAAAAATGGGAGTTAATATTTTGGGACAATAATTCAATAGATGCTAGTGAAAAAATTTTTAAAAATTTTAAAGACAAAAGACTTAAATATTATTTTAGGAAAAAGAAAGTAAGTTTATATGAATCAAGAAATTCAGCAATTAAAAAAGCAAAAGGAGAGTTTATAGCTTTTTTAGACCAAGATGATTTTTGGCTTCCAAACAAATTATCCCTACAAATAAAAAAATTTGCAGATCCAAATGTTGGTTTAGTTTATGGAAAATTTATGAAAATAAATAAAAGTAATTTGTTTAGAAAAAAACAATTAATCACTGAAAAGAAGCTTCCAGAGGGTTATATTACGAAGGATCTTTTAAAAAATTACAGTGTTGGTTTATTAACAATTATGCTTAGGAAGAAATTTTTAAATAAATCTAAAATCTTCAAAACACATTATAATTTGTTAGCAGATTTGGATTTTGTATTAAGATTTTCTTTAAAATATAAATTTGCAGCAATACAAGAAGTTATTGCAATTTATAGACAACATGAAAACCAAATGCAAAAAAAATATTTTAGTGAAAAATCAAAACAATTCAGTACATGGTATCAAGAATTAATAGCAAAAAATATGTTTGGAGGTAAAAAAAATTTAAAAGTATTTAATGAATGGGAAAAATTTTATTCAAATGTTATTCTTATAAAAAAAGAAAGAAGTTTTTCATTATTTTATAAAATAATAAAATATCCTAACAACATAAATAAAATTAAGTTGTTTTTGTTATTTATACTTCCAGAAAAAATTGCTGAGAGAATAATTAGCTTTACCTAAATTCCCATGGAAAAAGAAAATTTAGCAATAATTAGTAATGAAAAAACTCAATTTGATGGAAAAAATTATTTTTGTGACAATATTGACATGAAATCAATACCAGAAGGTTTAAGTAAAGATTTTGAAATTGAACTTTTTGTCAGAAAATCCAAATTAGTAAGAACATCTCATAAAATAAATTTAAATAATATCGTTATTTCCAGCGGAATAATCGCATATATTTTAAAAGTTCTTAAAACTATCAATCTTAATAAAAAGTATTTAATAATTTCTTTATCCCCATATAGTTTTATAATCTGTTTATTATTATTTTTATTAAGAAAGAAAGTTTTTGTTTATTTAAGAAGTGATGGTTATCAGGAATACAAATATTATTCTAAATTTTTTGGACCAATAATTTATCATTTTATGTTTAGTCTGGTATCTTGGAAATCCGAATTGATTGCTTGTAGATCACATTTGTTAAAAGGAAAAAAAGGAGAGATAGTATCACCCTCTCAAATTAATGAGAATTGGTTTGACAATAGAAAGTCACCAGATCTATCAAAAATTAAACTTTTATATGTTGGAAGAATAAGAGTCGAAAAAGGTATTTTTTCCCTGTTACAGATACTAAAAAAAGTAAAATTAGATTTTACCATTACAATTATTAATCCAGAAAAATTTCATGATAAAAAATTAGAAAACGAAAAAGTTAATATAGTTCATTTTGAAAAAAATCACGAAGCTATTATGGAAATATATGATCAGCACAACATATTTGTTTTGCCGTCTTATACTGAAGGTCATCCACAAGTTTTAGACGAGTCATTATCAAGGTTAAGACCAGTCATAATTTTTCCAGAAATATCATATGTTAAGAGAAATAAAGAGGGAGTTTTAGTAGCAGAGAGAAATTCAGAGTCCCTAAGTAATAAAATTAATTTTATAATGAACAACTATAAAAATATACAAGAAAAAATTACTAATAATAAATTTCCAAATAAAAAACTTTTTTTAAATGAAATGACAAAAATAATTATGGAAAAAAAATATGATTAACGAAAATAATTTAGTTGATATTATTATGCCAAATTTCAACAAAGGTAATTTTTTGGAGAAAGCTATAAACTCGGTTATTAATCAAACATTTAAAAGATGGCATCTTTATATTATCGATGACAATTCTAATGATATTTCAAAAATAATAATTGATAAATTTAAGTCTATTAAAAATATAACAATTATAAATCTAAAAAAAACAGAAGGCCCAGGATTTTGTAGAAATTATGTTATTAATAAAACATATTCTAAATATATTTCTTTTTTAGATTCGGACGATTATTGGAATAAAGACAAATTAAAAGAACAAATTGAATTTATGGAAGAAAATAATTACAGTTTTTCCTATTCAGACTATGTTCCATTTACTGAAAAAAATGGAAATGAATCTTTAAAAAAAAAAGTAATTGTTCCCTCATCTTTTAATTTTGAAAAATTTACTAAAAATACTTCTATTGCTATGAGTTCTGTAATAATTCAAAGATCAGTTTTAGGAGAAATTAAATTTGAGAATTTAAAGGTATGTGAAGATTATCTTTATAAGTGTGAAATTTTAAAAAAAATCGGTAATGCTTTTAAGTGTCCAAATGTATTGATGTATTATAGAATTACAAGTAATTCATTACAAAGTAGTAAAATAAGAAATGTATTTTGGATTTGGCATATAAATAAAAATCATAACAAATTTACAATTTTTCAAAATTTAAAATCAATTTTTCTAATTTCAATAAATTCATTAAAAAAATATGGTTTTAAATAAAGCTTCACTCAGGGCGTGTAGTTCAATGGTAGAACGCTACGTTGACATCGTAGAGGCCATAAGTTCGATTCTTATCACGCCCACCAAAATGCCTCCTCAAAGCTATTTTTCAGCTATTTACAATCATAAATAAAAATATTATAAATCACTGCCTGGTGATTATTGCGAAGGGGTCATACCCGATCCCATTCCGAACTCGGAAGTCAAGCCCTTCTGCGCCGATGGTACTTTATCTTAAGATATGGGAGAGTAGGACGTTGCCAGGCTAAAAATTATGAAAATTGCTAGTTCATTAAAGTCGTTAAAAAAAAGAGATCTAGACTCTAAATTAGTTAGACGTAGAGGCAAGGTTTACGTAATTAATAAAAAAAAGCCAAAGTTTAAAGCAAGACAAGGCTAATTTTCTCAATGAACGTCGGCTCAACAAAAGAACTAAGTCCAGAAAAAAGAATATCAATTACACCTGAAACATCCAAAAACTTTATAAATTTAGGTTTAAAGGTCTTTTTAGAAAAAGGTTTTGGTGAAAGTTTAGGTTTTAGTGACAAGGATTACACTAATAACGGTGTAGAAATTTTAAACAATGCTTCAGATGTTTTATCTAAATCAGATTTAATTTGTAAAGTAAACTTTCCAGAAAGTAAGGAGCTAGGACAAATTAAAGAAAACTCTCATTTAATTGTATCCAATTATAATCCTGAAAAAGAAAAACAATTTCTTAAAAATAAATTAAATATTTTTGCATTAAATTTGCTTCCTAGAATAACAAGAGCTCAGTCAATGGATGTCCTCTCTTCTCAAGCTAATCTAGCAGGTTATAGAGCTGTTATAGAGTCGATATATGAATACCAGAAGGCAGTTCCAATGATGATGACTGCAGCAGGTACAGTTCCTGCAGCCAAAGTTTTAGTGGTTGGTGCTGGAGTTGCCGGATTACAAGCAATTGCAACTGCAAAAAGATTAGGAGCAATAGTTTCTGCTACAGACGTAAGATTAACTGCAAAGGAGCAAGTTGAGAGTTTAGGTGGAAAATTTTTAACAGTAGAGGGTTCTGAAAATTTAGAGACAAAAGGTGGTTACGCTAAAGAAGCAGGTGAGGATTTTAAAAAGAAGCAAGCAGAAATGTTGGAAAACGCAGCATCAAAAAGTGACATTATAATTTGTACAGCTTTAATACCCGGAAGACCTGCACCAAGGATTATAACAGAAAAAATGATAGATAAGATGAAATCTGGATCTATTATTTTTGACCTAGCTGTTGCCCAAGGTGGTAATGCAGCTTACTCAGAAGTAGATAAAGTTGTTAATAAAAAAGGAACAAAAATAATTGGAATATCTAATGTAATGAATAAATTACCTTTAACAGCGTCAAACTTATATGCAAAAAATTTATTCAGTTTTGTTAGAAATCTTTATAGTAAAGAAAAAAAACAATTTGTTATTAATCTTGAAGATGAAATTATTAAAAACACTTTGTTAAAGGATTAGAATTATTATGGAAATTGATCCGTTTATATTTAGATTTAGTATTTTTATTTTAGCAATTTTTGTAGGTTATTACGTTGTTTGGAGTGTTACGCCTTCGCTTCATACTCCTTTAATGTCTGTGACTAATGCAATTTCATCAGTAATTATTGTTGGTGCAATTATAGCTGCTTTAGCAGGGTCAACAGAAAATATTTTTGAAATATCAAGTATTTTTGGATTTTTAGCCATAGTATTAGCTGCGGTAAATATTTTTGGTGGATTCTTAGTCACTCAAAGAATGCTTCAAATGTACAAGAAAAAGAAGAAAAATAAATAATGATTTCAGCAAACTTATCGGCAATATTTTACTTAGTTTCTGGAATACTTTTTATTCTTGCGCTTAGAGGTTTATCCTCACCCGAAACATCTAGACAAGGAAATCTTTTTGGAATTCTAGGAATGATAATTGCCATAACTGTTACTTTTCTAACAGTAGGTAACTTTTCTACTTCAACAATTTATGTGTTCATATTTCTACTTATTGGCGGGGCCATTGGAGCATTTATTGCTTTTAAAATTCCAATGACTGCTATGCCAGAGTTAGTAGCTGGCTTTCATAGTCTTGTTGGTTTAGCAGCAGTATTTGTAGCAATATCTGCATTTAAAAACCCAGAAGCTTTTAACCTTGGTGTGCCTGGTGATATAAAACTAGCAAGCTTAATTGAGATGTCAATTGGTGCAGCTGTGGGTGCAATTACCTTCTCTGGTTCAATAATAGCTTTTTTAAAACTAAGAGGGATAATGTCAGGATCTCCTATTACTTTTACCGGTCAACACATTGTTAATTTATTAATTGGAATATCAATTTTTTTATTAATTTATTTTTTATGTAGTTCACAGTCTGAAAGTTTCTTTTGGAGCATGATCGCAATATCTTTTTTAATCGGTGTTCTTCTTATTATTCCAATCGGAGGAGCAGATATGCCTGTAGTAATTTCGATGTTGAATTCTTATTCAGGTTGGGCAGCAGCTGGTATTGGTTTTACGTTAGAAAATACAGCATTAATAATAACAGGAGCACTTGTAGGATCATCTGGTGCAATTCTTTCATATATAATGTGTAAAGGAATGAATAGATCATTCTTTAGTGTGATACTTGGTGGATTTGGCGGAGACTCAAGCGTTAGCAAAGATAAGAAAAAAGATCAAAAGCCAGTTAAGAGCGGTAATGCAGAAGACGCAGCATTTCTTTTAAAAAATGCTTCTTCAGTAATTATTGTTCCAGGGTATGGTATGGCAGTTGCACAAGCTCAACATGCATTAAGGGAGATGGTAGATACTTTAAAGAAGAATGATATTAAAGTTTCTTATGCTGTTCACCCTGTAGCTGGAAGAATGCCTGGACATATGAATGTTTTATTAGCAGAAGCAAACGTACCATATGACGAAGTATTTGAATTAGATGATATTAACAATGACTTTGCAAATACAGATGTTGCTTTTGTCATTGGTGCTAACGATGTTACTAACCCTGTCGCAAAAACAGATCCGCAGAGTCCAATTTTTGGAATGCCAGTATTAGATGTTGAAAAATGTAAGTCTGTTTTATTTGTTAAAAGAAGTTTATCCCCAGGGTATGCAGGTGTTGACAATGAACTCTTCTACCGTGAAAATACTATGATGTTATTTGCTGACGCTAAAAAAATGACAGAAGACATAGTTAAAAATATTTAAAAATGCCAAAAACAAAAATCTTCTGTGATATTGCTGATAGTAAGGCAATAAATAAGTTTAATAAAAAATCAATTGTTTATGGTTTTACTACTAATCCAAGCTTAATGAGAAAAGCTGGCGCCAAAAGTTATGAAAAATATTCAAAAATTTTACTAAAGATTTGTAAAAAAAAACCAATTTCTTTAGAAGTTTTTGCAGATAATTTTAAAGATATGGAAAAACAAGCTTTGAAAATTAACTCTTGGGGTAAAAATATTTACGTTAAAATCCCTGTAGTAAACAGCAAAGGAAAGTTTACTGGTCAATTGATAAGAAAATTAAACAAAAGAAGAATTAAACTTAATATAACTGCTGTTTATACAATTGCTCAAGTTAAGAAAATCAACAGATGTCTTGATAACAAAACTAATTCAATCATTTCAATTTTTTCAGGTCGTATGGCTGATGTTGGTAAAGATCCAATACCTATTATTAAAAAAGCTGTACAAATGACCAATAAAAAAAATAAGGTTGAAATACTTTGGGCAAGCGTAAGAGAACCATATAACTATATTCAAGCCAAACAATTAGGTTGCCAAATCATCACAATGCCACCTAAAATAATTGAAAAAGTATCTAATTTTGGAAAATCATTTGACCGATTAACCAAAGATACTGTGATTGCATTCTTAAAAGATAGTAGAAAATCAAGATTTAAAATTTAAAAAATGCAAAAAAAATATCAGGACTCAATTATAGGATCGGGTTTTATTGCAAAAAGTTTTCTTAAACACGAGGAATTTTTCAATCAATTTGGATTTTGTGTGTACACTGCTGGCGTATCAAACTCTTTAAGTGAAGATAAAGAATTATTCATTAAAGACAAAAATAGATTAAACGAATTAAGCAAAAAAATTGATAAGAATAAGACGATATTATATTTTAGCACCTGTTCAATTGACGATCCATCACGGAATAAAAATTTTTATGTAAAACATAAATTAGACGTCGAAAATCTTATTAAAAAAAATTTTAATAAATTTTTAATTATAAGATTACCAGAAGTAGTGGGTAAAAGTATAAATAATAATACTTTGTTAAATTTTTTTTTTGATAAAATAAAACGAGAGGAAAAGTTTGATTTATGGGCTAATGCGAATAGAAATATTATAGATATAGACGATGTTGTAAAAATTTTAATTGATTTTCTCACCAATAACAAAAACATTGTTAATAAGACGATTAATATAGCAAATCCTAAAATGAGCACAGCTTATCACGCTGTTAAAATTTTAGAAAATATAACTCAAACTAAAGCAATATATAATACGATATCTAAAGGTGAAAAAAATTGGAATATCGACATATCCGATATAAATGATTCAATAAAAAGATGTGATGTAAATTTTGGTGAAAACTATCTCGAAAGTCTCTTAAAAAAATACTTTAATTAATATGAGTCTAAATAAAATCTAAGTTAATTTTTCCTAAAGTTTTAAAATTAACTTTTATTTTGTCACCTTTATTTATTTTCATTGGTTGAATTATAGATCCAGTCATAAACCAATCTCCCTTTTTAAAGGTAACAGGATTATCTTTAAATTCATTTATAATACATTTTAAAGCTTCAATTGGGTGAGCTCTCTTTTCCCAAGATCCTGTTATTTTTTCATTTAAATTAACTTCAACTTCGATTGAGTTCAAATCAACATTATCAAGATTTTTAATTTTATCTCCAATAATAATTGCTCCAGCCCCACCATTGTCTGCAACATTTAAAAACATCAAATCTTGACTATTTAAATCTTTTTTAGAGTTAGGATTAACTCTCGTTGAAACTAATTCTAAAGATATATAAGTTTCATAATTACCTTTTTTATTTTCCGATCCTGGAACCATTTTAGTATCTTCCAAAAATTTAAGGGCAAACTCACACTCAAGTATACATTGAGGGACTTTGCTATAATCAATTTTTTTTGGATTTATTAATACTGTCTCATCTATAATTTTTCCAATCATAGGACCATCTACTTTTGCACCTTCCTGCAAATTTTTGGTTACCATACCTATTTTCCAACCTACAGTTTTTTTCTTTAAAAATTTGTGAAATTGTTCTTGTATTGAATGCGATTCTTTTCTGCTTTTTGGAAAATCAGCAGTTTTTACATCTATCAAATCTTTTTTTATCCAAGCATCTGCTAATTTTTCTGCTAATGTATTCATGATGATAAATAATCACATGATAATAGAATTTAAAAGTAAAAAATTAAATAAAAAAATTGATTAAAAATACACCTCAGGAGCCAGATAATAAACAGATTGAACTTATTTTAGCTTTATTTAAAACAAGAAAATTTGAAGAAGCTAAAAATGCAATTAATAATTTAACTATAAAATTTCCAAACTCCTCAATTTTATATAATATTTTTGGCGCTATTTTGGTAAAAGAAAACCAACTTGTATTGGCTATCGAACAATATGAAAAGTCAATTAGACTTAAACCAAATTATGCAGAGGCATATAATAATTTGGGTATAGCACTAGAAAAATTAAATAAATATCGAGATGCTATTGAGAAATTTGAGAAAGCAATATCACTAAAGACAAATTTTTTTGAAGCAATAAAGAATTTGTCTGTAGTTTGTAACAATTATGGAAATTTACTTAGTCAGTCAGGAAATTTTGATGATGCTAATAACAAGTATACAAAAGCAATAGAAATAAGACCAGATTACGCTATAGCTTATAGCAACCTTTTGTTTAATTTAAATTTTAAAAATAATTTAGACCCAAAACTTTATTTATCATGGGCAAAAAAATTTAGGAAAAATTGTAAAAATCTAAAAAATCTAAATTTAAATTATAAATATGATAAGAATCCTAAAAAGCTTAGAATAGGATGTGTATCAGCTGACTTTGGAGAGCACCCAGGTGGTCACTTTACCCTAAGCACGCTTACTGGTTTGAAGAAAAAAAATTTTGAATTAATAGCTTATTCTACCCATGATCGAAAAGATAAAATTTCAAGTAATTTCAAAACCTTATTTTCTAAATGGAATTCTATAAAAGATAAATCTGATGAGGAAGTTTTAAATCTTATTGTAGATGATAAAATTCATATATTAATCGATATGCAGGGACATTCCGCAAAAAATAGATTACCAATTTTTTTCTATAAAGCTGCTCCTATACAGGCAACTTGGTTAGGACAGGGATCATCTGGGATTTCAGAAATTGATTATTTTATTGGAAGTCCTCATCTGACCCCAAAAGATGAAGAACAGTATTATGTTGAAAAGGTATTGAGACTTCCGGAAATATCTCAATGTCTTACAATACCGGAGTTAAAATTAGAAATAACAGGCTTGCCCTTAAAAAAAAATAAATTTATTACCTTTGGCTGTTTTAATCAATTTGCAAAAATAAATAATGATGAGGTGATTTCATTATGGTCAAAAATTTTATTATCTATAAAAAATTCCAAGCTTTTTTTAAAAACACAGGAACTGTCAAATAATAAATTTTCAGAGGAAATTTTGAATAGATTTAAAAAATTTAATGTAAATACAGGTCGTATAGTTTTAGAGGGAAAATCTAAAACTAGAGAAGAGGTTTTAGAAACATATAGACATATTGATATTTCACTAGATCCTTTTCCTTTCCAGGGAAACACTAGTACTTGCGAATCTGTATGGATGGGAGTTCCTGTACTTACACTTAAAGGAGATAGGTATCTGTCTCATTTTGGAGAAAGTATTAATTCAAATTTAAATATGAAAGATTGGATAGCGGATAGTAAAGATGATTATCTAAAAAAAGCTATACATTTTTCATCTGATATAGATAGGCTAGAAAAGATTCGGATTACTCTGAGGAAATCAGCTTCACTTTCTGCCGTCTTTGACTCAGATCGATTTTCTAAACATTTTGCAGTAATTCTTTGGGATATGTGGAAAAATTTTAAAAAAAAATAATTTTCTTTGGAAGATCAACTGTTTTATGTTGTAGATAAAAAAATTACTTAGCTATGAAAAAAGTTAAATATCTTTATAGGCAGTTATTAGATTATCTAATATTTAAAAGCTTAAAAAACAGATTCAGAAAGCATATAAAATCCTATCCTATTACGTCAGGTAGATTATTTGACGTTCAATCCTTAAAGATAATGTTAAATGGAAGATTTGAAAATTATGAATTAATTTCATTAAAAAATAATGTCTTTAATAAAATAAATTCAAAAAATTCAAATGCATTAGATATAGGAGCAAATATAGGAAATCATTCTCTATTCTTTTCAAATCATTTTTTAAATGTATATTCTTTTGAGCCGAGCGAAATTAATTTTGAGCTTCTAAAATTGAACATTAGATCTAAAGCAAATATAAAAGCTTTTAAATATGGGGCATCAAGTAAAGACCAAAAGATGGAATTGTATACTTTATCAAACTCAGATACTGGACATAGTTCTGTTATGTACGCAGAAAATTCTAATATTAATTTTGATAATAAAGAAACTATTGATTTGGTAAATTTAGACAATTTTCTTAATAAAAATAATATTAGTAACGTTAAATTTATTAAAATTGATGTTGAAGGCTATGAATTCGAAGTTTTTAAGGGAATTCAGGAGTTAATTAAAAAAGATAAGCCGATAATTGCATTTGAACAACTTATAAGTGGTTTAAAAAATCATACATCAGATTCAATTAATTTTTTAAAGAAAAATAACTATAATTATTTTTATGAAACAGATTTTGCGAAGAGAAAAAAACATAGGTTTAAGATATTTTATATTTTTTCAAGCTTAATTCATATTTTTAAAGTTATTTTAATTAGAAAATATAATCAAACCTATAAAATAAAAAAGATTAATAATTTTGAAATAAAAGATTATCCTATGATTATTGCTTCCCCAGAAGATTTGCAGAAATAGTAAAAAATAAAGAATTTATCAAGGCTATAATTATATATTATTTTAATGAATTTTTTAGAAAAAAGAGATAAAAAATCATAATGGAAACTTTAATAGAAAAAATAATTCAAAAAAGAAAATCATTTATCATTAAAGAAATCTTTGATTTTTTGGAATTTGTATTTTGTAAAATAGAAAGGTTTTGTAGTTTAGAAAATAAAACTGTTGGTTTTTTTCAAATTTTCACTACTGGTAAATTAATTTCTGCTTACAGGAGGAAAAAATATATTATTTTAAAAAAAAAATCTAATTCAAAAATAGTTAATGAACTAAACATTAACTCTTGTAGTTATTTAGGTAAATTAGACAAAGAAGAATTAGAAGCTGGAAGAAACTATTTTCTAAATCAAAAAACTATTTATAATTCCCATGTACCTTTTTTTTTTAAAAAAGGGGAAAGAGGTAGCAAAATTGAAACTACAGAGTTTTTGAAAAATGAAAGCTCAAGTTATGGATCATTCGATATAAGAACCTCAGCAGAATGTCCAAATTTAAAAAAAATATGCAAAAAATATAAATTCAAAGAAATAGCCGAAGAATATCTGATTACTAAAAAGACTGATGTTTTTTCAATAAATACAATGCTCACAAAATCCTCAAATTCAAATCATGATGTATTTAATTTACATCGCGATATTGAATCGGTAAATAGTGTTGCTTTTTTTATTTATTGGACAACTACTAATGAACATAATGGTTCTACCTCTCTTATTCCAGGCAGTCATATTTATAATTTTGATAAAAAATTTGGAAAAATGTATTCACCTAATTTTTGTCTTAAACATTTAGAGGGTGAAGAAGGATCAATCTACGCTCTTGATGCCTGGGCTTATCATAGAGGAAACAACAAACTTAAAAATCCTAGGTTAGCTACGTGGATAAGATATTCATCTTTTCCATCAAGAATTTACTATTTAGATCGTAATTACCTATTTAAAAAAGAATTATCTGATTTTAATTCTTAAAAAATTCTTAAATAAACTGATACTTTAATAGACATTTTTAAAAAAAAGTGAGAAGGTAATTTAAATGAAAAAACTTTTAGGTATCTTAGTTCTAGTTTTGTTGTTAAGTACAAATGCTTTTGCAGGTAAAAAATGGGGATCTGGTGAACTTAAATTGTCACCATTTGTAACCGATAAATTTATTGAATACATAAAAGGTAACCAAACAAGAGCACCATATCTATTTTCTGTATCAATAGATGGTCGAGCATATAGGTACTATTATTGCGGATCAGGTTTAAATAATTGTCGAGGTGGTGATGAGCAAATACTTCAAGAGTGTGAAAGATCTTCTAAAGGAGTACAATGCTTTTTATTTGCTCGTAATAGAACAATTAAATGGAATAATGGAATTAATTCTGGCAAAGGTAAAGCATCCAAAATTAATAGCAAGTGGAGCTATTCACAAATTGTAGCTAAATTGACAGAACTAGGATTTTTTGGAGAAGAAATTAAAAAAATAGAAAAAAAAATTAAATCTACTGATGATAACAAAGATATGACTCAGCAACTAAAAGATTTAAATGAAATGTATAAATCTGGAGCCTTAACTAAAGAGGAGTTTGAAAAAGCTAAAAAGAAACTTTTAAATTGATAAATTAATAAAATTTTGTCAGGCGTGTGTCAGGAAAACTTTCTTTACGTATCTTAAAATAATAAAGTGTTGGTGTTGTTGGTTGCGGGGGAAGGATTTGAACCTTCGACCTTCAGGTTATGAGCCTGACGTACGTACCTTTCTGCCCATAAAATTAACACAACACATCAAAAAAGCTAGATAAAATTTCAAGATTTCCTTAACGTTGTGTCAGGGATGTGTCAGTAGACATCGCAAAAAAAAAGTGAGAAAATTGTGTCAGGATATAATTAATTATGAATTTATTTAATGAAAAAGCTTTTTAAACCAACTGCATTGAATTTTTTTCTACTTGGTCTAGTTATTCTACTAGCTTTGCTAGGAGTAGGTTTAATTCTTAAATTATTTGGGAAGGATGAAGTTCAAATGATCCTTATACCTTTGATGTTTATTCCTATAATTTTATTTTTTATCTCTGGAGTTTATTTTTTAGTGTATTTTTCCAAAAGTATTTACAAAGGATCAAAAGAGATATCAAGTTTTATGAAATCTAACAAAGAGTCAAATTTTGTTGTATTCATTAAAAAGTATTGGGTTTTATTAATTATTTTGTTTTTATTATTATTTTCACTTTATGAATTGATTGATGATAATACTTCAAAGACATACTCTTCTTCTTCAATTGAACACAAAACAATTAATGAAAAAATTTTGGAAAAGTTAGATGATATAAATTCTAATCTTATCAAAATAAACAAAAATTTAGATCGAATTCAAAGTGACGGTTCAAGTAGTTTGCATAATAAACTTAGCGAGATAATAAGAAATCTTCAGGAAATCGTAGACAAATGAAAAAAACTGATAAAAAAGATAATATTTCTAAAAAGAAATTAAAAAAACTATCTTATACTGACATAATTCTTGGCAATCCACTCGAAGACGTTATTGAAATTTTTTTGTATATAGCTGTGTTTTTATATGGAATATTTATAGGTATAAAAATTTTTAACAGTGAATTAAACAATTTTTCTAATCAACTGCACTGGATTATAAATTATGCTCTAACGGGAATAATGACTTTAATTTTATGGAAAAAATCTTTTAAAACGATTTGGGCTATGCCAGCGTTAAGAATAAACATGTTTATGTGGATTTCACTAATATTTCTCTTTCATTCAGAGTTAGCACCATGGCATTTTTTCTATATTCTACCTGTTACAACAATTTACGTATTTTTTATTGGCCATAATATTGATATGTCCTTTATAAAAAAAAACAGATTAAACCCAGCTTTGTTAACAAAGGAGGTCTTAGCAAAACAACAAGGTTTTTATCTTTATCTAATTATTCATATATTATTTTTAACTTCCATTTATTTTATTTCTAATAATTTCCCTTTTTAAATGAAAAAACTCACCTCGAGTTGTGTCAGGTGTGTGTCAGAAAAACTTTCTTTACGTATCTTAAAATAAAAAAGTGTTGGTACTGTTGGTTGCGGGGGAAGGATTTGAACCTTCGACCTTCAGGTTATGAGCCTGACGTACGTACCTTTCTGCCTGACCCAAGGATAATCATCATCTAATTCTTTCTACTTTCTCGACACAATTATTCTTAAAAAGATATTAGCATTACGTAGAGTCGGGGTCAAATGTGTCAGTAGATGTGTCAGGACTACGTCTGAATAAAATCTCAAATATTGTGTCAGGAAATAAACGTAGAGGACTCAAAGTGGACACACTATCAGCTCCCTCGCTGTTGCTCGGTCGCTGTGGCACCTCAATAGAGGTACCTGAACGTTTTGTGAATTTAGAAAGTTTTGTACCCCCGTACCACCCATTTTGAGAAAAGGGTTGCTTCTACTCTATGCTATAAGTCTTTGATGAATAGACTTACTGTTGTCGTTTGAATTTTTTATAATCAGGTCTTTTACTTAATCCGTCTATACGTCCTTGCCAATAACTTTTCTTTTTTCCACGTGAAGACTTTTTATAAGCTTTTAACTGCTTCATAGTCATACCTGATGATTTAGGTTCTTTCATATTTTTATCCTACCTTAACGTTTAGGTTTGAACAATCTTGTTCTAAATAAAGTTCCAATACCTTCTTTTGAAGCTTCATTGTTTTCATTATTATTTTTGTAATATTCTCTCTCTGTATCAGCAATATGTTGCTCTACTGTTTTATCAACAATACTTGGTTTTGTAGGAAAATCTAAATTAATGTTTATGGGTTCCACCTCTATACGTTCAGGCTCTATACGTTCAGGTTTCTTTTCATATTTCCTCTCTATTGCTCTTAACTCTGCTTTTTCTTTAGGTGTTTGTGCAGTAGCTTTAAGTAAACCCCAAGTATCATAATTTCTATTTTGTAGGGCGATTGCTTCCTCTACGTTTAGGGGTTTAACCTTCTTATCCAATATATTTTCAAAAGTTTTTTCTTTCTTAAGCTTTTTCATCATCTTTACGTCTTTACTTTCTTTATCTGCAACAAGCTTATTTCTTATTGGGTCTATTGTGTACGTTGTCATTTATTGTTCCTTCCTATGTATCATTTCATCAAGCTCTTCCTCTGTCACCGCTTCGTGTGGGTCAATAGCTTTTAAACGTCTAGTCAGATATCTAACTTTCCATTCAGCGTGAAATAATTTTTGATTTAGTTCGTGATTTCTATCCCTCATTAAAATAAGGTTATCTGTATTGATCTGATTGATCTCTAACATTTTAATCATATCTTCCTTATTCAGCTTCATCTTTTATTATACCTCCATATAATTTATTTATTTCCTTCATCTTATCTTCCAACTGTTCCTCGGTTAAGTTCTCTAAATTATTTACACTCTTCGTTGCAATTAATTGTTTCTCTACGTGAAGTCCCGTAGCTTTAGCTCTTAACTCTTCAGCTCTAACTGCCGTCTGAACGTTGCCTTTCTCTTTTGCCATTTCTCTTAACCTCCACATCTCTTGAATATGTGTGTTGTAAGTCACTTTATATTTATCCTCCATTTGAGACTTCAGTTTATTTATGTACTTAACAACGTGAGGACATATGTCAGGATTTAATAATTCATAAGCTCTAGTTCGAGCTCCGTCTTCTGAATAACCTGACTCAATCGCAATTTCATAATTGGATTTAGTCCCCATATTAATTACGTAAAGTTCAGCAAACTTTTTCTGTAAGTCTGTTAATGGTTTGTCTATTAGCTTCATTTAATTACCCCCTTTTTTTTGAGTTCAGCTATACGTCTATCTATTGTTGAATGACCGAAACCTTTATCGCCCTTATGATCTTGAGCTATCTGTTTGCTAGTCTTACCTTCTTTCAACTCTCGTATAATTGTGAAATCCCTTTGAGTTAAGTTAGGATATTTTTTCCAATTACCTTCCTCATCACACGTAAAGATAAATGTTTGATGTTCAGCGGGAATGTGTCTTCTCTTATCATAAATCCATTTTGATTGAGTAGACTTTCCTCTCATTTCAAATTTCTCATCGTCCCCTTGCTTAACCAACATAAAGTGATGATCTGCTAAACGTAAAGCAAAATTACTTCCACTAGCACTTTTCCTTGCTGATTTGTTTGCGTGATGAAACAAGAAGTGAGCTCCGCCAAATCTTGTCTTTATATCTATGAACCATTGAATAAGCGGTTGCCAATCCACAGATTTATTTTCGTCTACTGCGGTTAAGATAGAAAAATTATCTAAAAAGATACAAGGAAACTTTCCTGTACGTTTGTAAATCTTTAAAGCAGTATTTAAAATAATTTGCCTTCCTCTTTTGGCTACCTGATCGTTATCTGCAATAGCAATATATTCAAAACCATTCTTAATACCTTTCATATGTAATTGGTCTCTTGTAATGATGTTGAAGTAATTGCTATCTTGAATATCCTTCGGACTTGTTTCAGATTTATTTATTCTCTCTTCAACTTCTGCATAACGTAAAGACTCAATTCTTTTTTGTATGTCAGCAGAAGGGAGCTCTGCCTCAACGTATAGAACAGGGTGGGGCTCTTTACATTTAAAATCTAAAAAGTCTTTTCCTGAAGCAATACATAAAGCAAGTTTCAAACCTACCATTGTTTTACCTGAACCATAATCCCCAGAGATCATATTGAAAGACCGATCTGTAATTATTGGTTCCATAATAAATTTAACGGGAGGAAATTCTGTTGTTATAAATTCATTAAGCGTTGAACAAGGATAAGACCAAAGAGTTTCTTCTTCTGATTTATCTTTAAAGAGATCGTAAGAAAGAAATTCTTTAACTCCTAGGTATGAACACAGTTCTTTAATTCCATAGACTGTACGCCCCTTATTTAAGCCTTCACGTTGATATGAAAGCTTATTTAACCTATTTTTTATTTCACTATCGTTGGTATTCAAACATAATAGCTCAACACCTTTTTCTAAAAGGTCTGTTGAATATTCTTCAGGCAATCTTGCGAGAGCTCCCTGTAATCTCAAGAATGCTTCATCACGTTGTCCTTTCTTTGCCCAATTACGTTCAACCTCTGACAAGAAACAAATTAATTTTTTTCTTCTAACAAGATCATCAATATCTGCCTCTATTGGTGGTACGTCTTTAATAACGTGTTTACCTTCCCCAACAAAAGTAGTTTGCGTTGATCTTAACGTTTCTAATATTAATCCCTCTTCCTTTGAAGCTTTAGGTGGATACTTAAATTTAGGAGGAGCAACACCATTAACTTTATAAGTTAAATGTGTAGGTATTATTTTGCCATTTACTTCTTTTCCGTCGGTAAAAGTATCGGGCAATAAAGACATATACTTATGAGCCACGAAACCCCGATCATCAAAGTCTACTGTAAAGAGGTTGCTATCTTTATGATAAAATCCTAAACGTTTAGCTTTAAGAAGTTCATCATCAGACCAATCTTTCCTCCACGTTTTACCTTTAGGTCTTTTATTCTCTACGGGGGTCATAACAAATCCGTATGACTTCCAACGTTTAATATCATCAATAGAATGTTTCATTAGATACCTCCCGTTGCTACCGTGTAATCAAGGAGTTCATCTAAATCTCTCAACGATAATTTCTTTAATACCTTTTGAGAATAAACTTTGCCTAACTGTTGTAAGTAGAAATCTCTGTCTACTTTAGCGTCAGCTATAAGCTTTTTACCTTCGTCAGTTTCATACCAAGGTTTCTCATTAGGGTTTACAAAGGGAACAACATTATTGTCATTCTCTACGTTTCCTCCATTTTTCAATTTAATAATCCTAGTTAGCTTTGGAGGTAGAGCTCTGGGTTTTCGAACAGGTCTATAAAGGGATTTGTCTATTGTCATTGTAATAACCCCCCATTCCTAACGTGTAGGTTTTTATTTTCTTCCTCTTCGATAAATACTTGATCTTGGCATTGCTGACATAAGCCACCAATTAAGTATTCTTCTTCTGACAGTTTATCTTTGAAGTTATGTGCATTACCCTCGCACCACGAACAGATTTGTTTCTCTATTGATCTGTCTCTTATTTTAAAGACTTGCTTAAGTTTTCTTTGGGTCATTTTACCAAAGGACTCAACGTCTTTTAAAAGGTCTTTATTGTTCATCATAATAGCGTCCTCTAACGCAAGAGAGCCAAGTTAAGTTTGCAGTCCTAACAAGGCTCTCAAAGAGTGTTATCTATTAATGATTAATTTGTTTTATCAGATTTCTGCAAAAACGAAATAGATAGACACTTTTTTTTGTTAGTTCCGCGATTAATGTTTAATGTTTAGCGAGTCTCTTTTCGTGTCTCTCGTTTCGTGTTTCGATGATTTGTTTTAATTCCTACATACGGAATATGGTTCAGTTATCTCAAATATAAAAAATTTGTCAAGAGTACGATCACTAACGATGAAAGACTCAAAAAGCAGGAAACACGGGACTTGAAACGCGGACAATCATTGATATGACAGTCATTTAAGCAGATCATTTGAAGCTTCCTCATTATATCTACCTAGGCAAGAGAGGAAGTGAGGATTTAATTAATTACTTATTTTCTCATTATATACGTAAAGGTAAATGAGAATTCCGTGTGGGATTATGCGGGAGCTCTGCACTCCCGCGATAATTTACTTCTTTAACTTAATAGCCAACGTTTCTGCTTCGTGTTGTGTGTACGTAGAAAGCATTTGCAAAGTTTTATGACCCGTAATTGATTGAACCTCCGTCACACTCATACCTTGTTCAAACAATCTTGATGTTGCTTCTCTTCGAAGATCGTGCCAACGTAAACCTTCAACACCTGCACGTTTTGTCAGAGCTCTCCAACCTTTATTATGATAGTTCAAAGACATACTGAAAACCTTTCCACTTATATGGCGAGGTAATTCTTTTAATACGTCAATGGCTTTACTTGTTAAAGGCACAGTTCGAGACCTTTTTGTTTTTGTATCTTTAGCGGGTAGATAAGCAGTTCGTTTAATCATATCTATATTTTCCCAACGTAAAGATAATTGTTCCGACAATCTCATTGCAGTTTCTATTGCAAAATTAATTGCAGGGCACCAAAAGATAGAAGGGGAAGCAAACTTATTATTCCTCTTACAAGCTACCATTAACTTTTCATATTCCCCTGCTTTCAATCTTCTTTCACGTGCAGGATTTTCAGATAATTTAATGGAGCTCTTAACGGGATTTTCAGGTATCCAACAATCCCATTCATCTATTGATGTTTGTATTGCAACTCTCATTGCCGATAGCTCTCTATTGATTGTAGAGTTCGTGACATTATCTTTTTTTCTTTCGTCTCTGTATTTAGCAAAGTCTGAAGATTTTAATTCAGACATCATATATCTACAAATTGGATTTCTTAAGATAACGTTGAGCTTACTTCGTTCTCTACGTTTGTCGGACTTGTCTTTTACTTTTTCTCGTAAGTATCGGTTCAATACAGTTTTGAAAGAGGTATTACTTGCCTCCGAAATATCTTTGTATTTCTTTTGTTGTATTTCACTTTCAACTTTATTTATAAAGCTTTGTGCGTCGGATTTTTTGTCAAAAGTTTCGTAGATATCTCTTTGACCTCTACGTCTTATAGACACACTCCAACGACCAAGTCTTTGTCTTAATGACGCCATTTCCACCTCCGTTGTGTCATACGTGTGTCAGGAAGGTATCGGATTTTTATTTGATGATTAGATAACCGCGTCTTTGTTGGTTGCGGGGGAAGGATTTGAACCTTCGACCTTCAGGTTATGAGCCTGACGAGCTACCAGACTGCTCCACCCCGCGATAATTAATCTTTAATTCGCTTAAGATTGACAGCTTGTAATTTACCTTTTTCTTCTTTTATTTCAAATTGTATTTCTTGATTCTCTTTCAGAACTCTCAATTTTGATTTTTCAAGAGTTGAAACGTGCAAAAAAATATCTTTTTCACTGTCGCTGTCCTTAATGAAACCATATCCTTTTTTTGAATCAAACCATTTTACTCTACCTGAGGGCATAATATTATCTTTTCTAATTTTAGTTATTTAAAGTCGATTTCTTAGACGCTGAAATTTCTTGGACCTTTTAATATTTTCAAGTTTTAGTCTCTTCTTCTTTTCAGAAGGCTTCTCATAGTTGCTCTTCATTTTTATAATCTTAAAAAAACCTTCTTTTTGAAGCTTACGTTTTAGGATTCTAATCGCTTGTTCAACATTATTATCTTTTACGTCTATTTTAATAAGTCCTCCATTTTTGTTAGCGTAGTTAGCATGCAAAATAGGAATTGTCTACAATGATTTAGTAAGGTCTTTTTGGGATATTATTTTCAAATTCTGATCTATATTTTTTTAATTTTTGACTAATATTAGGATATTTACGACTTAAAATAGCTATAGCAAATAGAGCAGAATTTTTTGCCCCAGCTTTACCTATCGCAAGTGTAGCGACAGGAACTCCAGCTGGCATCTGCACAGTGGAATAAAGGCTGTCCACACCATTTGTTACACTTGGCATTGGCACTCCTAGAACAGGAATAGTTGTTAAAGCAGCTGTGACGCCAGCTAAATGAGCCGCTCCCCCAGCTGCAGCAATAATTACTTCGTAATTTTTTTTTTCAGCTTCAGAAATAAATCTTTCTAATCTTTTCGGAGTTCTATGAGCAGATATTACTCTTACATCATGACTAATTCCAAATTCTTTCAATATTTCGCTACAGTGTTCCATAACACCTTTCCAATCAGACTTACTACCCATAATTATTCCAACTGTAGGTTCTTTATTATTCTTGCTCATTATTTTCCTCCACTTTAGTTTCCTCTACTTTAACTTCCTCTAATTTAGTTTTTTCTAATGCCTTAGCTTCTCTTTCTTTTAACTTCTTCTCTCTTACGACTCTTCTATTTGCTTTTTCTACTGCTTTTTCAAATTGTATTTGGCTACAGAGACTTAAAATAACAGGATCTTTTGGGTTTAAACTAGATAAATTCCAATATGTTCTTTTTCTAATTAATGAAACAGTTCCTTTTGTACTACCAACTAGCTTAGCTATTTGACCATCTGAGAGTTGAGAAAAATTTTTAACTAACCAAAGTATTGAGTCAGGTCTATCTTTTCTTTTAGAAAGAGGGGTATATTTTGTTTTCTTCCTCTCCTGAGAAACTAAAACATCTTCATTTTTTTTAAATAATTTTAAAGATCTCTCCCCATCTTTTGAACACTCATCTATCTCTTCACGGGTAAGTTGACCAGCCAAAATAGGATTGTAAGCCTTAATACCTCTTGCAACGTCTCCATCTGCAATACCTTTAATTTCTAATTCATGTAAATTGCAGAAATTAGCAATCTGTTTAAAACTAAGTGTTGTATTTTGTACAAGCCAAACAGCTGTAGCTTTTGGCATAAATGGTCCATCTGACATAATTTAATTTTTTTGTTTTCTTAGGTTACTAAATTTTTTATTATATTTACTTACTCTTCCTTTATCTAAAATTTTTTGACTACCACCTGTCCATGCAGCGTGTGATTTTGGGTCAATATCTAGTTTTAGGGTATCTCCCTCTTTGCCCCAAGTAGACATTGTTTCAAATTTTGAACCGTCTGTCATCACTACATTAATCTTGTGATAGTTTGGATGAATTTTCTTTTTCATGGGAAGATTTTTATAGCAATATTTTAAATTGCTCAATGAGTTTTTACAGTAAACCCTTTAATTCTCTATATATTTTTGAATTGGTAGCAATAATATCTATTTTTTTTTGAGTAAAATCGTCACCATTTAGGCTGCTTATAAATCCTCCAGATTCTCTTAATAATATAATTCCCGCAGCTATATCCCAATAATTTATCTCCCTTTGCCAAAAACCGTCATATCTTCCAGCAGCTACATAAGCAAGATCTAGAGCTGCACTTCCTGACTTTCTTATATGCGCTCGCACACCAGTTGAAACTTTATGATATTCTTTAAAAATAAACTCTCTTTTTTCACTGGTAAATTTTGGTCCACCAGTTACTAAGCACGTATTTTTAAGATCTGACTTATTTGAAACTCTAATTCTTGAATTATTTAAATAAGCTCCCTTTCCCTTTTCTCCAAAAAACATTTCATTTTTTATTGGATCGAAAATTATTCCTGAAATTATTTCATTTTTTTCTTCATAAGCAATTGAAATAGCAAAGTGAGGTAAACCGTTTAAGAAATTAAATGTTCCATCTATAGGGTCTATAATCCATCTTTTATCTTTAATTTTACCCTCTATAATTCCAGCTTCTTCACTTAAGATCGAATATTCTGATTTTTCTAATTCACCTATAATAATTTTTTCTACCCTTTTGTCAGATGCAGTAACAAAATCCCCAGGTCCTTTCTCAGATACTTGTAATTTTTCTATCTCTCCAAAGTCCCTAATCAATACTCTCGAAGCTTTCATGCAAGCTTTATACATTAAGTTAAATTGAGGAGAATTTAATTTCATTAATTTATTTTTTTCACGTATTCCAAAGTTCTCGTATCTAATATTATTTTATTTCCTTCCTCTATGAAAGGTGGAACCATAATATCTAAACCATTTTTAAGTTTTGCAGGTTTGTAAGAAGAAGATGCAGTTTGTTTTTTTACAACTCCTTCGGTGTTTTCAATTTCACACTCAATATTTGTTGGCAATTCAACAGAGAGAGGTTTTTCTTCTAAAAAAGAAATTGTAACTTTAAGATTTTCACTTAAAAGTTTTAGTTTTTCACCCAATAATTCTTTTTTAATTGAGATTTGTTCGAAGCTATCTGGATCCATAAAAAAACATCCACTTTCATCGGAATATAAAAAATTAAATTCTTTTTCTTCAAGTTGAGAACGTTCGATATTTTCACTTGATCTAAATCTCTGATTTAATTTTGTTCCTTTGGTAAGACTTTTTAATTCTACTTGATTAAAAGCACCGCCCTTGCCTGGCTTTACATGTTGTGCCTTAAGAACTGTCCAGTGATCATTATTAAATTCTATGATCATCCCAGGTTTAATTTCATTTCCTTGTATTTTCATTTTAATTAAATCTTCTAATAGCTTCTTTTGGTTTTAAGCGTGGGTTATTCCAAATATAACTTGATATTGCAAGATAATTTACTCCAAATTTTACCAAACTTTTGTAATTTTTATTATTAATTCCACCAATAGCAACAATGGGTAAACCAGTTCTTTGTCTACACCATTTAACCAAATTTTTTTGAGCCCTTTTTGCATTTGGTTTTAATCTGGATTTAAAAAAAGATCCCAGTGCAATATAGTTGGGTTTTTCTTTTATAGCGTTTAAAATTAGTTTCTTCGAACCATGACATGTAATTCCAATTATTTTTTCTTTTTTTAATAAATTTCTCGAATCTTTTATTGATACATCAGACTGACCCAGATGGCATCCATCCGCATTAATTTTTTTTGCCAAAACAGGTGAGTCATTAATTATTAGTTTAACTTTATATTTTTTCGTTAAAGTCCTCACTTTCTTTGAGATTCTAATTATTTTTGAATCTGAGTATTTTTTAAGTCTTATTTGAAAGTATTTAACTTTTTTTGTGGAAAGAATATCTTCTAAGTCTTTATAGAAGTTAACGTTGATTTTGCTTGGTGATATTAGGTATAAAAATCTTTTCAATTTTAAGCAGCAAAACTTTGCTCAAGCTTTTCATTCCATTTCGCTTCTGTTGAAGCACCATTCATTTTAGCTCTGTGATCAAAAACCTTCTGAACTTTTGTTATTTCACTCATCGATTTTGCCCAAGTTTTCAATGCTGATTGTTGCAAAGCTCTTCCAAAAGAGAATGTAAAATTAAAAGAAGTATCATTAATTTTATTAATTTCATTTAAATTTTTTGTTGCCTCTATTTCACTTTGCCCTCCAGATAGAAAAGCAACCCCCGGAACTTCACTTGGCATATTTTTTTTAAGACATTCTAATGTTTTTTTTGCTATTTCTTCCGAGCTAGATTTTTGTTTACAGTTAGTTCCTGGAAGTATCATGTTTGGTTTAAGAACAGTTCCTTTAAGATTTACATTATGTATTGCAAGTTCATTATAACATTCAGCTAACACCCTGCTAGTTACTTCATAGCATTTATCAATTGTATGATCTCCATCCATAAGAACTTCAGGCTCTACTATTGGAACCATTTTTGCTTCTTGTACTAGTGCTGCGTATCTTGCTAAAGCGTGAGCATTAGACTTTATACATTGTTCGCTTGGATTTTTAGAAGATATTGAATAAACAGCGCGCCATTTTGCAAATCTTGCCCCTAATTTATAATATTCTTCCATTCTTTCTCTCAAACTATCAAGACCCTCTGTAATTTTTTCTTTGTTAGATCCAGATAGAATTTTTGCCCCTTTATCGACTTTGATACCAGGAATAGATCCACTTTTTTTTATTAATTCTGGAATAGAAAGTCCATTACTTGCGGTTTGTCTAAGAGTTTCGTCAAACAATATAACTCCACTTATACAGTTTTTCATTGAAGGAGATGAAAACAATGCCTCTCTAAACTGCAGTCTATTTTTTTCAGTACATGCTACATTGACACTTTTTAATCTTTTTTCCATTGTTCCGGTGCTTTCATCAGCCGCAAGTATTCCTTTACCTTTAGCGACCATTTTTTTTGCTATTTCTTCTATATTCATAAATTTTAATTCTTTTTTAATACTTTTATACCAGGCAGTTCTTTTCCTTCAAGAGATTCCAGGAATGCACCACCAGCTGTTGATAAATGGGTAAAACTGTTTTCTAATCTTGTATTTTTAATTGCAGCAATAGTATCTCCACCACCAACAATTGATATCAAAGATTTTGAATTTGTATTTTCAGCTATTTTTTTTGCAATACAAATAGAGCCGGTTGAAAAATTTTCATTTTCATAATATCCAGCTGGCCCATTCCAAAATACTGTATTAGATTTATCTATGGTTTCATTGATTAAATCTATTGTATTTTTACCAATATCTAAAATCATATCTTTCGAACCGATATCTTTTAAAGATTTATAAACCGGATTTCCATGAAGATTTAAAGATGTATTATAATCCAACGGAATTATAATATTACACTTATTTTTTTCAGCTAAGTCATATATATTTTTTACAGTATTTTCCGATCCTTTTTCAACAATAGATGCACCAATATTCGCGCCTTTAAATTTAAGAAAGTTATTAGCCATAGCCCCGATAATTATTAGGTTTTCCGCATTTTCTAGCAGGCTTGATAAAATGTTTATTTTAGTGGATACCTTAGAACCACCAATTATACAAGTAACTGGTTTTTTTTTATTTTTTATTATTAAATTAATCGATTCAATCTCTTTCTTTAAAATTGGACCTCCGTAGCTATCAATAAATTTAGTTATTTTGTGAATAGATGCTTGTTTTCTATGAGAGCATGAAAAAGCTTCGTTTATAAAAATATCACCAAGTTTAGATAGATTTTTTGCAAAAGTCTCATCATCGTTTTCTTCTTCTTTAAAAAAGCGAATATTTTCAATTAACAAAGTTTCACCAGGCTTTAATCTGTTAGAAATATCTACTGCCTTGTCATTAATTTTGTCTTTGTAAAAATGAATATTTCCATTTAATTTTTTTTCTAGATAATTCAATATTGGTTTTAATGATAACTCCGGAACCACTTTCCCTTTTGGTCTACCAAGGTGTGTCAGCAAAATTATCTTAGCTTTGTCTTTTATTAATTTATTAATAAACGGTTCAATAGCTGTAATTCTAGTATAGTCTTCTATTTTTGAGTCTTTAATTGGAACATTAAGATCTAGTCTAACAATAACACGTTTATTACTAACTGTTTTATTTTCAGAAAAAATTTTTAAATCAGACATTTGTCTAATTATTTATTTAGCTTTGCTTTTACTATCTTAACGATTTCATCGCTGGTAAGGTTTAATAGTTGATAAATATCTTTATACGGTGCGCTTTTTCCAAATGTTGTCATTCCAAGTGTTACACCATCTTTTCCAACTACACTTTTCCATCCCGATTCATTCGATGCCTCAATTGATATTTTAAAAGTATTTGCTCCAAGTAATTGTTCCTTATAATCCTTGCTTTGTTTGTCAAATAAATCAAAACATGGAACCGAAATAACCTTTGAATTAATGTTTAAAACTTTTAGTTTTTCTTGAGCCTCTAGAGCAATCTCAACCTCTGATCCAGATGCAATTAAAGTTATATTGGAGTCGTCTGATGTTTTTTTTAAAACATAAGCACCTTTAGCGCTCATATTTTCTCCAGAATTATGTTCACTAACGTAAGATAATTTCTGTCTAGATAATGCTATAGCACTTGGATTATTTTTACTTTTCAAAGCTATTTCCCAACATTCAATTGTTTCATTTATATCAGCAGGTCTAAAAACATTTAGATTTGGTATTGCTCTCAAACTTTCTAAATGTTCCACAGGTTGATGAGTAGGACCGTCTTCACCTAAACCAATAGAGTCATGTGAAAAAACATAAATCACTCTTAACTTCATAAGAGCAGACAATCTTAAAGAAGGCTTTAAGTAATCTGAAAAGATAAGGAATGTTCCTCCAAAAGGAATTAAACCTCCATATAAAGCTATTCCATTCATCGCACCTCCCATAGCATGCTCTCTTACACCATAATGAATATAATTTCCTGAAAAGTTTTTTGAGGTAATAACTTTTGAATTCTCAGTCTTTGTATTATTTGATCCACTTAGATCCGCAGACCCACCTATTAACTCTGGTAATATATTTGTTATGGTTTTAATAACAGACGAAGAACATTGTCTTGTTGCCATCTTAGGCTTAGTTTGAAAAAAATTTAATTTTTCATCACCTAAAATCTGATCTAAAGATAAAGGAAGATCACCTTTAGCTAACCTTTCAACCTCTTCTCTAATTTTTTTATCTTTTTTATCTAAAATATTTTTCCATTTTGTTTCAAACTCTTCTCCTTTTAAGCCTATTTCTCTCCAAGAATTCATTATATCTGAAGGTATTTCGAAAGGTTGATGTTTCCACCCAAGTTTTTTTCTAACTAATTTGACTTCATCATCTCCAAGAGGAGAACCGTGAGAAGATGCTTTCCCAGATTTATTTGGTGAACCAAATCCTATTATAGTTTTACAGGAAATCACAGTTGGTTTTTTTGATTTGGTAGCTTTTTTTATTGCACCAGAAATTTGTTTAAAATTATGACCATTTATTTCTTGAAATGACCACCCATAACCCTCAAATCTTTTTTTATAATTATCAGATACACTAAGAGATGTTGGTCCATCTATTGAAATCTTATTATTATCAAAAAAAACAATTAAGTTTTTTAAATTTAGGTGACCAGCTAAACTCATCGCTTCATGGCTAATACCTTCCATTAAGTCACCATCACTAGCAAATACAAAAGTTTTATTATTTACGATATCTGAACCAAATCTTTTTTGAAATATTTCTTGTGCGATTGCCATACCAACTGAATTTGCTAAACCTTGACCCAAGGGTCCAGTAGTTGTTTCAATCCCTGAACCTTCTTCGTATTCTGGGTGACCGGCACAAATTGAATTCAACTGACGAAAATTTTTTATATCTTCAATTTTTATTTTTTTGTATCCAAGTAAATATAATAATGAATATAAAAGCATTGATCCATGACCTGCAGATAAAATAAATCTATCTCTGTTAAGCCACTTGGGATTTTTTGGATTAAACCGCAGGTAGTATTTAAATAGTACCGTTGCAACATCAGCCATACCCATAGGCATACCCGGATGCCCAGAATTTGCTTTCTGAACAGCATCAATTGATAAAAATCTTATAGCGTTTGATAAATCTTTTAATTTTTGATCCACTTATAAATTACCTATATAGACTTCAATTAACGATATCAATATTATGATATAAATAAAAAAAGAAGTTTAATGGAAAATTTATATATTAAAGAAAAGAGACTTGAAAATGCTTTAGAAAAATTAAAAAACTTAAGCAGTTCATATTCAGGAGATCAAAATGAAATTAGTGATCTTTATGTGGAAAAAAATCAATTACAAAGCGAAAAAAAGGAAATTGAAAGCAAATATAATCAATTACTTTCAGAATATAATGATTTGAAAAAAAAACTAAATAAATTACAAGAAGAGAGCTCTAAAAAACAAAAATTACAGGACCAATTTAATCAAGACATAGATGAATTAGGTCGAGAAACAGAGTCTTTGGTGGAGGAGATTGAAAAGTGGCAAACGTAAATATAAAATTTAATAACAAAGACTATTTATTATCTTGTGATGATGGCCAAGAAGAAGATCTAAAAAGTTTAACTAAGTTTTTAGACAAGAAATATTCACATCTCAGAGAGAAGCTCGGTAATATAGGTGAAAATAAATTGCTTTTGATTACCTCAATACAGGTAATCGATGAATACTTTGATTTAAAAAAAAGAGTTTTATCGCAAAAAGAAAATTTCGAAAATCTTTCAAAAAAATTTAAAGATATGAGATCATTAGCAATTGATTATAAAGAAGGAAAAGATAAAGAAATATCTAACTTAACTTCTGAATTAGAAAAATTTAGAAAAATGGTAGAAGAGAGCCAGGGCATTTATGAAAAAATGCTAGAAAAAACTACACAATCTTTAGAGGACATTATAAAAAATACCGAGGAAAAGGCAAAAATACAGTAAATGCCCTCCAAAAAAATACTTAGAAAGAAATTTTCTTTGATAAGAAAAAATAAATACTTTGAAGTTAAAGACACCTTCTTTTCACCTCTTATAAAAATAATTAAAAAAAAAAGAATAAAAAATGTAGCGATTTATTATCCTTCAAATTATGAAGTTAATACAATTCAATTATTTAATATCCTTAAAAAGTTGAAAGGTTTAAAAACTTCGATTCCCCAACTTTCAAATAGGAAAATGAAATTTGTAAAATGGAATTCAACTCAACCATTAAAAGTAAATAGTTTTGGTTTCTTGGATCCTGTATCTACTACAACAGTTTCTTGTCCAGATCTGATTATTGTACCTTTGTTAGCATTTGATAGATTTAAAAATAGACTTGGTTATGGCAAAGGTTATTACGATAGGTTTTTAGGAAAGAATAAAAATATTTTAACAATAGGTATTGCATTTTCTTTTCAAAAATTTAATAAAATCAAAACATCAAAATATGATGTTAAATTAAATTATATATTAACGGAGAAAGGCATTTTTTAATTTACAATGAATATACTTGTTCTTGGTGATGTTGTTGGACCATCTGGAGTGTCAGCCATAAAAAAAAATTTACCCAAAATAATTAATGAAAAAAAAGTAGATTTTGTAATTTTAAATGGAGAAAATGCAGCTAATAACGGTCTAGGTATTAGTAAACAAAACTCAGAAGATTTTTTTAAAGCAGGTGCAGACGTTATTACCTCTGGAAACCATATTTGGGATCAAAAAGAAACAGCAGAATTCATTGAAAATGAAAAAAGATTATTAAGACCTGAAAACTCTCTATCACCAGTGCCTGGAAAAGGTTTTGGTATTTTTATTTCAAAAAATAATAAAAAAGTAGCTGTAGTGAATCTAATGGGAAATGTTTTTATGAAAAAAAGTGAAGATGTCTTTAAAGCTGCTAAAAAATTTATTGAAACTATAAAATTAAAAATTGATGCAGATTTTATAGTTGTTGATATGCATGGTGAAACCACAAGTGAAAAAATGGCAATGGCACATTTATTTGATGGCAAAGCTACAATTATTTTTGGTACACACACTCACGTTCCAACTTCTGACCATAGAATAATGGAAAGTGGAACAGCGTATCAGACAGATATTGGGATGTGCGGAGATTATGTATCAGTAGTTGGAATGAATCAGGAGAATTCGCTAAAAAAGTTTTTAAAAGATGCCAACGCAAAAAAACATTACCCAGCTTTGGGTGAAGCTACTATATCTGGACTACTGGTTACAGCTGACGAACAAACTGGATTGGCTAAAAAAGTTCAACCAATTATATCGGGTGGAGTTTTACAGGAAAGAAAATAGTTAATGGCTGGTCACTCACATTGGGCAGGAATTAAGCATAAAAAAGGTAGACAAGATAAGTTAAGATCAAAAATTTTCTCAAAAATTTCTCGAGAAATAACAGTTGCTGCAAAACTTGGTTCAAAAGATCCTGCTGCCAATCACAGACTCAGAGCAGCTATTGAAACCGCAAAAGAAGCTAATATGCCAAAAGATAATATCAATAGAGCCATAAACAGATCAGAAGTAGATAAAGATCAAAATTTTGAAAACTTAAGATACGAGGGTTTCGGACCAAAAAATATTGCTCTAATCATTGAAACTTTAACTGAAAATAAGAATAGAACAGCAGGCAGCATCAGAACAATATTACAGAAATGTGGAGGGAATCTTGGAAGTTCAGGTTCAACAACTCATTTTTTTTCTAATTACGGCATAATCCAAATCCCAAGAAAAGAAATATCTGATGAAAAAATTTTGGAAATAGCTGTAGATGCAGGTTCAAAAGATTGCATAAGTCTTACAAATTTTCATGAAATAACAACAAATAAAGATGATTTCTATAAAGTAAAAAATAAAATAAGGCAATCAATAGAAAATTTTTCTTATTCAGGTATAGAGTGGAGAGCAAATAGCTTTATTGATATATCCAAAGACGATACTAAAGAAGTTGAAAATATGCTTGAATTATTTCATGAAGACGATGATATTCAAAATGTTTTTCATAATTGTAGATTTTTATAAATAATTTTAATGAGAATAATAGGAATAGATCCTGGTTTGAGTGGCGGCATTGCAATATTAGATGACTCAAAAATTTTTGATATATTTGATATGCCAATTATGTCTGAAGGAAAAAAAAATAAAAACCAACTAAATAGTGCTCAATTAGTTAATATAATTAAAAGACATATTTTACCAAATAAAGAAACATTCGTTATAGTCGAACAGGTGAGTGCAATGCCAGGCCAAGGAGTTACTAGCATGTTTAATTTTGGACAAACATTTGGATCAATCAAGGGTATTTGTGCAGCACTTGGTTTGCCTATTTTTTATGTAAGACCAGCTAAGTGGAAAAAGCATTTTGAACTTATTAATTCTTCAAAAGATGCAAGTAGAACAAAAGTTATTGAAATGTACCCATCAATATCATCGAGATTAACTAAGAAAAAAGATGTTAATAAAGCAGATGCTATTTTAATTGCTAGATATTTTAGAGATTGTCGTTCTCAGCTTGATAATTAAACCTTTTCATTAATAGTTTTGATGCCAAATTGATGACACATTCTATACGTAATTAACCTTAATGGAACAAGAAATTGCAACACAAGCAGTAGGATTGGGCGGAGCTACAGATTTTTCATTATGGAAACTTTTTATAAGAGCTGACTTCGTTGTTAAAGCTGTAATTTTAATTCTTATCGCAAGCTCAATTTTTTCATGGGCATTAATTTTTGATAAAGTAAGATTGTTTAGAAGGATTGACCAGTCTACAAAATCTTTTGAAGATAAATTTTGGAAATCAAAATCTGCAGAAGCTTTTTACAAAAGTTTACCAAATAAATCTGATGATCCATTAACCATTGTTTTTAAATCGGCAATGAGTGAGGTTATTAAAACAAGATCTAAATCTACAGCAGTTCAAAGTGCGCGAGTTGAAAGAGTGCTAGAAGTTTCTGTAGACAATCAACTAAAAAATATAGAAAAAAATTTTACTTATCTTGCAACCATTGGATCAACAGCACCTTTTATTGGTTTGTTCGGAACAGTTTGGGGCATTATGAATTCATTTCAATCTATTGCAATTTCAAGAAACACAAGCTTAGCTATTGTTGCACCTGGAATTGCCGAAGCATTATTTGCAACTGCCCTAGGTCTTTTAGCTGCTATCCCTGCAGTAATTGCTTACAACAAATTCAATAGTGACTCACAAAGATATTTAGCAAGAGTTGATAATTTTTCTAAAAGATTTTTATCTATAATTTAATTTTTCTATGGCTTTTATAATGAACCGCTCAAAAAAAGAACCCATGAGCGAAATAAATGTGACTCCTTTCGTAGATGTGATGCTTGTGCTTTTAATTATTTTTATGGTTACAGCCCCCTTGTTAACCGTTGGAGTTCAAGTTGATTTACCCGAGTCAGCTGCAGACTCATTACCAGATGATCAAGAACCATTAACTATTTCAATAAATTCAAAAGGTGAATTATTTATTCAAGAACACAAAGTTACTTTTGAAAAAGTAGTTCCTAAATTATTGGCAATTTCTAAAAATAGAACTGATACAAGAATTTATGTAAGGGGAGATAAAACTATAAATTATGGAAGGGTTTTAGAGGTGATGGGCAGACTATCTGGGGCAGGTTTTTCAAAGGTAGCGCTAATCTCAGAGCCTTATAAAAATTAAATTTTATGAGCAGAGGTTTGTTATATTCTTTTTTATTCCACACGCTAGTCATATATCTTACTATGCTAACACTTCCTTTTATGATGCGAGAACCAATTGATTTGCCACCTATAGTTTCTGTAGAACTCATTGAAATTAAAGATAAAACTTATATACCCTTTGCCCCAAAAGCCAGAAAGATAATTGAAAAAGTAAAAGAAGAAAAAAAAAGAGTAGTTTCTGAGCAAGCACCACCTGCTGCAAAAGCAAAAGAAAAACCTGACAGAATTCCAATGCCAGAAGATAAAAAAGAAACAAAAGAATTAATCAAGAAAAAGCAGAATCCTGAAGAAATTAAACCACAGATAAGACAAGCGTCAGAATTTGAAAAAGAAGAGTTATTTGACACTAACGAGATTGCAGCTTTAATCGATAAAGCCAAAGAAGAGCAGGCAGAAACACAAAGAAAAAAAGATGAATTAACACAAAGCAGCGTTAAAAACTCTTTTGCTCAAGGACTGTCTTTATCTGAAGAGGATGCGTTAAGAGCCCAAATTTTTGGTTGTTGGAGTGTTCCATTAGGCTTGCCATACGATAAAGATTTACTCGTAAGAATTAAACTTAAATTAAAACCTGACGGAAGAATCCTGAAATCAGAAATTTTAGATCATGCTAGAATGAATGTACCTGGTCAAAGCTTTTATAAAATTTTAGCGGAAAGTGCTTTAAGAGCGGTAAGGATTTGCCAACCATTAAAAGTTCCGCCTACAGGCTATGAGAGATGGAAAGAATTACAGTTAAATTTTGACCCAACTGAAATGTTAAAAGGTTAAATAATGAGAAAAATACTACTTACTCTGTCTTTATTACTGTTTTTTTATAACAATGCTTATGGATTAATTACTGTTGATATTACAAGAGGAAATCTAGATCCTTTACCTATAGCTGTTTCCCCTCTTCATGTCGATCCAAAATCAGAAAAAATATCACAACTTGAAACTGAAAAATTAGGTGAAGAAATTTCAAAAATAGTTGAAAGAAATTTTAAATCTACAGGATTGTTTAACCCACTGAAAAAAGATGCTTTTGTTCAAAAGCCAGATATAGCACATTTAAAACCTAGATTTGAAGACTGGAGATTAATCAAAGCACAAGCTTTGGTTACTGGTAAGCTTCTTATCAAAGACAAAAAGTTAAAGGTAGAATTTAGATTATGGGACTTAACAGCGGCTAAAGAGATGGTTGCGTTATCGTTTACAACAACACCTAATAACTGGAGAAGAGTTGCCCATATAATTTCAGATAAAATTTATGAGAGATTAACCGGTGAGTCTGGATATTTTGATACAAGGATAGCTTATGTTTCAGAAACTGGGCCCAAAAATCAACGTATTAAAAAACTGGCAATAATGGATCAAGACGGCTTTAATACCAAATATTTAACACTCGGTAATGAGTTAGTTTTAACTCCAAGATTTAATACAACAAACCAACTTGTCACCTATCTATCATATTTCAAAAATATGCCCCGAGTATATTTGCTAGATATCGAAACAGGCATACAGGAAGTAGTTGGAAATTTTCCTGGAATGACTTTTGCTCCAAGATTTTCTCCAGATGGAAAAAAAATAATAATGAGCTTTGCTAAAGATGGTAATTCAGACATTTACTCAATGGATTTGGAAACAAGACTGGTGGAACAAATAACCAAACATCCATCAATTGATACTTCACCTTCTTATTCTCCAGACGGAAAGTATATAACCTTTAACTCTGACAGAAGTGGACTTCAGCAAATTTATGTTATGAGAAGCGATGGAACTCAAGTTAAAAGAATTACTCATGGTGCAGGACTTTATGGAACTCCAGTATGGTCACCAAGAGGAGATCTAATTGCTTTTACTAAAGTTAGAAAAGGAAGATTTTATATTGGCGTTATGAGATCTGATGGAAGTGGAGAAAGATTACTCACAGAAAATTTTTATCAAGAAGCTCCTTCATGGTCACCTAATGGACGAGTTTTAATATTTTATAGAGAAACTAAGTCAGATAGTAAGGGGAAAGGTTTTTCAGCCAAACTATGGTCTATAGACATCACAGGTTATAATGAAAGACGACTCAAAACGGAGACAGATGCATCGGACCCATCTTGGTCCTCTTTATTGTCAAAGTAGGCTATTTTTTAGTACAATTTAGACTTGCAAGATTCAAATAAATTTGAAATATTAGTCTTACCTTAAATATATTTAGGAGATAATAATGAAATTTAATAAAGCCATAAAGAATATTTTTATAGTTTTATTTAGCACGCTGTTAATCTCAGCTTGTTCTACAGCAAAAAAAGCAGCGGTAGATACCACTGATGATGTTTATACAGGAACTGAAACGGTTAAATATTTAGCTAAAGGAGTTCCAGACAGAGTGTTTTTTGCTACAAACAAATCAAAGTTAACTACTGCATCAAGAGATACTTTGAGAAAACAAGCAACCTGGTTAAGAAAAAACAAGGACATAACAATTACAATAGAAGGTCATGCTGACGAAAGAGGTACAAGAGAGTATAACTTGGCTCTAGGAGAGAGAAGAGCTAACTCAGCAAAAGATTATTTAATGACGTATGGTGTTTCTGGAAAAAGAATCGCTGTAATAAGTTATGGAAAAGAAAGACCGATAAATCCGGCATCTTCACCTTTAGCTTGGTCTCAAAATAGAAGATCAGTTACAGTAAAAGCAAATTAGAACGTTATTCTTAATTATTAAGACCCCTGATTTTAATAAAATTGGGGGTCTTTTTTTTGCCATTTTGTATATTTAGTAAATATTAGATGATTCTTAAAATCAAAAATTTATTGGTAGTATTTTTTCTTACAGCTATTATTTTATTAAATCCTACAAATTTTACTAAAGCAGAAGAAGAAAGCTCTGAAATTATTTCAAATGAAATTAAAAAATTAAGAGATGATTTAAAAACTTTAGAAAAAGCTATTTATAAAAATTCAGATATAAGCCCATCTACAAATTCATCATCAAATAAACTTAATGAAGATATCCTCACCAGACACTTATTAAAACTTAACGAAATTGAAAGTCAATTCCAAGATCTCACGAATAAATTTGAAGAAATAAATTTTAAAATGGATAAATTATCAAAAAGAATAACAAAGATGCAATCTGACAATCAACTTCGTTTCAGTGATTTAGAAAGTGGAGATAATATAAAATTAACAAATCAAGCTTCAGTTCCTAAAAAGAAAAAACTTCCAGGTACTGATCTTCCCCAGGATCTTGGTAGAATATCTGACAACGATTTGAAACAAACAAATGAAGTTCAAAAAACCCAATCAGTTGCATCTGCTGGGCTTGTCGTAACAGAAAAAACATCGCCATCAAAATCTTTGTTACCAAATAAACCTCCCAAGGAACAATATGACTTTGCAGTAAGTTTTATTAAAGTAGGAGATTATGAAACAGCAGAATATGCACTTAGGGAATTTATAGATAAAAACAAGAGCAATACACTTGCTGGGAGTGCACAGTATTGGTATGGAGAAACATTTAGAGTAAGACAACTATATCAGGATGCAGCCGCTGCATATTTAGACGGCTACCAAAATTATCCTAAAAGTAAAAAAGCACCAATTAATTTGTTGAAACTTGGAAGTACATTGGTTCAGTTGGGTGAAAAAGAGCAAGGTTGTTTAATGATTCAGGGCGTAAAAAAACAATATCCAAAAGCAAGCAAGTCTGTGTTACAAAAAGCAGAGTATGAAAACAAAAAATTCAAGTGTAACAAGACTTAAAGATGACAACATATATTTAAAAGTCAAATCAGTTTTAAAAAAATATAAAAAAAATAATTCATTTGTAGTAGGAGTTTCAGGAGGACCTGATAGTCTTGGACTTGCTGCTTTATGTAATATAATTTCGCAAAATGAGAAATATAAATTCTTTTTTGCAATTGTAGATCACGGTATTAGAAAATATTCTGGTAAAGAGGCATTACAAGTAAAAAAACTGTTGTTAAACAAAGGTATAAAACTTAAAATTTTAAAAAATCGAAAAAAAATTAAAAATAACATTCAAAAAAAGGCTAGAGATGCAAGATATAAATTATTAGAAAATTTTTGTAAGAAAAAAAGAGCAAAATCGTTAATTGTTGCACATCATCAGGATGACCAAGTAGAGACGTTTCTAATAAGATTATCTAGAGGCAGTGGAGTAGAAGGGCTTTCTTCTATGCAAGAAATGACTACTTTTAAATCTGGAATTAGATTGATTAGACCATTACTCGATTTTAAGAAATCACATTTAAATAATATAGCAAAAATTTTTTTCGGTAAAACTTTTAAGGATCCAAGTAATAAAGATAGAAAATTTTTGAGAACAAACATAAGATTACTAAGAAAAAACCTTTCTAACAAAGGTATAGATTTTGAAAAAATCATTAGATCAATAAAAAATATTTCATCAACTAAAGAAGCAATAGATTTTTATGTAGCAAAATCGATGAAAAAATTTGTTAAGTTTGAGAGGAAATCAACAATTTTAAACTTAATTCAATTTCAAAAAGAACCTCAAGAAATTAGATTTAGAATAATTAATAACATTGTTAAAAATAGATCAAAATCCTATTACCCTCCAAGATCAAAAAAAGTACTAAATTTAATAAGCGGTTTTCAGAATAAAAATTTAAGAAAATGCACCTTGGGAGGATGTATTTTTGAGAGAAAAAAAAGCTTTCTACATGTGTCAAAAGAGTTTTAAAAAATTGCCAAATTTAGCCAAATTTTGTCTAAAGTACTACAATTTGTCATATTTTAATGCTAAACATATTCTAATACTACTTGTTATATAATTAAAAATACTTATCTATATATAAGATGAATTTTAGAAATTTATTAATGTGGGGTTTGATAGTCCTTTTATCAGTAGGGCTGTTTAATCTATTTCAAAATCCAAATAAAACTAATGCAGAAAATAACAACATTGCATTTTCAAAATTTCTAGAAGAAGTTGACTCAGGAAGAGTTGTGCAAGTAGAAATTAAGGGTAATAATATAAGTGGTACGTTATCCGATGGATCAAAATTTAAAACATATTCTCCGAATTATCCTGACTTAGTTAGCAAGCTTTCAGAAAAAAACGTAAGCATTATTGCGTCACCGGTAGAAGATAAAATGCCATCTCTTTTAGGTGTTCTTTTATCTTGGTTTCCAATGCTACTGTTAATCGGAGTGTGGATATTTTTTATGCGTCAAATGCAGGGTGGCAGAGGTGGTGCCATGGGATTTGGAAGATCAAAAGCAAAATTACTTAATGAGGCACAAGGTAAAGTTACTTTCAATGATGTAGCCGGAATTGAGGAAGCAAAAGAAGAGGTCGAAGAAATTGTTGAATTTTTAAGGGATCCAAAAAAATTTAGAAGACTAGGAGGTAAAATTCCAAAAGGTGCTTTACTTATTGGTCCTCCAGGCACGGGTAAGACACTTTTAGCAAAAGCAATAGCTGGTGAAGCTAACGTTCCATTTTTTACTATTTCAGGATCAGACTTTGTTGAGATGTTTGTTGGAGTAGGTGCTTCAAGAGTAAGAGACATGTTTGAACAAGGAAAAAAACATGCACCATGTATAATTTTTATTGACGAAATAGATGCAGTAGGAAGAAGTAGGGGCGCAGGTTTGGGTGGTGGAAATGATGAGAGAGAACAAACTTTAAACCAGCTACTTGTTGAAATGGATGGTTTTGATACAAACGAAGGAATTATATTAATAGCTGCAACCAATAGACCCGATGTATTAGATCCAGCTCTTTTAAGGCCTGGAAGATTTGATAGACAAGTTGTTGTTCCAAATCCAGATATTCTTGGAAGAGAGGCAATCTTAAAAGTTCATATTAAAAAAGTAAGTACAGGACCAGATGTAAAACTTAGAACAATTGCAAGAGGAACTCCGGGTTTTTCTGGTGCTGATCTGGCTAATTTAGTTAATGAGTCAGCTTTACTAGCAGCTAGGAAAAATAAAAGAGTTGTTACAATGTCTGATGTTGAGGAGGCAAAAGACAAAGTAATGATGGGTGCTGAGAGAAGATCGATGGTTATGACCGAAGAAGAAAAGAAACTTACAGCCTATCACGAGGGAGGCCATGCTATAGTAGCTTTAAATGAGAAAGCCTCTGATCCAATTCATAAGGCAACAATTATACCAAGAGGAAGAGCTTTAGGTATGGTAATGAGACTACCAGAAAGAGATCAATTGTCAGTTACAAGAGAGAAAATGTACTCGGATATTGCTGTAGCAATGGGCGGTAGAATAGCTGAGGAGATTATATTTGGTTATGAAAAAATTACTTCTGGAGCATCCTCAGATATTGATATGGCAACCAAAATGGCAAAAAATATGGTAACAAGATATGGAATGAGCAAGGATCTAGGAACAGTGGCTTACGGTGAAAACGAAGAAGAGGTTTTTCTTGGAAGATCTGTAACAAGACAACAAAATATGTCTGAAGAAACAGCAAAAAAAGTAGATACTGAAGTTAAAAAAATTATTGATGCTGGTTATGATAGAGCTAGAAAAGTTCTTACGGATAAAATTGATGACTTACACAAAATAGCAAAAGCGCTGTTAGTATATGAAACTTTGACAGGAGATGAAATTAGAGATTTAATTTTAAAAAATATCCAACCTACTAAACTTTCTAAAAAAGAAGAGGAACAAGCTGATGATAAAGCGTCTTCAGCTATAGATTCTATTGGTTTAAAACCAAAACCAGCACTATAATAAAAACTATCATGAGAAAATATTACACCAGGGCGTGTAATTTTTATCATGGAAGTGAAGCAATAAAATTAATCAAAAAAAAGAATGCACTTCCATTAAATGGTAAAAAAAACATTGCCTTTGATAGTATCGAAATTTTTTCCAGGCAAAACAGGGGAATTAAAGTTAATTTAATTAATATTAATAAAATTAATAAACTCAGCAAAAAAGTCAAAGAAGTTGTAAAAAATGATTTAAAAAAAATAATTTCAAAAAGAAAAAATTTTCTCAGAAATATTAATTTTGACAACCCTTCAATAATGGGGATTTTAAATTTAACTCCTGATAGTTTTTCTGATGGAGGTAAATTTAATAGTAATAAAAAAGCTACTAAACAAATTTTTAATATGATCAAATCAGGCGCAAAAATTATTGATGTAGGTGGAGAGTCAACAAGACCTGGTTCAAAAACTATTGATCCAAAAATAGAATGGAGAAGAGTTAAATATATTATAAAAAATTTTAAAAAAAAATATAAACATATTTGTCTATCAATAGATACAAGAAAGTCTTTTGTAATGACAAAAAGTGTTGAATATGGAGCAGACCTAATTAATGATGTTTCTGGTTTTCATCACGATCCTTATTCATTATCAAAATTTAAAAAACATAATATTTCAAAAGTTTTACATCACATGCAGGGAACACCAGGAACAATGCAAAAAAACCCAAAGTATAAAAATGTTCTACTAGATATTTATGACTTTTTTGAAAGAGGAATTTCAAATATATCAGATAATAAAAAAATTATAATAGATCCTGGCATTGGTTTTGGTAAAACTTTGAAACATAATTTGACTTTAATTTCTAAAATATCTTTGTTTCATAGCCTAGGTTTTCCTATTTTGGTTGGAACATCAAGAAAAAGATTTATTAACCAAATATCTGGAGAGTACGATAGTAAAGATAGAACAGGCGGAACATTAGCATCAGTTCTTTTTTTATTATCTCAGGGTGTACAAATTTTCAGAGTACATAATGTAAGGGAAATCAAACAAGGAATAATGGTTTACAAAAAAATTAATGAAAAATAAATATTTTGGTACAGATGGAATTAGAGGAACAGTAAATCAAGGCAACATAACTGGAGAAAAATTTTTTAAATTTGGTTTAGCATCAGGTAATTATTTCAAAAATCAGAAAAAATCGAAACAGGTTGCAATCATAGCAAAAGATACAAGATTATCAGGATATACTCTGGAACCAGCTTTAGTATCTGGTTTAGTTTCTGGTGGAATGCACGTTTTTACTTTAGGTCCTTTACCCACAAACGGCCTAGCAATGTTAACGAAGTCTATGAAAGCTAATATGGGAATAATGATAACAGCTTCGCATAATCCATATTATGATAATGGCTTGAAATTATTTGGTCCTGACGGAATGAAACTATCTGATAAAATTGAAAAAAAAATTGAAAAACTTATAGATTCTAAAAATACAAAGCAGTTAACAAATCCAAAATTGCTGGGAAGAGTAAAACGTCTTGAAGATGGAAATGATAAATATATCAATATACTAAAAAATAATTTTCCAAGTAATTTCAATCTAAAAGGCACTAAAATAGTTTTAGATTGCGCAAATGGCGCTTGTTACAAAGCTGCACCTAAATTACTAAAAGAACTTGGGGCGAAAGTCATTTCTATTGGAGTAAAGCCAAACGGATTAAACATAAACAAAAAATGCGGATCAACTTACCCTTCAAAAATTACAACCGCAGTAAGAAAGTATAAAGCTAATGTAGGTATATCATTCGATGGAGATGCTGACAGAGTTATTATGTGTGATGAAAAAGGTAAAATAGTTGATGGAGACCAAATTATTGCAATGTTAGCACGTCGCTGGAAATCTAAAAAAATCTTGAGGGGAGGAGTTATTGGAACATTAATGTCTAATTATGGTTTAGAAAAATTTTTAAATAATGAAAAAATAAGGTTTTCTAGGTCTAAAGTTGGAGACAGATATGTTAAAGAAAAAATGAAAAAATTAAATTATAACTTGGGTGGTGAACAGTCTGGACATATCATTTTAGGAAAATTTGCAACAACTGGTGACGGTTTACTAGTAGCTTTAGAAGTTTTGTTTTCTCTAAGAAAAGGAAAAAAGGCCAGTCATATTTTAAAAGTTTTTAAACCATTACCCCAAATTTTAAAGAACGTAGTTGTTAATGATAAAAATATTATTACTAAATCAAAATGTAAAAATGCAATAAAAAGAGCAAACAAGATAATGGAAAAAAAAGGTAGAGTTTTAGTTAGAAAATCTGGAACAGAACCAAAAATAAGGATTATGGCCGAGTCATATGATAAAAGTTTAATTTTAAAATGTATAAAAATAATTAAAAGATCAATTAAATAAATTGAAACCTAAATCTAAAATTTTAATTATAGCAGGATCAGACTCCTCTGGAGGAGCAGGAATACAAGCAGACATTAAAACAGTAACAGCATTAGGTGGATATGCAATGACAGCCGTTACTGCAATTACGACACAAAATACGATAGGAGTAAAATCAGTTGTACCTATTTCTTCTAAAGAAATACAAAAACAAATTTTATTTACATCAAAAGATATTAAACCTGATGCCATTAAAATTGGAATGCTTCATTCATCAGATGTAATTATTTCGGTATTAAAATCTCTTCAAAAAGTTAAAACTAAAAAAATAATTTTAGATCCAGTTATGGTAGCAAAAGGTGGATTTAAACTAATCAATAATAGAGCAATTAAAACTCTAAAAACCAGATTAATCAAAAATGTTTTTCTTATCACACCAAATGTTCCAGAAGCTGAAGTTTTGACTAAAACAAAAATTAAAAGTTTAGAAGATATGATTCGTGCCGCCAATATTTTGCTTAAATTTGGTGCTAAAAATATTTTAATAAAAGGTGGTCACATAAACACAAAAACTATGCACGATGTATTTTTAAATAAAAAACAATTAAAAATTTTCAAAAATAAAAAAATCAAAACAAAAAATACGCATGGAACTGGATGCACATTATCAAGTGCAATTGCAACCTTTTTTGCTTGTGGAAAAAATATAAATAAGTCCTGTGAGCTTGGTATTAAATATGTTAATCAATCTATTAGATCCAATCTTAATTATGGAAAGGGCCACGGACCAATTAATCATTTGAGCTCAATTTATATAGATAAAAAATTTAGATAATGAAAAATGTTATAGTTGTTGGAACACAGTGGGGAGATGAAGGAAAAGGTAAAATTGTTGATTGGTTATCTAGTGAAGCAGATGTAGTAGTAAGATTTCAAGGTGGTCATAACGCAGGTCACACCTTAGTTATTGACGGGACAACTTATAAGTTAAGATTATTACCTTCGGGCACTGTAAGAAAAAATAAAATTTCAATAATAGGAAACGGTGTAGTGGTAGATCCTTGGGCGCTAATTGACGAAATCAAAGAGATAAAATCTAAAGGTATTGATGTTGATGAAAATAATCTAATTTTATCAGAAGCAGCCAATCTTATTTTGCCGTATCACAAAGAAATGGATGAAATAAGAGAAGACTCAGCTGGAAAAGCCAAAATTGGAACTACCAGAAGAGGTATTGGACCTGCATATGAAGATAAAGTTGGGAGAAGATCAATTCGAGTTATGGATTTAGCATCAGAAAGTCATTTGGAAAATAGGCTTAAAGCAGCACTAATACATCATAACGCATTAAGAAAAGGTTTAAAAAAAAAGATTTATAAAAAAGATAAATTAAAAAAAGATTTATTAAAAATAGCTCCAGAGATATTAAAGTTTTCTCAACCGGTTTGGAAAAAACTTAATGAATATAAGGCTAAAGGAAAAAAAATCTTATTTGAAGGAGCTCAAGGTATACTTTTAGATGTTGATCATGGTACTTATCCTTTTGTAACCTCATCAAATACAGTAGCATCATCTGCAGCAACCGGATCAGGATTTGGTGTAAATAATGCAAATTATGTTTTAGGCATAACAAAAGCTTATACCACCAGAGTAGGTGAAGGACCTTTTCCCACAGAACAAAAAAATAAAATTGGAAATTTGCTTGGTAGTAGAGGAAAAGAGTTCGGTACTGTTACTAGTAGGAAAAGAAGATGTGGTTGGTTTGACGGTGTATTAGTTAGGCAAACAATAAAAATTTCAGGTGTAAATGGAATAGCGCTGACTAAGCTTGATGTTTTAGATGAGTTAGATGAAATTAAAATGTGTGTTGCTTACAAACTAAATGGTAAACAATTAGACTATTTACCTGCAGGAGCCGAAGATCAATTTAAAATTAAACCTATATATAAAACCTTTCCAGGTTGGAAAAAAAGTACTAAAGGAATTAGAAATGTTGAGGATTTACCTGATAATGCAAGAAAATACATATATGCTTTAGAAGATTTTATTGAAGCAAAAATTTCAAGCATATCAACTAGTCCCGAAAGAGAAGATACGATTTTAATTGAAAATCCTTTTGATTAATTTTTAGGAAGAAGATTTTCGGACTTCGTTGCATTCAACATAGCTTTTTGAAGCTTTTCAAATGCACGAGTTTCTATTTGTCTAATTCTTTCTCTGCTAATTTTATATTTCTTACTTAACTCTTCTAAAGTTTTGGGATTATTTGACAATTTTCTATCTTCTATTATTTCTCTTTCTCTATCATTTAATATTTTAATAGATCTATGTAGTAAAGATTTTTTTTCATCTAATTCCTGTTTTTGAGAAACGAAGAGTTCTTGATCTAAATCTTCACTAGGTAACCAATCTTGCCATTCACTTTTTTCATCAGATTTTATTGGTTCATTTAGTGATTTTTCTTGACCCATCATTCTACGATTCATATTAACCACTTCTTCAGATTTAACGCCGAGTCTTCTTGAAATTTCTTTTACCTGTTCATTTTTTAAATCCCCATCTTCATTAGGTGCAATTTGTTTTTTTAGTTTTTTTAAATTAAAGAAAAGTTTTTTTTGTGCTGAGGTAGTTCCCATTTTAACAAGACTCCAAGATCTTAATACATATTCTTGAATTGCTGCCTTGATCCACCACATTGCATATGTTGCAAGCCTAAAACCTTTTTCAGGGTCAAATTTTTTTACAGCTTGCATCAACCCAATATTTCCTTCGGATATCAATTCATTAACTGGAAGACCATATCCACGATAACCCATTGCAATTTTAGCAACTAAACGCAAATGACTGGTTACAAGTTTATGAGCTGATTTTAAATTTCCTCTTTCTTTCCAGTTTTTCGCTAGCATATATTCTTCTTCAGCATCTAAGATTGGAAATTTTTTAATCTGTGCGAGATAAAGTGATAGACCTCCTTCACTTGTTAAAGTTGGTAAATTTGAAATTCCAGTTTTTGTACTCATCGCTGTATATATATTTATTAAATTAAATTCTTCAATTACTAAATTTGTCAAGAAAGTCTAGCATTTTTTTAAAATCTGAGGGCAATTTTGAGTCAAAATTGACAAATGACTTTTTTTTTGGGTGCACTAAACCAAGACTCTTTGCATGTAAAGCTTGTCTATTAAAATTATTAAGTATTTTTTCAAACTCTTTATTTGTCTTTCTAAATTTTAATTTTTTCTTACCATATTTTTTATCACCGATTAATGGATTACCTTTAAAAGTTAAATGTACTCTAATTTGATGCGTTCTGCCCGTTTCTAAAACACACTCTACAAGACTTATTTTCGGTATATTCTCTAAGTTAAAAACTTTTAAAGTTTTATAGTTTGTAATTGCTTTTTTTCCTAAACGCTCGCTTACAGACATAAGTTGTCTATTTTTTTTGCTTCTTGATATTAAGGTTGTTATTTTTCCTTTAAGTGGTCTAATTACACCCCAAACTAGCGCAATATATTTTCTTTTAATAGTATGTTTGCTAAATTGTTCAGACAAATTAAAATGTGATTGATTATTTTTTGCTACAACTAGTAATCCACTTGTGTCTTTATCTATTCTATGAACTATTCCTGGCCTAAACTCACCATTTAAATTTGATAGATTATTTTTACAGTAATATAATAAGCCGTTTACTAAAGTTTTATCTTTATTGCCAGCCCCTGGGTGAACAATTAACCCACTAGGTTTATTTAATACAATTATCTCCTTATCTTCATACACTATATCAAGATGTATTCTTGTTGGTTTAATATGATCGTTTTCTTTTTTTGGAAAATTTACTTCTACTAAATCACGGTTTTTTATTTTTTGTGATGCTGATAAAACTACCTTTTTATTAAGCTTAATATTTTTAGATAGTATAATTTTTTTGATTTGTGATCTTGTTAATGTTTCTAGATTTTTAACCAAATACTTATCTAATCTTGTTTTTTGATCAATATCCTTAGCAAAAAATGTTATTGTTTTATTCATTTAATAATTTAAAAGTACTATATTCGGACGGGCCGTTAGCTTCAACTGGATAGAGCGCTGCGCTTCGGACGCAGAGGTTGGGGATTCGAATTCTCCACGGCCCACCAAAAAGCAAAAGATAAGTTTTTTTTTATATAATCCATTCTCTATATTTACTTTTATTATCCACGATGTACTTAGGATAAGTTTCGTCTATATCAACTTTCTCTAAAACTATTTCTCTATTAAACAAATCTTTTTTATTTCTGATTTTATCCTCAATGATCTTTTCATTATTAAACTCTGGTTTGTTATATTCTTTATGAGCATAAGAACTTAGTTTGTTAGATATACCTTTTGGTGTTTTTAAAAATGAAAAATGCCAGCCTCCATTCTCTATTATTTGTGCAGGTCTAGGCTTATCAATTCTGTAAAAAGGGTAACTTTTTGTTTTTACTTTGTATCTCAGCCAATTTGGAGATTTTAGATATTTTTTTAAACAAATTTTTGAACCATTCCAAATACTGCTCTTATCTAAAAGATTAAGTTTATAATAAAATATTTTTTGTAAAAATATTCCGTATCTTTTTTTAACAGAGAATTTTTTAATTGCTTCAGGATTTGGTATTTCATCTACATCTGATATCATTATTGCATCATCATTTGCAGCGTCTTCAATACCACTTATTATGCAGTTTCTTTGATAATGTTCTAAATCCCAAGTATAGTTACTATCTGGATATTTATCTGCAACAATATATCTTATTTTATGTTTAAATTTATTAAATTTTTTTATATCAAAATTGAGTTTTTTGTTTTTTCCCTGATGATTTTTTTTACCTTCTACCAAAACAAAATAATCTACATAATCATTAAGAATATTTAATCTTAAGTCCAATAATATGTCTTCATCTGCATACATAAAACAATCATACAAAGCCATTTTTATTATTCACCCATATTAATTAGTGTACCTCTTACTCTAGCACCGGAGTATGCCAAATAAAAAGTTGATACTCCAAATACAAAATACGCAATTGAAATTAGTATAGATTTAAAGATTTCCGGATAACTTACAATATTATTAAGTAAAATATTTCTCATTTCTTCAAATACATGAACCAAAGGAAGACCATTTGCAATTATTTGCAGGGAGTTAGGCAATATTTCTACTGGATAATATATGCAACCTAGTGGTGCTAGAAAAAATAAACTCGCCCAAGCTATGTTTTCAAATGACGGACCGAATCTAAGTAGACCAGCAGTAACCAAAAGACCAAGAGTAACTCCAAAAATATATAAACTAAATAATAAAGCTATTAAAGCTGGTCCGATCTCAAATACAGAAACACCAAAAAATGGAATTGCTAATAAGGCAGCTGGTACTAAGCCAATCAAAGATCTGAATACAGCAGTGATTGTTAATGAAGCAATCATCTCACTAATTTTAATTGGAGCAATAAATAAATTTGTAAAATTTCTACTCCAGATTTCCTCTAAAAACATTATATTGTAGCTAATACTAACTCTAAATAAAAAATCGTAAAGAATTGCTGCAGTCAATATTACTCCAACGGTGTTGCTATAGTATTCAGAATTTAATGTAAAAAACTTAGAAATAAAGCCCCATAAAAATATTTGAACAGTTGGCCAGTAGATTAAATCTATAATTCTAGGTAAAGAATTACTAATTAAATATATATGTCTAAGACATAATGCGTAAATTTTATGCCATCTCATCTTTGCTCCTAACTATTTTTAAAAATGTTTCCTCTAAATTAGTTCTACCGTGTCTACCAATAATTTCTTTGCTTGTACCTTGATCAATAATTTTACCTTTTTTCATCATTATTACACTGTCACACAACCTTTCAACCTCAGCCATATTGTGTGAAGCCAGCAATATTGTTACTTTATTTTTTGATTTATAAGATTGAATATAGGTACGTACATAGTCACCTGTATCAGGATCGAGACTAGCAGTAGGTTCATCTAATAAAAGAATTTCAGGTTTATTAATTAATGACTTGGCCAGAGAAACTCTATTTTTTTGTCCAGAAGATAATTCTCCAGTTTTTTTGTTTACAAAATCTTTTAAATTTAAATCTTCAGTTAGTTCATTTATTCTAGATTTAAGATCTTTAACACCATAAAGTCTTCCGTAAATTTGTAAATTTTGTTGAACACTCAATTTTTTTGGCAACTCTACATAGGGTGATGCAAAATTCATAACACTTAAAAGTCTATTCCTATCAATAGTATCAATATTTTTGTCTTGAATAATAATCTTGCCACTAGATGGTTTTATTAATCCCAACATCATCCCAATCGAAGTAGTTTTGCCACAACCATTTGGCCCAAGTAAACCTACAGTTTTATTTGACTCGATATCAAAACTTAAATTGTTTACTGCATAAATATTATTAAATTTTTTAGATAAATTTTTAATTTGTATAGACATTACCTAGACGCCCTTTTTAATCTATCATTTATTGCAATCCCTATATTTTTATTAGGGATTTTAACCACTCTTATTTTTTTAAAATTTAATTTTTTAATTTTTCTCATAGTACTATACAGATTTCTTGCTGCTTGATTTAGGTCTCCTTTATAACTTAAATTAAAAATATTATGGCCTTTCTTATATTTTTTCCCAAAAACAATAAATGCGTCTTTATTACTGATAATTTTACAATTTAAAATCACAGGTATACCCGGTGAATAATGCTTTTTTAACATACCAGGAGAGTAGATTTTCTTATAATTTTTGATTGTATGTATCTTTTTACCTAAAACTTTAATTATATCTTTTTTAGTAATAGCCCCAGGCCTTGCGACTTCTATATTTTTTACTAAATTTATAACGGTAGACTCAAGCCCAATATTTGATTTACCCCCATCGATTATCAAGCCAACTTTTTTGCCAAATTCATCTGCTACATCTAAAGCACTTATAGGGCTTAATGATGAAGATATATTTGCGCTCGGCATTGCCAAGGGGAAATTTAATTTTTTAAGTAATTTTTTAGCTATTTTATGACCAGGAAATCTCACAGCTATCGTATTAAGTTTTGCGCTTGCTGCAGGACATATTTTAGAGTTTTTTCTTTTTTTAAGTATAAATGTTAAAGGTCCTGGACAAAACTTTTTATAAAGTTTTAAAAAATCTTTATTTATAACAGCATCTTTTTTTACTTTTTCAATATTTTCATAGTGAATTATTAAAGGATTTTTTTTGGGTCTTTTTTTTATATTGTATATTTCTTTAACCGCTTTATATGAGTATGCATTTCCTGCTAATCCATAAACAGTTTCGGTTGGTACACCAATAATCTTGTTTTTTTTTAAAAAATTTTTTGCTTTATTCAAATTTCTTGGTGAATTTTGATATATATTTGGATAGATATTTTTCATATTAAGATTATTATATTTTTTATGAAAACAAAAAATATTCCACCTGATATTAAAAGTAAATCAATAAACGAAGCTAAATCAGAAATATTCAAAATTCTAGAGAAATTGGAAAATAATAAGACTAATTTTGAAGAATGTACAGACGATTACAAAAGACTTTTATCTTTAAATCAACATGTAAATTCTCTTATAAAACAAAAGCTTAATAAAGTTCAATCTAAAGGAAAGAAAAAATAGATTTAATGCTTAGAACAATTAACAATAATGCAAAAACAATTGATAAGTTTTTAAAAAATTATTTTAAGAAACAGGGACACTCACAACTCCTGACCCCAATGAAATATGGAGTATTATTTGGAGGAAAAAAAATAAGATCAACTATTATTTTTAACATGTCTGAATTGTTTAATTTAAGAAAAAAAGATGTGATAAATATTTGTGGAGCAGTTGAGTGTATTCATTCATATTCACTAATTCATGATGATTTACCTTGTATGGATAATGATAATTTGAGAAGGGGTAAGCCAGCAAGTCATATTAAATTTGGAGAATCAACAGCTATTCTTTCTGGCAATTCATTGTTAACAATTGCTTTTGAAATGATTACAGAAAAAAATTATGGCATAAAACTTAATAAAAAAATTTTAATTTTAAATAGGCTTGCAGAATATGTCGGTCATACTGGTATAGCTGGTGGACAATTTTTAGACTTAAGTTATGAAAAAAAAAAGGTAAGTATATCCAAGGTAATTGAAATGCAAAAGAAAAAGACTGGAAAGTTATTTGAATTTTGTTGCTTAGCGCCAGCTATTATTTCGGGAGCAAATAATAAGACTATAAAAGAAATGAGGCTTATCGGACAAGAATTAGGTTTGTTATTTCAGATTACAGATGATCTTTTAGATATAAAAGGAAATAAAAAAGATACTGGAAAACAAGTTAAAAAGGATAAAAAAAGAGGTAAATCAACAATTGTAGATTTACTTGGATATAATAAAACTCTAGAATTTACTTTTAAATTAAAAAAAATGATAATAAAAAGATTAAGAAAATACAAAAAAAAAGACGACAAATTAATTCGAACCATAAATTTTATAATTGATAGAAGTTTTTAATGAAACAAAAATTACTTGATAAAATTAATTATCCATCAGATTTGAGACTATTAAAAAAAAATCAATTAGAGCAAGTATCTAATGAGTTAAGATCAGAGGTTATTGATGTCGTTTCCGAAACAGGTGGACATTTAGGAGCTGGTCTTGGAGTAGTAGAATTAACAGTTGCTTTACATTACGTTTTTAATACCCCAAAAGATAAATTAGTGTGGGATGTAGGTCATCAGTGTTATCCACATAAAATAATTACTGGAAGAAAAGAAAAAATTAGAACTCTTCGTAAAGGAGATGGTTTATCGGGTTTCACTAAAAGATCAGAGAGTGAATATGATCCTTTTGGAGCAGCACACAGCTCTACATCAATTTCTTCTACATTAGGAATGGTCACGGCAAAGAAACTTTCAAACGATAGTAACAATGTTATTGCAGTGATCGGGGATGGCGCTATGAGTGCCGGCATGGCTTACGAGGCAATGAACAATGCCGGGGCAATGAAATCAAAACTAATTGTAATATTAAACGATAATGATATGTCGATAGCTCGTCCAGTAGGTGCAATGAGTAAGTATCTTGCTAGACTTTTATCAGGTAAAATTTATTTTAGTTTAAGAGAAACAATAAAATTAATACTTTCAGCATTTTCAAGAAGGTTTTCTAAAAGCGCAGGTAAAGCAGAAGATTTGCTAAGAAGTGCTGTAACAGGTGGGACGCTTTTTAGTCAATTAGGATTTTATTATATAGGACCGATAGATGGACACGATGTAAATAATTTAGTAACAATTTTAGAAAATGTTAAAAATTCAAATCATCAGGGACCGATTTTAGTTCATGCAATTACAAAAAAAGGTAAAGGTTATAAGCCAGCAGAAGATTCAGGTGATAAATATCATGGAGTATCGAAATTTAATGTCTTGACTGGCGTGCAGACAAAGGGGAAATCAAAGTCTCCCTCATACACAAAGGTTTTTGCTAATACATTAATTAAGCATGCGGAAAATGATACAAAAATTGTGGGAATTACTGGTGCTATGCCTTCTGGAACAGGTCTTGATTTATTTGAAAAAAAATTTCCTGAAAGAATGTTTGACGTTGGAATCGCAGAGCAACATGGAGTAACTTTTGCAGCAGGCTTAGCGACTGAAGGTTATAAACCTTTTGCCGCAATTTATTCAACTTTCTTACAAAGAGCCTACGATCAAGTTGTACATGATGTTGCGCTACAATCTCTCCCGGTAAGGTTTGCTATTGATAGAGCTGGTTTGGTAGGAGCTGATGGAGCAACCCATGCAGGATCATTCGACATTACTTACTTATCAACTTTACCTAATTTTGTTGTTATGGCCGCAAGTGATGAGGCTGAATTAGTTAGAATGATTAATACATCAGTATCTATAAATGACAGGCCCTCAGCTTTTAGATATCCAAGAGGAAATGGTACTGGAGTAGAGTTACCAAGCATAAAAGAAATACTAGAAATAGGAAAAGGAAAAATAGTTTTAAACGGAAAGCATGTTGCTATATTGAATTTCGGTGCCAGAATAATGGAATGTATAAAAGCTGCAGATGTACTTAAAAAGAAAGGAATCTCGGTAAGTATTTTTGATGCAAGATTTGCAAAACCACTAGACGAGAAAACAATAATTGAATTAGCTTCAAATCATGAGGCAATTATTACTATAGAAGAAGGATCGATTGGCGGATTTAGTTCTCAGGTTACAAAGCTTTTGTCTGACAGAGGATTTTTTGACAAAGGTTTAAAATTTAGATCTATGATTTTACCTGATAAATTTTTAGACCAAGATACTCCAGAAAAAATGTATAGAATAGCAGGATTAGACTCTGAATCTATTATTCAAAAAATTGAAAATGTTTTAAATTCTAATGTTGTAATTGCAAAAAATAAGAATCTTTCCTAACCACACTGAGCTCTATTCATTAGAAAGTGATCAAGCAAAACACAAGCAAGCATTGCTTCTCCAATTGGAACTGCCCTTATCCCTACACATGGATCATGACGTCCCCTTACAGAAATTTTTACATTTTTACCTTTTTTATCTATTGTTTCTCTACTGTTCACTATTGATGAAGTTGGTTTTACAGCGAAAGAAGTAATAATTTCTTGTCCAGATGATATACCACCAAGTATACCTCCAGCATTATTACTTTTAAATTTAATTTTTCCGGACCCTGATTTCATTTCATCAGAATTTTCTTCTCCGGATAAATACGCTGCATTCATTCCTGCTCCAACATTAACTCCTTTAACAGCATTAATACTCATTAAGGCCCCAGCAATATCTGCATCTAATTTTGAATAAATTGGTGCACCAAGACCTGGAGGAATACCTTTGGCACGTAACTCAATAATGGCTCCACAGGATGAACCAGATTTCCTAACAGCAAGTAAATATTTTTCCCAAAGTTTAACAGATTTTTTATCAGGACAGAAAAAAGGGTTTTTTCTTATTTCATTATTATTCCAATTATTTTTATTACACCCCATTAAGCCCAGTTGAGTGACAGCACCAATTATATTAAATTTTTTTCCAATAATATTTCTTAAAACTGCTTTTGCAATTGCGCCTGCAGCAACCCTAGAAGCTGTTTCTCTAGCTGACTGACGTCCACCACCACGATAATCTCTGATTTTATATTTTTGAAAATAAGTAAAATCAGCATGACCAGGTCTAAATTTATTTTTAATTGATTCATAATCCCTTGATCTTTTATCCTCATTACGGATTAAAATTGATATTGGAGTTCCTGTAGTTTTTCCATTAAATATTCCTGACAGAATTTCAATTTTATCGGACTCTTTTCTTTGTGATACAAATTTGGTATTACCCGGTCTTCTAAGATTCATGTCTTTTTGAATATCTTTCTCTGATAATGCCATATTTGGAGGACATCCATCCACAATACAGCCAATTGCAGGACCATGTGACTCACCCCATGTTGTAAACCTAAATATTTTTCCAAAAGTATTAAAAGACATCGATAATTAATGTATAAATTATTTTATATAATTTATGAATCAAAAAAATGGCCAAAATTCGTTAGGATTGGATATTTGTTTCGAAGATGAAGCAAATCCTATTGTTTTATTTAAAAAATGGTTAGCAGTAGCTGAAAAAAGCGAAATTAACGATCCGAATGCATTGTCACTGGCAACCTCAACATCTAATGGCATTCCAAGTGTTAGAATGGTTTTACTGAAAGGTTACAGTGAAAAAGGTTTTATTTTTTATACAAATTTTAATAGCAAAAAAGGAAATGATCTTAAAAAGAATCCAAATGCATCAATGTGTTTTCATTGGAAAAGTTTAAGAAGACAGATAAGAATATCTGGAAAAGTTGATGTCGTCGAAGACAAAGTTGCAGACGATTATTATAATTCAAGAGCTTACAGAAGTAGAATTGGCGCATGGGCTTCTTCTCAGTCAAGTGTTATGAAAAATAGAAAAGAATTAATAGAGAGATTTGAGCAGTTTGAAAAAAAATATCCTGATCAAAAAAATGTACCTCGACCGCCACACTGGTCTGGCTGGAACTTAAAACCTGAGCAAATAGAATTTTGGTTAGAGATAAAAAATAGAATTCATGAAAGACTCAATTATAAAAAAGAAAATAATAAATGGGTCAAGGAAATACTTTATCCTTAAAAAGATCTATTAAGACTAAAACCTGTTAGGTTTTGTAAAATTTTTTTCTCTTCTGAATTTTCAAAAATTCCAAGAGCATCGTAAGAAACATTTACAAAGTATTCAGCTCTTTTAAACGTAGCTTCTAGGGCGTTATATTTTTTTATTAATTTTAAAATTTCGTCGAAATCCTTTTTCTCTCTAATATCTTTTTTAAAAAGATTTTTTAAAAAAACTCTTTCAATTGAATTTGACTTTTGATAAACAATAACAACAGGCAACGTTACTTTGCCCTCAAAAAAATCTTTTCCAATTTCCTTACCAAATATTTTTTCTTTAGAGAAATAATCTAAAGCATCATCAGCAATTTGAAAAGCTAATCCTAAATTTTTTCCATAAGACTCTAAAGCATCTTTCTTTTTATTATCTAAATTTGATAAACAAGCACCAACCCTTGTTGCTGCAGAAAAAAGAGCCGCAGTTTTCAAGTTTATTATTTTTATATAATTCTCTTCCAAAAGATCTGCCTCACCCTTATATTGAAGTTGCATAACTTCCCCCTGAGCTATTTTTGTAGAAGTCGATGAAAGAAGTTTTAATATTTCAAAATTTCCATCTTCAACCATCATTTCAAAACATCTGCTTAGCAAATAGTCGCCAACCAAGATAGATGATTGGTTTCCCCAAATATGATTTGGAGTTTTATTACCCCTTCTAACCTTACTTTGATCAATCACATCATCGTGAAGTAAAGTTGCGCTATGAATTAATTCAACACATGCTGCTAAATTTACATCTCTATTGCCTTCAAGATAACCACCAAGTTTTGCAGATCCCATTGTCAAAAGTGCCCTGATTCTTTTACCACCAGAATTCAAGTGATAGTCGCTCATCTTCTTAATTAAGCTAATGTCACTTTCAAGTTTTGTTTTGATGAGTTTTTCAACAGAATCTAGCTTGCCATTTAAATGATTTCTTAAATCCAAATAAGCGTTATTTGCAGATTTTTTTAGTGGAATAACTGAACCCATGAATTTTATTATATACTTTTCAAAAATTATTAAATTATTATTTTATACCTCTGTGACGCATGCTAATTTCAACCATGAGTAGCGTAATTTATATTTCATTTTAATTTATGTACTGATATAAGAAATATTATTAATCAAAATTCTTATGTTTTCGTTTTTTAAAAAAAAAATTATTGTTCCACATATTAGACTAGCGGGTGTAATTGGGTCAGCTGGTAGATTTAGACAGGGTATCGATTTTTCAGGTCAACAAGAAATCATAAAAAAAGCTTTTTCTTTTAAAAAGGCCAAAAATATTGCCATTTCAATTAATTCTCCAGGTGGTTCCCCGGTTCAGTCACATTTAATTCATGATTACATAAGACAACTAGCAAAAAAAAATAATAAAAAGGTAATAGTTTTTGCTGAAGATGTTGCTGCATCAGGCGGATATTTAATTGCTTGCGCAGGTGATGAAATATATGCAAATTCAAGTTCAATAGTAGGTTCGATTGGAGTTATTTCAGCTTCATTTGGATTTCAAGACGCTATTAAAAGAATTGGTGTTCAAAGAAGAGTTTATACAGCAGGCAAAAACAAAAGTACTCTAGATCCTTTTAAGGAAGAAAAGCCAGAGGACATCGAAAGAATAAAAAAATTACAATTAGAGTTACATTCAGATTTTATCAATTTAGTAAAAAGTAGTCGTGGCTCAAAATTAAAAGATCCTGAAAAAAATAATATATTCACAGGTGAATTTTGGTCAGGATCGACATCTTTAAATTTAGGTCTTATTGATGGCCTTGGAAATGCAGAACAAATCCTGAGAAAAAAATTTGGTGAAAATATTGAAATTAAAAAATTCGAAAAACAAAAAGGTTTCTTAGCAAAAAGACTTTCGTCATCATTAGATAATCAAGTTGATAATATTATAAGCACTATTGAAGAAAGAGCTCTGTGGCAAAAATTTGGTTTATAGATGCCAAAAAAAATAAAAAAAAATAAAAATTTATCATTTCAAAATTTAATATTTAATCTACAAAAATTTTGGGACAAACAAGGATGTATTATTTTACAACCATACGATTTAGAGGTTGGAGCTGGAACTTTCCATCCAGCAACTACTTTGCGTTCCTTAGGAACAAGACCATGGAGAGCAGCCTATGTTCAGCCTTCGAGAAGGCCAACAGACGGTAGATATGGAAAAAACCCAAATAGATTGCAACACTACTACCAATTTCAGGTCATAATAAAACCATCTCCAAAAGATATAAAACAACTATATTTAAAAAGTCTGGCAGCTATTGGAATAGACTCTAAAGATCATGACATTAGATTTGTCGAAGATGATTGGGAGAGTCCAACTTTAGGTGCAGCAGGTCTCGGTTGGGAAGTATGGTGTGATGGAATGGAAATAACTCAGTTTACATATTTTCAAAAAATGACAGGAATAGAATGTAAACCAATATCAGTTGAGCTTACTTACGGTTTAGAGAGAATTTGCATGTTTGTGCAGGGAAAGAAAAATGTATTTGATATTGATTGGAATGATAATGGTGTGAAATATAAAGATGTTTATCTTCAATCCGAAAAGGAATTTTCCGCTTATAATTTTGATCATGCAAATACCGAGTCATTGCTTAAAAATTTTGAAATTGCAGAACAGGAATGTAAGCATTTATTAAACCAAAAACTTCCCTTGCCAGCTTACGATCAATGCTTGAAAGCAAGCCATATTTTTAATTTATTAGATGCTAGAGGAGTAATTGCAGTAGCAGAAAGAACTGGCTACATAAATAGAATAAGAGAACTTGCTAAAGGCGCAGGAGCAGGCTGGTTGGAAAACCAAGACTAATAATGTCAGAACTTTTTATTGAATTTTTTAGTGAGGAAATACCACCAAATTTACAAATAAGTGCAAGAAACCAACTAAATAAGTTTTTGATTAAAAATTTATCTGAAACAAACTTAAAATACAAAAACTTTGAGATTTACTCTACCCCAACAAGAATAGCAGTATGTATTTCTGGATTGCCAGAAAAAATCAAAATACTACCAGTTGAGATAAAAGGTCCAAAAGTAGGAGTTCCTGAAAAAGTTTTAGAAAATTTTGCTAGATCAAGATCTGTAAATTTAAGTGATTTGAATGAGAAAAAAACAGAAAAAGGAAATTTCTATTTTGTTAAAATTAAGGGAAAAGAAATTAATAGTGAAGATGAATTAGTCAAATGTATTTTAAAATCTTTGAGCGAAATATCTTGGAAAAAATCAATGAAATGGTCTGATTATGAAATGAGTTGGGGTAGACCATTAAGGTCAATTTTGGCAATTTTTGGCAATAAAGTGCTCAAATTTAACTATGAACATCTTGAGGCTTCGAATTTTACGCAAATAGAAGAAAATTTATCATTAATTCAAAAAAAAATTAATAATTTTTCTGAGTATAAGAGAATTTTAAAAAGCTATTCAATAATACTTGATCATACAGAGAGAGAAAAAATGATTTCTGATAAAATTACATCAATATCTAAAAAAAAATCATTTAAAGTTTCTATTGATCAAGCTTTACTTACAGAGGTAAGTAATTTGGTAGATAGGCCGAGTATTTTATTAGCTCAGTTTGATAAAAACTATTTAAAATTACCACCAGAAGTTATTAGATCAACCCTTCAAACTCATCAAAGATATTTTACCTTAGTTGATCACAGAGACAGAATAAGCAATGAATTTATTGTAGTAACAAATAAAAAAGATGAAAAAAAAATAATTAAGAACGGAAACGAAAGAGTTGTCGATGCAAGACTTTCTGATGCAAGCTTTTTCTGGGAAAAAGATAAGTCTTTAAATTTAATTAAGCAAATTAACAAATTAAAAAATATAGCATTTTATGAAAACCTGGGTTCAATTTATGATAAAACACAAAGATTAAGAAAAATGGCTTACTTTATTTCTGATCAACTTGATCTTAGAAAAGAAAAAATTGAGATAGCAGCATCTATATGCAAGTCCGATCTAGTATCAGGTCTGGTTGGAGAATTTCCGGAGCTTCAGGGAATTATGGGAAAATATTTTGCATCATCCCAAGGATTTGAGGAGGACGTATCTAGAGCAGTTAGTGAACACTACTTACCAATTAGTATTTCATCACCAGTTCCAAAAAAACCGACTAGTTACGGCTTATCTATAATAGACAAATTAGACACTCTTGTTGGTTTCTTTTTAATAAATGAAAAACCAACAAGTTCAAAAGATCCTTTTGCACTTAGACGTTCTGCTATTGGGCTTTTGAGAACTATAATTGAGAATAATTTAACAGTTGGTATACGAGATCTTATTGATTATTTAATTAGAATCTACAACGATCAGGGTGTGAAGGAATTAAATCAAAACACACAAAAAGAAATCATAAAATTTTTAAGCGATCGGATGAAAAATATTTTAAAAGAAAAAAGAATAAGACCTGACATAATTGATGCCTCAGTAAGTTCACATACCAACGATGACTTTCTTGAACTATATAAGAAGACAATTGTTATGAATAAATTTATATCAAAAGATCTTGGTAAGAACGCCGTTTCAACTTATAAAAGAGCATCTAATATTCTTGAAAGAGAAAAAAATATATCAAAAAACGGACCAGATGCCGTTTTATTTAAACAAGATGAAGAAAAAGAACTCTTTGATAAAATTAACGATATCAGAAAAGCTTTTTCTTTTAAAGAAAGAAAAGAG
>CACABC010000001.1 GCA_902530635.1 uncultured Pelagibacteraceae bacterium | reverse complement strand
AAACCTAGACATGACCCTACGATTGCACCACAAAAAATTGAAAGTTCTCCAACATCAGGAATATATTGTATCTGCAAATAATTTGAAAAAATTGTATTTCCAACGACATAACAAATTAGTGAAAAAGATAAAGCAACTAACATCACAGGAACTGTAGCTAAACCATCTAATCCATCAGTTAAATTTACAGCATTAGATGACCCGATAATTATAAAAATACCAAAAGGAATAAAAAATAAACCCATGTTGAGAACAAAATTTTTGAAAAAGGGGAAATATAAATTTGATATATTTTGATGATCAGTAAAATAAAACAAAATTATTATTGCAACGAAAGAAATCAATAATTGAAAAAAGAATTTTAATTTTCCGTTTATTCCTATAGAGTTTTTAAATTTAATTTTTAGATAATCATCGGCAAAACCTAATAAGCCTAAACTAGTACAAACAAATAATACTATCCAAATATAAATATTATTTAAATCTGCCCATAAGATTGTACTTACAATAATTCCAATCAAAATCATTAATCCACCCATTGTGGGCGTTCCACTTTTTTTGATAATGTGATCTATTGGTCCATCTTGTCTAATTGGTCCAGTGATTTGTTTTTTTGAAAAATAGTTTATTAGAGGACTTCCAATTAAAAATATAATCGTAAGTGATGTAACTACCGAAAGTCCAATTCTAAATGTTATATATTTAAATACATTTAAAAAAGAGTATATATCTACCAAAGATGTTAAAAAGCTATAAAGCATTTAATTCCTAACTCCTATAAATTTCCTTGAAACCTCGTGTAATTTTGTTGCATTAGAACCTTTGATCATTAAGTAATCACCATTTCTTAAAACTTTGGAAATTTTGTTTTGAAACAATTTTAAATCTTTCACTATTTCTCCTCTTTTATTTTTTTTTAAATTTTTATATGTTACAAGTGATCGTTTTCCATAAACAAAAGTTTTATCAATATCACTTTTATTTATTAATTGAGATATTTTTTTATGATAAATATATGAATTTTTTCCTAACTCCAACATATCCCCAAAAAGAAAGTATTTTCTATTCTTGTTTTTTTTGATATTTGAAAAATTCTCAATTGCAGATTTTACTGATAATGGATTTGCATTGTAACTTTCGTCTATTAAAAAAAACTTTTTATTGAATGTAGTCACTCTATTTATTTTTCCTCTTCCTTTTAGGAGATCTTGATTTTTAAAAAAATTTTTTATTTTAAATAATGGTAAATTTAACTCACTGATTACAGCAATACAGGATAAAATATTCATTATGTAGTTCTTGTTTCTATTTTGTATTTTTAATAAAAATTTTTTATTGTCTACAGATAATCTTAGAAGGAAATGATCTCGGATTCTTTTTAAATTAAGAAATTTTATATCAGAGTTTTTTGAGTAACCAAATGATTTAACTTTTATTTTATTTTTTTTTGCAATTCTTTTAAAAAACGTAAAAAACTTATCATCTTTATTTAGTATAATTGTTCCGTCTTTTTGCACATTATATATAATTTCACTTTTTGCTTTAGCTATACCCTTTATATTCTTGAAATTTTCCAAATGGGCTTCCGATACATTTGTAATTAGTCCAATGTTTGGTTTGATTATTGATGAAAGCTTAAAAATTTCATTTGGTTTATTCATGCCAACTTCAAAAACTCCAAAATTATCATCAGGACTCATGTTTGTAATGCTTAATGGTACTCCATAATGATTATTATATGATTTTGGAGAAAAATAAGTTTTTGCAAATATTTTTAACAAATTTCCCAACATGGTTTTAACCGTTGTCTTTCCAGAGCTTCCGGTAACTGCAATATAACTGGACGCTGAGTCAGTTCTTTTATTTTTAGCTAATTTATTTAAAAAACTCATAGTATTGTTAACTTGAATAGTTCGTGAATTTTTTTTAGCTGACTTGGATATGACACAGTAATTTGCTCCTTTTTTTAAAGCTTCTTTTATAAAGTTGTGTCCATCATTTTTTTTTCCTTTTATTGCAATAAATAAATTATTTTTTTTGTTGTTTTAGAATTGATAGATACACCATCAAAAGGATGGTTTTTTTTACTTTTAAAAATTTTTTTTATTATATTGTCATTGTATCTGAGATTATTAAGTTTTGTATTATTAATAATATTTTTATTATTAAAACTTTTTATTATATTTTTATCGCTGAGTAAAATTTTTCTTTCACCAATATCTTGATAAGTCTCATGACCTTTTCCGGCAATTAAAATTACTTCGTGAGGATCTGAATTTTTTAAAGCGTAATAAATTGCTTTTTTTCTATTGCCTATCTCATTAACCATCGAACTTTTTAATACTTTCATAATATCTTTTCTAATTTTTTTAGGGTTTTCATTTCTTGGATTATCATCGGTGATAAAAACTTTGTCGCAATATTTTTTTGCTACTTTACCCATTAAACTACGCTTGCTTTTGTCTCTTTCTCCACCACATCCAAAAATAACAGTAATTTTTTTTTTAAAGTGTTCTCTTAAAGAGAGTATTGCATTTTCTAAAGCATCTGGAGTATGTGCATAATCTACAAATATTTTTGATTTATTCGTCAAAGTTCGTATTAATTGTAATCTACCATCAACACTTCTGATTTTATGAATATTATTGAAAATACTTTTAATTTTTAAACCACATACATTAGCTGCCAAAATTGCCATTAATAAATTTTTAATTTGTATTGATCCAAATAAATTAACTTTCAAACTATATATTTTATTATTATATTTTATTTCTAAGCATTGAAAGTTCTTGTAAATTTTATGATTCAAAATTCTAAATTTATTACTTTTTGATCCTATAGTTAAAATTTTCAATTTTCTTTTTTTTTGAATTTTTTTAATTCTTTTATACTGCTGAATATCAGTATCAGTAATTACTGTACTTTTTTTTTTTAGAATATGTTTAAAGAGCAAAAGTTTAGAATTTAAATAATTTTTCATATTTTTATGATAATCCAAATGATCGTGACTTAGATTTGTAAAAATTCCCGCTTTAATTTTTAGGAAGTCTAACCTTTTTTGTTTTAATCCATGGCTTGAGGCTTCAATAATAACATTATCAATACCACTTTTTTTCATATCATTTAGATCTTTATTTAATGTTAATGAATCTAATGTTGTTAGATTTCTTTCCTTAAGTGAATTATCTTTTCTAAAACCTAATGTTCCTATAAAGCCTGATTTTATATTTTGTAAACTAAAAATTTGATAAAAGAAATCTGAAACTGAAGTTTTTCCATTAGTACCTGTTACAGCAATTATATTTTTTGGTTTATTTTTGTAATAATTTGTACTTAACCTTGCTAGAATTACTTTTGTATCTTTAAACTTCAAAAACTTAATTTTTTTATTTTTTTTTATTTTTTTTGAATAAAGTATTACTTTTGCACCTTTTAAAATCGCCTTATCAATATAGTCGTGACCATCATATTTATATCCTTTTATAGAAATAAATAGATCTCCTTTTTTAATATTCCTACTATCAAAACTAATATTTTTAATTTTGATTGCACCAACTTCAGGTTTAAGATTTCTAATTAGATTTTTTAACAACATGTTTGTCGTAAAAATCAATTTTATTTATGGCTAAAATAGGTCCAATTTTTTCTATAATTTTGCCCGCAATTTCTACTGATGTCCATCCAGCTGTATTATAAGGAGTTCCTTTATATTTCCATCCGCTCCCGTCTCTATATTCATAAATATAATCTTTGCTTGGTTTTGGTTCGTCTAAAAGTACTATTAAAATATATTTAGGTTTTGAAATAGGGAAAATAGCAACAAAAGTATTAATTTTACTATTTGAATAAGTACCGTTAGATGATTTTTGAGCAGTACCTGTTTTGCCTCCAACATCATAACCATCTATATTCGCAAAATTAGCGGTACCCTCTTTTGTGGAAACAATTTTTCTTAAAATTGGATTTATTTTTTCTGATACTTCTTTTTTTAAAATTCTAGTTTTATTCTCCCCCGTATTTTCTTTTTTAATTATTGTGGGTTCTACATTAAAACCACCATTTGATATTATTGAGTAACCTTTTGCTAACTGGATTAGGGTTGTTGTGATCCCGTGACCAAAAGATGCTGTAGCTAATTTACATTTTCCCCACCTGAATGGTAAAGGTTCGCCTATTTCTTCTATATCAAATTCTATTTTATTTAATATGCCAATATTTTGTAAAAACTCTCTCATCCTTTCAATACCGATTTTTTGTGCAATTCTAACCGAACCTATATTTCCTGATCTTATTAAAATTTGTTCAGCAGTAAGATTAGGCGAAATTTTATCATCATACTCTCCGATCGATCTACCTGCACAAGTTATTTTTTTTGGAAGGTTTTTAAATTCAGTATTGGTTTCTACAATTCCTTCATTTAATGCTCCAGCCAAAGTAAATGTTTTAAAAACAGATCCAAGTTCATATACACCTTTGGTCGCTCTATTTATATAATTAGTGTCATCAATAGTTTCTCGTTTATTAAGATCAAAATCAGGCAAAGACACCATTGAAAGTATATCACCGGTGTCTATTTCCATTAAAATTGAGGCACTACCAACGTTATTAAAAACTTTTTCAAATTTTATTAATTCTTCTCTGACTAAATATTGGATATTAGTGTCCATAGTCATCTTCAGTGGTCCATTATCAGATTTTAATTCTTTGTCGTAAGATTTTTCTAAACCAGAAATACCTGTATTATTTTCATTTATTTGACCTATAACGTGACTGAACAAATTCTTATGCGGATATACTCTTGTCTGTGTGGTCTCAAATAATAAACCTTTTTCACCTAAAGACCAAAGTTTGTTTCTGTCTTCTTCAGAAATATTTTTTTTTAAATAAAAATATTTATTTTTTTTTAACATATCTTCAATCTTTGGATAATCTAATTCTGGATAAAGTATTTTTATTTTAATTAAAAATTTTTTTTTATCTTTAATTATATTTGGTTTTATTGCTGCATGGTAAACTTGGATATTTCTAGCTATAGGAGATCCGTTTCTATCTATAATATCGTTTCTATTAGTTTTAAAGATTTGGTAGTTTTTAAGATAATTCTTTGAATCTAGATTTTTAAGAGAAATGAAAAAAATTTTAGTAGCGAAAATGAATATCAAGCAAAAAAAAACAAAAAATAGCAAATAAACTCTGTCTAGGTCAATTATCAGTTTATTGTTTTCAATTTTATTAATATTATGGTGATCATATTCTTGAAAATAAAAACTTTTCTGATTTTTTTTTTTGTTACTCTCTTTTTTCATTTAAAGCCCTTTTTATTAACCTAGTTTCTTTTGAAGATTGAATCAAAAATGCATCTGTTGACTCAAAAATTCTTGACTGATCGTATGGATAGTAATTCTTTGTACCAAGGATTTCTGAATATTTTTTGAGTTGAGCTGGGCTAGAGAGGTAAATAAAGTCAGTTTCCTCGTCTTTTAATTGTTTTTTTAAAATTACAACTTCTTTATTAATTTCGTTGATATTTTTTTCCAAACTTCTTGTTTTATGTTTAATTGATGACGTGAAAATCATCAGAACAAGAAAAATACTGAAAGAAACTAGTAAAGATTTATTAAGCATTTCTTTTCTCCAAATCAATATAATGCTGAAATTTTTTAATGAATTCTTTTGGATAAACAAAATTATTTTTACTTCTTGTCGCAAATCGAAGTTTAGCAGATCGTGATTGATTATTTATTTTAATTTCTTTTTCATTGGGCCTTATTATTTTATTTTTGTAATTCTCAAATAAAGGTTTTACGTCGTTAAAATCAGGATAATATCTTGAAGAACGAGACTTATTTTCTGAATAATTGCTAAAGAAAAATTTTACTATCTTGTCTTCAATAGAATGAAAAGAAATTACAATAATTTTTCCACCGGCTTTAATTGCTTGGGTTGCTGTTATTAAGCCATGTATTAATTCAGTAAACTCCTTGTTAACAAAAATTCTGATTGCTTGAAACGTCTGGGTTGAAATATTAATTTTTTTTTTAAATTTTTTTTTTTTACTTTTATTTATAATTCTTACAAGGTCAGGTGTTGATGAGATTTTTTTTATTTTTCTCTCTCTAATTATGTTTTTTGAAATATGATAACTTTCTTTTTCTTCACCCAAATATTTAATAATATCATTCAATGTTTTTAAGCTAAAATTATTTAAGACTTCTTGAGCAGAAATTTTATTTAAACCCATACGCATATCAATCTTATTTTTTGAGTTAAAAGAAAAACCTCTCTCTAAATTAAAAATCTGCATGGAGGAAATTCCTAGATCAAATATTATAAAATCAAATTTCTTTTCATTTTCTATAAATTTATTTAATTGGCTAAATTTACTAATATTAAATGAAAAGCGTTCTTTATATAAATTTTTTAATTTTTTTGAATATTTTTCAGCGCTAATGTCTCTATCTAGTGCAAGAACTTTAGTTTTAGGAAATGATAAAAGTGCTTTGGTGTATCCGCCTGCACCAAATGTACAATCAATGAAATCTCCTCCATTTTCAGGTTTGCAAATTTTGATTACCTGATCTAGCATTACAGGATAGTGAGGCAAATTTTCTAGAGATGAAAAATCTTTCATCTTCCTAGTTTTTAAAATTTCTGTTTTCGCAAAAACGCAGGTATTTCGAATTCTTCTTCTTCGTTTTTGATATTTTCATCAATATTATCTTCTGATGAAGTTAAAGAATTTACTTCATCAGAAAATAATTGGGGGACATCATTGTCCTGAGGGGAATTTGCCTCTGGAATACTATTTGGCTTTTCTTCAAAGACAGAAATTTCGTCAATGACTACTTCTTCGGCAGCTTCATCATTGTGTGTTTGATCATTGTTAAGATTGTTTTCAAAATAAGCTGCGTTTTCTAAAGATATTCCTGGATCTATATTTGTTTCATTTTTTAATTCTTGCTCGGTTGTAGTTAAAATATTTTGATTAGTTTGTATTTCAGGACTTGTCTGAAACTCATTATCCAACTTTAATGCCGTTGCTCCCTGAATAGAGTCAACACTTGGTGATTGAGGAATATTATTGGTATTTGATAAATGACTTTCAGAGTAACCTGAATTTCTATTGTGAATTCTATGAACCATATTTACAACTGATTTTGACTCAGGGGACTCTCCGTCTAATGCTGTAGCAACAATAGATACTCTCATTTTTCCATTTAAGTTTTCATCTTTTATTGCACCGAAGATGAGTTCAGCTTCTGGATCAACTTCTGACCTTATCTTGTTAACTGCTTGGTCAACTTCGAAAAGTTTAATATCTTCTCCTCCAGTAATATTAACAAGCAACCCTCTTGCACCTTTTAATGAATAATCATCAATTAGAGGATTGTTTAAAGCTAATTCTGTCGCTGCTAAAGCCCTGTTTTCACCTTCGGCTTCACCAGTCCCCATCATGGCTTTACCCATAGAGCTCATTACAGTTTCTACATCAGCAAAGTCTAGATTAATTAATCCCGGTCTTACCATTAGATCGGTTACACTTCGAACACCATGTTTTAAAACATCGTTTGATAATGAAAATGATTTTTCGAACGTTGTAGACTCATTGGCTATTTTAAAAAGATTTTGATTTGGTACAACTATTGATGCGTCCAGATGCCTTCTCAAATGACCCCAGCCTTCCATAGCTCTTCTCATTCTTTTAGGGCCCTCATAAGAAAATGGCAATGTGATTACACCAACTGTAAGAATATTTAATTCTTTAGCAGCTCTAGCTATAATGTGTGATGCTCCTGTTCCTGTACCACCACCCATACCAGCAGTTATAAAAACCATATTTGCACCTTGTAAGTAAGTAACTATTTCATTTAAAGACTCGTCTGCAGCAGCTTGCCCAATATCATGTTTTGCTCCTGCGCCTAATCCCTTCGTCAAATTCATTCCTATTTGGATTTTTGCATCAGCTTTGTTTGCTTTTAAGTCCTGAGCATCTGTATTAACGGCTACGAATTCTACTCCTCGCATACCATCTTCAATCATTGCATTAATTGCATTTCCTCCTGCTCCACCTACTCCCATTACTAAAATTCTAGGCTTTAATTCTTTTAATTCTCCACCACCAATATTAATTGTCATACCCCCTCCTTTTTAAATTTATTTTCCCATTTTAAAGCTGATCTGTTGATATAAGATTTCTTTCTCGCAACAGTTTTAAAGTTTTCAAATAGTTTTGGATCCCACATTTGAAAAACCTTACCTAAACCAACAAAAACTATATTGGATTTAATCTTTGCATGTTTTAATAATTTTTCCGGGATAGACACTCTTCCCTCACTATCAAAATTCAAACTTATACTTTCAGAAAGAACTGAGGTCGCAAAAAAATCTCTTTTATCTTCAAATGGTCCAAGTGAATCTATACTTTCCGACAATTTTTCTATTCTCTCTTGAGCACAACCGTCAAGAGCATTATGATTAAAAGAGGGATAGGTAATAAATCCGTTATATCCCATCGAATTTAAATATGCTCTAAAACTAGATGGCACAGACACCCTTCCCTTTTTGTCTAATCTGTTCTCGTAACTTGACAAAAACATGTTTCATCTTTCTCTCTAAAATCTCCCAATTTCCCTATATTTGGGAATTTATGGGATAGTATGGGTATATGAAATTATAGTCAATACTTATTTATTAAGGTTTAGATGCAAAACTTAATATTGTTTGTGGATACAAAACATGAACATTTATATGGAGTAGCTAGGCAATCTATAAGCCGGGTTCTGTCATTTAAGATGTCATTTATCTGGATTTAAGTTCACACTTAAATTCAAGCGACTAACCCTGACGACTAACTAAAGACTGTTTTTAGCTTTCGCAGTGTCATCTCTTTTTAGTCTTGCTCCCAGTGGGGTTTGCCGTGCGTTTTTTGTTGCCAAAAAACCGGTGCGCTCTTACCGCACCGTTTCACCCTTACCTTGATTAGGCGGTCTATTCTCTGTGGCACTATCCCTAAGGTCACCCTCGCCAGCCATTAGCTGGCACCGTGTCTTTATGGAGCCCGGACTTTCCTCCACTAATTAAAGTGGCGACAATCCAATTGCCTAGCAACTCAGCTATAATGCTTATGCAACAAAAATCAAGCTATATTTGACTTTTTTGATAAAATCTCACTAATTTTGAGTGTTTCCGAGTCTAAAGCCCCGTCAACTCTGTTTTGCCGATATCTTCTTTGAAAGTTTTTAATTATCTTCTTTTTATATTTTTTCTTCAAATATCGGTAACCAATATTTTGGAGATTTTTAAAAAACTCTCTAATATTTTGTTTTTTTTTTGACCTATTTCTCTCTTTTTTTATAGCAGGATAAAAACCAATTTTTTTTGATGAGAGATAATGCCAAGGAAATTTCTCGCCTGGATCTATTTTTCTTAACGGTGCAATATCTGAATGACCCAAGATTAATTTGTTTTTTATCCTATATTTTCGCATAAGACTTTTACAAAGGTAAATAAGTTTTTTTATCTGAATTTTAGTAAAAGATTGATATCCGTATTTATGACCTTTATTTACTAGTTCGATACCTATTGAATTTTTATTTAGATTTTTATATTTGCCCCACATTGATTTACCAGCATGCCACGCAATATGGTGATCTTTGACTATTCTAAAAATTTTTCCACTTCTGTTAATCAAGTAATGACAGCTAACTTTTGACTTTAAAGAGACCAGTCTTTCTAAAGATTCTCGCTCTGATTGCATTCCTGTATAGTGTATTATTATTGAGTTTATTTTCCTGTTACTTCTTGCTTTATCACTAAAATTAGGGGAATAAAATTTGGTAATTATCATAAAAAACATATATATCATAAAAAAATGACCTTAGATCGAATAAAAATATGGCTTTGTGCGATAGTTTTTTTGTCTGTATCTTCAGTAGGCTCTTATGCTGATGAAAAATACACTACGAATGAATGTTTTGAAAAATTTAGTAGAGGTACACTAAAATTTAATCAGGCTTTAGATAGAGCAATTCTTAAGCCTGTAGCAAAGGGTTACAGAGCATTACCAGTGGGTGTAAGAACTGGAACTAGTAATTTCATGGGTAATTTAAGATCGCTTTTAACTTTTTCAAATAACGTTTTACAGGGAGATATAAAAAACGCTGGAAATACAGCGGGAAGATTTGTCATAAACACAACTGTTGGTATTTTAGGAATTTTTGATCCTGCATCAAAAATGGGATTTGAGAAGAAAAGTCGAGAAGATTTCGGTCAAACACTTGGAGTCTGGGGCGCAGATACTGGATGTTACTTTGTTTTACCGGTATTAGGACCAACAACAACTAGAGATGCAATTGGACTTATAGGAAATGTTTTTATTGATCCGGTATACCATCTAACACATGGTGGTGAGACCGATCTTGTAGTAGGTAATGAGAATATGGGTGAACACAACTATTATATTTATAAAGGAACAGATGCTGTTGATTTTAGATCGAAAAATATCGAGTCAATTGATAGTTTAGAAAAAAATTCTATAGATTTTTATGCTTCAGTTAAAAGTTTATATTTGCAAAACAGAGTTCAAAAAATTTCTAACCAACCAATTTCTTCTAAAGGTCAAGATGACAGCGATTGGGAAGAAATTGATAATCAATAAACATACTTTATGAAAAGAATACTAAGGTCTTTTCTTTTACTTTTGTTGTTATCATTTATATTACAAGTAAAGTCTTTTGCATACAGTACTGATCCTGAAAAATTTATTAGCGAGATTATTGATGAAGCAAAATTAATACTTAACAGTAGTGACACCAAGGAAATAAAAGCAGAAAAACTATCAATAATAGCTCTTAAAACAGTGGATGTGAAAGGCATTGGGTATTACACTCTGGGAAAAAAAAGAAAAGATATTGATCCTGATCAATTAGGTAAATATCAAGAATTATTTGAAAAATATTTTTTAAAAAGTTTTACATCAAGATTGACTGATTACTCCGACCCTAAAATAAGTGTGCTATCAGCTGAAAAAGTTAGTGAAAAATATACAATAGTCAAAACTATGTTAGTTAAAACTGATAAAAAACCTGAAGTAAAAATTGATTGGAGGGTATATACGAAAGATCCCAACAAACCTTTGATAAGAGATTTGATAGTTGAGGGCTTGAGTCTAGCAAGAACTCAGAAGGAAGAATTTGCATCAATACTTAATTCAAATAATAATGAAATAGATGCCTTATTTCAAAAATTAGAAGAGTTTATTAATAAATAATAAAATTATTTCAATAATTGGTGGGCCCGCCAGGATTCGAACCTGGGACCAATACATTATGAGTGTACTGCTCTAACCAGCTGAGCTACAGGCCCAATATTGATATGGATATCTCAATAAACGAAAAAGTCAAATCACTAATTTTGATTTATTTCTTTTAATAATTTGTTAAGAAATTTTCCTAACAATTGTGCATCATCTGGATTTAATATTGTATCTTTTTCAATTCCTTTTTTCATTTCTTCTCTAGCTTTATCTTTCATAAGAATAATTTTCTCTTCAGAGAATTGGTTTTCAACTTCTTTTTGAAAGTTCTTGATCACAGTTCCTATAGTTAACTGGAATAGTATAAATATACCAAAGAATATTACCATAGATTTAATTAAAAATATTTTCATTTAATTTGAAAACTTTTTTTTATTAATAAAAATTTCATTTATAGTCATTCCCTCAATTCTTAATTTGTAAAAAGATTGAAAATGATTTGGTATATTATATCTTTTTTTATTATAAATTGGTCTAACAAAATAATAGTAATTTGTGAAAATTAGATCTGCATTATCATGATCGTCCTCGATAAAAATAAACTTTTCCCTTAAATTTTCATTAATAATAAGCTTAGTTTTATTTAAATCAGTAAAACTTGCTGTTGATATTTTTAGGGGATAAATAAATTCATTATTTTTTAAAATTCTCTCTAATGTCTCACGATTTGATACCCCCCAATAATCTATAGGAAAATTGTTTTTTACGAAGTTTTTACTCAATATATTAAAATATACATGTTGATGAGGATGATGTTTAGAAATATAAAAAAAATTAAAAAGTATTTGTAAAACTAAAATAAGAGAGATAATTCTAAATATATATTTATTTTTATGTTTTCTAATATATTCTAAAAAATAAAGTCCCAATATTATTAATGAAGGGTATAAAAAATACAATTGTCTCCATCCATTATAAAGAGTTGAGTTAAAAAAAATAACTGATACCACGGGTATTAAAAAAACAAAAAGAATAAATACTAATATCATTTCATTTTTGTTCTTCCAAAGATTATAATAATTTATCTTTTCTATATTAATTAAGTTTTCAAAAAATATTAATAATGATCTAAATAGTCCCATTGTGATTATTAAAAAAAATATTATTGGTGTAGTAATAAAAAACCAAACAAAAAAATAATGCCAGGGTAAAAATTTTGCTTTTAAAAAATTACCAAAATATAAGACTTCTCCATTCCAAGGATAATTTTTAAATTCGGCAAGTGAGGTTATTAATTTATAAAAATTTAAGTCCCACATCCAGGGCCAAAACAGAATAAAAAAAAGTATAAAAAATACTATGTACTTAAAAAATTTTGTCAATTTTTCATTTAGGTTTTTATTGTCTCCGTTAAAAAATAAAAAAAACAAAGTCAGTAATGGGAGATAAATTGCAATTATTCTTACATCGATTGCTAAAGCAGAAAACAAAGATGCAAGTATTATATATTTATTATTATTTTCTTGCAGAAACTTAATATTGAAAAAAATAGCAAATATAAAAAAAGACATTAATATTATATCTTTAGGATTATAAAAACTTTCAGCAAATATTCTTGGAGATGAAATCAAAAAAAACAAACCAAATAATGAAATAATATTATTTTTAAAAATATTTTTAAGTAAAAAATAAAAAACTACTGAAGATGAAAAAAAAATTAAAAAATTTATTAAATGTTTAAAAAAATAAACTTGCTGAGAGTCGCTTAGTTTTAATATTACTTCAAATAATGCAACTGGCAAATCAAAGGCTACACCGTAAGCTTTATCAGCATAGTCAGCTAAATTTGGCAAATTGTTAACAAATAAACTCAAGTTGATGTCTACTCCAAGTTTTTGAAAAATATATTTTAGTGAAACAAATCCGTTAAATCTATTTATATTCTCATCAAATGAAATTCCGTAGTCTTTAAAAATAAAAATTCCAGATAATAGATAGATTGCCAAAAAAACAAATATTAAAATCTTTGACTCGAAATATCGTTTTGTATAATTTAATAAATTCATGTTTTTTTTGGATTTTACATTATCAATATAGATGCATAATACATTATTTAAAAAATTATCACTAATTTTAATATCACTGATTTTTTCATTAATAATTGTTGAATTGCTTTTAAGAATTTTGGGATTTCATCCATGGAAATATGTTTCTTCTCAAAATCAAAAAATCTTTGACTATGATCAAAAAATCGGATGGAAATCCAAGCAAGGAGTTTATGATGTCATTGCGTCTGACGAATTTAAAATAAAAACAATTCTTACTATTTTAAATGATAAAAGTAGATACACAGGTAATAACTTAAGTGATAAAAAAATTCTAATAGTTGGGGGTTCTTTTACTCAAGGATGGGGTGTAAATGATAATGAAACTTTTGCTTACAAACTACAAAATGAATTTACTAATTTCAAAATTAAAAATTATGGTCAATCTGGATATAGTGGTGTTCAATCCTATTTACTGTTAAAGGAGTTGCTAGATAGTGAAAACAAAATAAAATTAGTAATTTATGGCTTTATTGACCACCACGAATATCGAAATGTTGCCCGTGGTGAATGGTTAGAATTATTACTTAAATACTCAAAGAGTGGCCACAGTAATTCTCCAAAAATACCCTATGCAACTGTAGACAAAAATAAAGATTTAATCTTCCATGAACCGTCAGGATATTTGCAGTTACCCTTCAGAGAAGAATTGTCTTTAATTCCATTAGTAGAAAGAACTATTATGAAATATTCTACTAAAAGAAGAAAAAAAATACAAAAAGAAGTGGCACGCCAAATTTTTTTAAAGATGAATAATCTTTCAAAACAAAATAATTCTCAATTTATTGTATTAAATTTACATTCAAACATTAAAGAGTACGAAAGTTTTTTTAAAAAGAATGATATAAATTTTGTAGACTGTAATTTGTTTCTTAATGAAAATTATTTAATTAAAGGTGATTACCATCCAAATGGCAAAGCTCATTCGGTGTATGGTGAGTGTATAAATAGTTATATAAATAGCAAAAATTTATTACTTTTCTAAGAAGCTTTTAAGTTGTTTAGATCTGCTAGGGTGTTTAAGTTTTCTTAGAGCTTTTGCTTCTATCTGCCTTATTCGTTCCCTTGTTACATTGAACTGTAAGCCCACTTCTTCAAGGGTGTGATCTGTGTTCATTCCTATTCCAAATCTCATTCTTAAAACTCTTTCTTCTCTTGGTGTTAAGGATGCAAGAATTTTTGTTGTCGACTCGCTTAAATTTGATCTTATTGCAGTATCTAAAGGCTGCAGAGCGTTCTTATCTTCTATGAAGTCACCTAAACTACTATCCTCTTCATCTCCAACTGGAGTTTCAAGTGAAACTGGTTCTTTAGAAATTTTTAAAACTTTTCTTACTTTCTCTAATGGCATTGCCAATTTTTTTGCTAATTCTTCTGGGGTAGCCTCTCTACCAAATTCACTTAGAATTTGTCTTTGGGTCCTCACAATTTTGTTTATTGTTTCAATCATATGTACAGGGATTCTTATTGTTCTTGCTTGGTCAGCAATTGATCTTGTAATAGCTTGCCTAATCCACCATGTTGCGTAAGTTGAAAATTTATAACCTCTTCTATATTCAAATTTATCAACTGCTTTCATTAAACCAATATTTCCTTCCTGGATAAGATCTAAAAACTGAAGACCTCTATTAGTATATTTTTTTGCAATTGATATTACTAATCTTAAATTAGCCTCTACCATTTCTTTTTTTGCAATTCTCGACTCTCTTTCACCTTTTTGAATTCTCTTAACTAATAATTTAAACTCACCTACCGGTAATTCGATTTTTTTACTAAATTCAATTAATCTTTCTCTAATTTCAGTAAATTCCTTTTTGTGCTTTTTGAAAAAATTTCTCCATGTTTTGTTTTCTTTTAAAAATGTTTCAAATTTTGAATTAATTTCATTTCCAACATAATATTTAACAAATTCTTCTCTAGAAATTTTATTATCGGTTGCAAGTCTTAAAATAACTCCTTCCAAAGATAATATTTTTTTATTTTCTTTATAATGAGACTGAACTAATTCCTCAACTACCGAGGGGCTAAGTTGTAAATTTTTAAAATCTTCAACTAAAATACTTTGAGTTTTTTTCAAATTTTTATTTTTAGATACAGATAATTCTCTAGAATTTAAAATACACTCAAGTTTTTCAATTTGGTATTTTTTTAGTTTTGAATAATTTTTTGCAAGATTGTCTATTAATAATATTATTTTTGGTTTTATTTCTTCTTCCATAACAGCCAAAGAAACATTGAACTCGTCATTTTGGTCTGTATATTCTTCACTTTTTTCTCCACCCTCCTCTTTCTCCTCGGATTTTTTTGTTTTTAATTTATCTTTATCTTTTTCAACTTTTTTTATTTTTTTATTTTCATTTTCATCATTCTCAAAATCTTCATAGGTTGAGTCTATATCTATTATATCTCTTACTAATAATTCGTTTTTTTCTAATTGTTCCTTCCATTCAAATATTTTTTTTGCTACTAGTGGACTTTGGGTTAGAGCATTTATCATAACATCTTTCCCCGCTTCAATTCTTTTTGCAATCGCTATTTCTCCATCTCTAGATAATAATTCAACACCTCCCATTTCTCGTAAATACATTCGAATAGGGTCATCACTTTTATCAGAAGTTTTTTCGACATCTCCTTGGCTAGACTCCCTTTTCTTTACTTGTTGGAAATCAGATTTTTTTGCAACAAGTGAAACTTTTTTATCGAATAAAATTATTAAGGCTTTTTCTAAGTTTTCTTGTGAACTATTCCTTTTTCCTAATGACTTTCCAAGCTCTTCATAAGTCACAAAGCCTCGATGCTCACCTTTTTCCAAAAGTCTTTCAAAAGATTTTGTAATAAGTTTAGTTTTCATAGAATTAAAGATTTAAGCTTTATTATATATAGAGGCAAATTATTAAAAATCTATACCTAATTTATTCTTTGTTTATCTGGCTTTTGAGTTCCAAAAGATCAGAATACGACTTTTCGTCAAATTCCTTTATAAGTTTTTTTTCAAGATCATCGATTTTTTTTGAGAATTTAATTTCATTAAGTTCTTTCAAAATTTCATTCAACATTTCAATTTGTTGATCTTCATCCTTTTTTAAAAATATATTTTTAATCACGGCATTTTGATTGATATTATCTATTAAACTCGAATATTTTTCCTTAAATGCACTAACGTTTTTTTCATCTAGTTTGTTTTCGGAGATAAGATTTAATAGATCTGATTTTAATTTATTCAAGCTGTTTGAAGATAATTTAATTTCTTTAAAAATTTCAATTCGAGGAGTTATAATTTTTGGATAGTTATACATAATGTACAATATAGAATATTCTTTAATTTCCTCTTTTGAAAGATGATCTTTGGCTACAGAAATTTTTTTAGTTTCGCTAAGAATTCTATAGTTTTTTATTTTTCTACTTTTACTAAATTTTTGCAAAGGGGTAAGATTTCTTATCTTTTCTAGATAGTTTTCTAAAATATATTTTTTTAATGTTTTGTCTTTTATTGACTCACATAAACTTCTGAATTTTTTTTCAAATATAGTTGTGGCGAAAGGATCTGATCTATCAACATTATTAAGGTAAATTCTCCAAATAAATTCTTCTATAGAAAGTTTCTTATTTAAAAAATCTAGAAAACCTTCCCTTCCTTTTTCTCGAATATAATCGTCAGGATCTATCCCACTAGATAGTGCAACAAAATTAATTTTATTATTTTCTTTAATATGGGGTAAAAGATTTTCTGCAATTCGTAAAGCTGCTTTTTGCCCACTAGAGTCTCCATCTAAACAAACTATAGGGTTTGAAAAAAATTTCCAAATTAAATTTATTTGACCTTCAGTTAATGCAGTTCCGGAATTTGATACAACATTTTTAATTCCAGAAGAGTAAATACTTATAACGTCCATATATCCCTCAACAATAATAACTTCATCTTTTTTATTCGGTACAGACTTTGCTCTATCTAAATTAAATATATGACTACCTTTTTTATAAAATTCTGTTTCAGGAGAGTTTATATATTTTGCGATTTTCTTTTCTTGTATAATTCTTCCCCCAAAAGCTATAGTGTCTCCGATTATATTTCTTATTGGAAATATTATTCTAGAATGAAATCTATTAACAAATTTACCATTTTTTTCATTTTTGTAAAACAATCCTGTTTGAGAAATTTCTTCCTCGCTATATTTTTTTAATAAATTTAAAAAATAATCAGAGTGATCTGGAACAAAGCCTATTTGAAATTCTATTATTGTTTCTTTTTTAATTCCTCTTTTTTTTAAATAATCTAAGGAAGAAGAGTTATTTTCTAAAAGTAATTTGTGGTGATGATCACAATAATCTTTTATTATATTTTTATATAATTGATACCTTTTATCTTTTTTTACATCAAAATTTGTAAATCTATAAGGTTGCATACCCGCCTCTGAAGCTAATTGCCTTACTGCTTCACCGAATTTTAATGATTGCGTCTTTATTAAAAAATCAAAAATATTTCCATGCTCTCCCGAGCTAAAGCAGTGATAAAAACCTTTTTCATCGCTTACAGTAAAGGATGGGGTTTTTTCGGATGTAAACGGAGAAAGTCCCACAAATTCTTTTCCTCTTCTCTTAAGCTTCACGGTTTTACCCACAACTTGAGAAACTTTTAACCTCAACTTGATTTCTTCTAAATAATTTTTTGGGTATTTCATGCTATTTTAAATTTTCTTTAATTATTTTGCTGACCTTGGAAAAGTCTAAAACGTCAGAGTGTTCTTTTTTTAGTTCACCCATTATTTTTCCCATATCTTTTAATGAATTTGCTCCAACTTTTTTAATTGTTTCTAAACAAATTTTTTTTGTTTCTTCTTCCCCTAATTGCTTGGGTAAAAATTGATTAATAATCGATATTTCTGACTCTTCATTTTCTAGCAAATCCTGGCGTCCTGCCTTTTTATAGGCTTCGGCAGAATCGTTTCTTTGTTTGATCATTTTTTTGAGAAGGCCTGTTAGATCGTTATCTGGCAAAACATCTTTATCCTTAATTTTTTTGGCTATCATAGCATCTTTTATCCCAGCAATAACTAATCTCAGTGTGGAGTAAGTTTTTTTATCTTTTGCTTTTAAAGCTTCATTAAGCTTGTTCTCTATTTTACTATGTAGGGACATATAATTTTAAACTTACTTTAATAACATTTTATCTTCAAAAGAAAAAAGAATGGGGTTGACGACTGTTAACCTTTTTCATATAAAGCGCAAAACCCTATTTAAAAGGATTTACTTTAACTCATGAGTTGTATTTGAGACAGGTCAAAAACAAAAAAATCAAATCACACAATTTTTCTACAGGTATTTTAGTTTTTGAAGATGGCACCAAATTTTTTGGAACAGGTATTGGCCATGAAGGATTTGCTGTTGGCGAGGTTTGTTTCAATACATCCATTACTGGTTATCAAGAAATTATAACAGATCCCTCTTATTCTGATCAGATCATAAATTTCACATTTCCTCATATTGGTAATGTAGGAACTAATATTGAAGATAACGAAGCTGATAAAGCTTGGGTGAAAGGAGTTATTCTTAACTGTAATGTAACAGAGCCATCTAATTATAGATCTATAAAAAAACTCGATAATTGGCTAAAAAAAAGAAAGATTGTTGGAATTGTAGGTTTAGATACAAGGGTTATTACTAATTACATAAGAGACAGGGGTGCTCCTAAAGGAACAATACAGTTTTTGAGAAAAGGAAATCATAACTTTAAAAAGCTTTTAAAAAATGCAAAATCTTGGAATGGATTACTAGGCTTAGACTTAGCTAAAAAAGTTACATGTAAAAAACTTTATAAATGGAAATCTTTAAAATCTTGGGACAAGAAAAAAGGGTACGTTAGAAATAAAAAGAATAAATACAATATTATAGCTATTGATTACGGAATTAAAAAAAATCAATTAAGATGCTTTTCTGATATTGATTGTGGAGTCACTATTGTTCCAGCAAACTTTCCTGCTGATGAAATTTTAAAACTTAAACCTCATGGTGTTTTTTTATCTAATGGTCCTGGAGATCCTGCAGCAACAGGAAAATATGCTATTCCAATCATTAGAAAATTAATCGAAAAAAAAATACCGATTTTTGGTATCTGTCTAGGTCATCAAATTTTATCGTTAGCACTTGGAGCAAAAACTAAGAAAATGTCACTAGGACATAGAGGAGCAAACCATCCAGTAAAAGATCTCAAAACAAATAAAGTTGAGATAACTAGTCAAAATCATGGTTTTGAAGTTGATGCCAAATCAATTCCTAAGAATATTCAAATCACACACAAATCACTATTTGATGGATCTATAGAAGGTATAGAAGTAAAAAATAAAAAACTATTTTCAGTTCAATATCATCCAGAAGCTAATCCTGGGCCACAAGATAGCAAATATTTATTCATGAAATTTTTAAACAACATAAAAGCAAAAAAAAATGGGAAAAAGAAAAGATATTAAAAAAATTTTAGTTATTGGTGCAGGACCTATAGTTATTGGGCAAGCTTGTGAGTTTGATTATTCAGGAACTCAGGCATGTAAAGCACTTAAGGATGAGGGATACAATGTGATTTTAATTAATTCAAATCCAGCAACAATCATGACTGATCCAGAAGTTGCTGATAAAACTTATATAGAACCAATTACACCAGAAATTGTTGAAAAAATTATAAAAAAAGAAAAACCTTGTGCAATTCTTCCAACAATGGGAGGACAAACAGCTTTGAATACAGCAATTTCAATGGAAAAAAAGGGCATTCTTAAAAAGAATAAAGTAGAGTTAATTGGAGCAAAAGCATCTGCAATATCAAGAGCGGAAGATAGAGCACTTTTTAGGAAAGCAATGAGGGAAATAGGGCTTGATTTACCTAAATCTGAAATTCTTAATTCATTTAAAAATTCAAAAAAAGTTTTTAAAAAGATTGGTTTGCCAGCAATAATTAGGCCTTCATTTACTTTGGGTGGGTCAGGTGGAGGAATTGCTAAAACCAAAAAGGAATTTTTTAATTTAATTAAATCTGGAATAGCAGAGTCACCACAAAATCAGGTTTTAGTGGAAGAATCTCTTGAGGGTTGGAAAGAATTTGAAATGGAAGTAGTTAGAGATAAGAAAGATAATTGTATAATAATTTGTTCAATTGAAAATATTGATCCGATGGGTACACACACGGGTGATTCTGTAACAGTTGCACCAGCACTAACCTTAACTGATAAAGAATTTCAAATAATGAGGAATGCATCGATTGAATGTTTGAGAAAAATTGGGGTTGAAACTGGCGGATCGAATGTTCAGTTTGCAATAAACCCCAAAAACGGAAGAATGGTTATAATTGAAATGAATCCCAGAGTTTCAAGATCTTCAGCACTAGCGTCTAAGGCTACAGGGTTTCCAATTGCAAAAGTTGCTGCAAAACTGGCTATTGGCTATACGCTTGATGAATTAACAAATGAGATTACTGGAACGACACCTGCATCTTTTGAACCAACGATTGATTATGTTGTAACTAAAATTCCTAGATTTACATTTGAAAAGTTTAAATCTGCTAAAGTAAAGCTAGGTACGTCAATGAAATCTGTTGGAGAAGCAATGGCAATTGGAAGGAATTTTAAAGAATCTTTCCAGAAAGGTTTGGTTTCATTGGAGATTGGATACAAAGGTTTAGACTCTTTAAATAATTTAACTAACAAAAAGTTAAGAAAAAAATTAGGTCAGAATTTACCCGATAAACTTATTGTAGTTGCAGAAGCAATAAGAAGAAATATAAGTATAAAAAATATTTACAGATTAACAAAAATTGATCCTTGGTTTCTTGAACAGATATCTGAACTAATAAAAGAAGAAAAAAAATTAAGAAAAAACGGTATTCCTAAAACATTTAAAGAATTTTCTTTTGTTAAGTCTATAGGATTTTCTGACAGTAAAATTGCTGAATTAACTAAAAGTACAACTAAAGAAATTCAGAAGAAAAGAAGAAAGCTTAAAATTTTTCCATTATTTAAAAAAATTGATACTTGCGCTGCAGAATTTAAGTCAGAAACTCCTTATATGTATTCAACTTATCAAAAATTTTCAAATAATTTACCAGCCTGTGAATCGAATCCAACAAAAAAAGAAAAAATTATAATTTTAGGAGGTGGTCCAAATAGAATAGGTCAAGGTATAGAGTTTGACTATTGTTGTTGCCAGGCAAGCTTTGCTCTGAAGGAAAAAAAATATGAAACAATAATGATAAACTGTAATCCAGAAACAGTTTCTACAGATTATGATACAAGTGATAGATTATACTTCGAGCCTTTAATTGAAGAACACGTTTTGAATATAATTTTCAAAGAAATGGAAAAAGGTAAATTATTAGGTGTAATTGCCCAATTTGGTGGTCAAACACCAATTAAATTAGCTAAAACTTTGAATGATAACAACATTCCTATTTTAGGTACACAATTTGACTCGATTGATCTTGCAGAGGATAGAGAAAGATTTAAAAAAATACTTTTAAAAGAAAATCTTAGACAAGCTGAAAGTGGTATTGCAAAAAATAAAGAAGAGTCCTTTAAAATTGCAAATAAAATTGGTTTTCCAATAGTTATAAGACCATCTTATGTTCTTGGAGGTAGGGGTATGGAAATAATTTATTCTCAGTCAGATCTTAAAAAATATATAGATGAAGCTGTAAAAGTTTCAGGATCTAACCCCGTTTTAATTGATAGATTTCTTAATGACGCAACTGAAGTTGATGTTGACGCTATTTGTGATGGTAAATCGGTGTTTGTAGCTGGAATAATGGAACATATTGAAGAAGCGGGTATACACTCGGGTGACTCAGCCTGTTCCTTACCTCCTTACACTTTGAGTAAAGAAATTATAAATAAAATTGAATTTCAAACCGAACAATTAGCAAAGACTTTAAAAGTTGTTGGTTTAATAAATATTCAATTTGCTGTTAAAGGAAATAAAATTTATGTTCTCGAAGTAAATCCAAGAGCAAGTAGAACAGTTCCATTTGTGTCAAAAGCAACAGGACTTCCGTTAGCAAAGATTGCCTCAAGAGTAATGGCAGGAGAAAAATTGTCTAAATTTAATCTTAAAAAGAAAAATAAAAATACTTTTGCAGTCAAAGAGGCTGTATTTCCTTTCAATAAATTTCCAGAAGTTGATGTTTTACTGGGTCCAGAAATGAAATCAACAGGTGAAGCTATGGGCTTTGATAATAATTTTGGTTTATCTTTCGCCAAAAGCCAAATAGCAAGTAATAATAGTATTCCGCTTAAAGGAAATGCTTTTATTTCAGTTAAAGACAGAGACAAAGATAAAATATTAAATAATGCTAAAAAATTGGTAAAATTTGGTTTCTCTTTACTCGCAACTTCTGGAACCGCAAGATATTTAGTTGCTAATGGAGTAAAATGTAAAAAAGTGAATAAAGTTAGCCAAGGATCACCTCATATAGTTGAAAGATTAAATAAAAAAAATATTTCTTTGGTTATAAATACAACTGAGGGAAAAGACTCTATTGCTGATTCATTTAGTTTGAGAAGAACAAGTTTAGTGAATAAGGTTCCTTATTTCACAACAATCGCAGCAGCAAATGCATGTTTAGAGTCTATTGAAGCATTAAAAAAATATCCAATTAAAGTAAGAGCTTTGCAGGATATTTAAACTCTGCAACTCATATCCTGACCGCAACACAAAGGAGATTTTATTTTTCCGTGGTCATTAGGACATTTAGATATTTGAACTTGTTTTCCGTCTTCAAGTTTTAAGTTGTCATTTACCAATGGGGACTCACATTTGCCACAAGTAGCATTCACTGACATTCCGCATTTTGAACATTCGTATGTTGCCATAGGAAAAATATATACTATTAGACTTCTACTTTCCAGTCTGTTTGAAAAGAAACATAATTAATTTGTATACAACGCCTCTCTTTTTTGATCTCTTTTTTCTCCATTCCATGCCAGGTATTTGGGCCACTAGAAAAAAAATATCCATAATTATCTTTATATGGAACTGTTTTTATTTTATTTAATTTTTCATCATAAAAATCAGTACCCAGATTTTCAGATTCTTTGAATGGATTTACAAAAATTAAAGATGACAAAAGTTTTTCCTTAATATCACAATGAGGTTTAAGCCAAAAACCTTGTCTATCACAAATTACTTCTAGCCTTACATGAGAATTGGAAAGATCTTTTTTAATTAATTGACCAATATATTGATAAACAGCTTTTGAACGCAGTTCATTTATAAAATTCGTTAGTTCAGGAAAGTTTTTAGAATTTTCTTTAGTTACAAAGCACCTATATTTGTTTGCTTTTCCCCCTGATTTAATTCCTTCTCTAAATTTACCTTCTCCACCATCTATAGCTCTTGTTCCATCATAATTAATTCCTTCTGAAATTGGATTTGCAATCTCTGCACTGCAAATTTCTTTAATTGCTAAATCTGTTAAAGGTTTATTAACAGCCCAATGTGTGAAAGGTTCATCGTATGTTTCCAGTCTACTTTTTAGTGAATTAAATAATTCCATTTTTTTTCATCTGTTCTTTAACTAAATTTGCAGCTCGGTTCACTTCGTCTAAGCCTTTGTATTTCCAATATTCAATTTTGTCCTCTAGATCTCTTATTATACCAAGATCTTTAAATAATTTGTAAAATTTTTCGAATCTATGGATGCTTTTTTTGTGTTTCATTTGAGCAATATATACTGGTTTACCTGTAATTGCTGCTTCAGATATCATTGAAGTAGAATCGCAAGTTACAATAATTATATCTGCTAAACCAAGTGAGGATAAATAAGCTTTTTTGTCTCTTTCTTTTATTACCAAATGATTATCATTAAAGTAATTAAAAGCGAGTTTCAAAATATTTTCAGGAGTTCGATATGATGGAATCACAATTAGTTTATATTTTGAATAAACAAATAAATTCTTTATTTTAGCAAAAGTTGTGTTCATTTGATTTTCTGAAAAACTGTAATACTTGTTTGGGCCCCCAAGAATAAGAGTAACAATTTTTTTTCTTTCAGCTTTTGGTTTCAAATAATTTATATTTTTTTTAATTTCATGATTTGTAAGATAATGTATAGCGCCTTTGGTTTTTACCACATTTTCTCCATCAAGATTGTCATGCTCTGGACAAATAATAGAATCAAAGTTATTTAAATTTACCTTAGGGTCCTGAATGTGAATTGTAAAAATATCCTTTTTAAATCTTCTTTTAAGTGAAATTGAAGGAATCACACTTTTTCTTCCACAAGAAATAATCACTCTTGAGTCACAAATAAATTTGTTTTCCAGGATATTTTCTGAAACCGGTGTAAGTTTTGGAGGAATAATATTCCAAATTTTCTTTAATTTTATATTTTCGTGTTTAAAACTTAAACCCAGAGCTTTTGCCAGACCTTCTGCCTGACTAATCATACCATGCATTCCTTGGGTTAAAAGAAGGGCTTTTAGCTTCAACATAGAATACCTAACCTTATATATTTCTGAGTTTTATTTATCCACATAATAAAAATAGTTTACTTTTTATTTAAATAACAAACCTTTATACATGTTCAATGGAAATATGCGTATTGAAGAAGATATCAAGTTGGATTACGCCGATGTTCTTTTTCGGCCAAAAAGGAGCACTTTACATAGCCGAAAGGATGTAAAGCTCGAACGTACATATAAATTTAAATACAGTAATCACGAATGGTCGGGTATCCCACTAATGGCTGCTAATATGGATGGTGTTGGGGAACTTCAAATGGCTGAGGAATTAGCTGCACACAAAATTATGACATGCTTAACCAAACAACATGACTCAAAAATTATTAAAAAATTTTCATCTATAAGAAAGATTTTTCCTCAAGTAGTTCTTAGTACAGGTACAAGCGAAGAAGATTACAAAAGATTGAACGGAATTATGAAAGATAATAGTTTTTTTGAATTTATATGTATTGATATTGCCAATGGTTACTCTGATCATTTTAGTAAATTTGTAAGTTCTGTAAGAAAAAAATATCCAACAAAAACAATAATTGCTGGAAATGTGGTTACCGCAGATATGACGCAAGAATTAGTTTTGGCAGGGGCTGATATCGTAAAAGTTGGAATTGGACCAGGTAGTGTTTGTACTACGCGTATTCAAACGGGTGTAGGCTATCCACAATTAAGTGCTGTAATAGAATGTGCAGATGCTGCTCACGGTTTGGGTGCTCACATTATTGCTGATGGTGGTTGCACTTGCCCAGGTGATGTTGCAAAAGCTTTTGGTGGTGGGGCTGATTTTGTAATGCTAGGAGGAATGTTTGCAGGTCATGACGAAGGTGGAGGTAAGGTTGTTAAAAAAAATGGTTCTAAATTAATAGAATTTTATGGCTCGAGTTCTGAAACAGCTTTAAATAAATATTACGGAGGTCATGCAGACTACAGAAGCAGTGAGGGTAAAAAAGTTCAATTAAAATATCGAGGAAAAATAAAAGATACAATTTTAAATATTTTAGGTGGTTTGAGAAGTAGCTGTACTTATGTTGGGGCACCATCGTTAAAACAATTAAGTAAGTGCACAACATTTGTAAGAGTAAATCAACAATACAACGATACTTTTGAGTAAATTTGTCAGGTTTAAATTTTTTTAAAAGTACCTATATAATTCTTGACTATGGCTAAACATTCAAAAGTTTTAATATTAGGATCTGGTCCAGCTGGTTATACAGCGGCTATTTATGCTGCAAGAGCTATGTTAAAACCAATATTAGTATTTGGGTCTGAACCTGGCGGGCAACTTACAACAACTACAGATGTTGAAAATTTTCCTGGATATTCAAAGGTGATACAGGGACCATGGTTAATGGATGAAATGAAAGGCCAAGCAAAAGCTGTTGGAACAGAAATGATACAAGATCATATAAAAAAAGTTGATCTGTCAAAAAAACCTTTTGAAGCCGTTGGAGATAGCGGTCAAGTTTATACTGCAGATAGTTTTATTATTTCTACAGGAGCTCAAGCCAGATGGTTAAATTTAAAATCAGAACAGGAATTTAGAGGATTTGGTGTTTCAGCATGTGCAACATGTGATGGTTTCTTTTTTAAAGAAAAAGAGGTTGCTGTTGTAGGGGGTGGAAATGCTGCTGTAGAAGAAGCGATGTTTTTAACAAAATTTGCATCTAAAGTGAAGCTAATCCATAGAAGAAATGAATTAAGGGCCGAAAAAATGCTACAATCAAAATTAAAGGCAAATAAAAAAATCGAAATTATCTGGGATAGTGTTGTTGAAGGTGTTGTGGGAGAAAAAGACCCTAAATCTGTTAAGGCAATAAAAATAAAAAATGTTAAAACAAATAAAATTGCCGAACTAAAAGTAGATGGTTTGTTTATAGCAATAGGGCATGATCCTGCGACTTCGCTTTTTAAAGGTCAATTGAACATGGATAAAGAGGGATATATAGTTACCAAACCGGACTCTACAATAACTAATGTGCCAGGAGTTTTTGCGGCTGGTGATGTAAAAGATAAAATTTTCAGACAGGCAGTTACCGCGGCTGGGATGGGCTGTATGGCTGCACTTGAAGCTGAAAAACATTTGTCATCAAAATGAGTAGAAAAATATTACTTACAGGCATAAGTGGATGGATTGCAAAACACACTGCTATAGAATTATTAAATTCTGGCTATGAGGTTTTAGGAACTGTAAGAAATAAAAATTTAATTGAGCAAACAAAAGAGACTATAAGTAAATATGCTTCAATTGATAAACTGTCATTTGTTGAACTAGATCTTATCAAAGATGATGGGTGGAATGAGGCTGCAAAAGGATGTAAATATATATTTCACATTGCCTCTCCTTTTCCGATGAAAGTTTCAAATAATAGAGAAAGTTTGTTACCTCCTGCTGTTGACGGAACATTAAGAGTTTTAAAAGCTGGAGTAAATGCAGGTGTGGAACAAATAATTAAAACTTCCTCAATAGTTGCGATGTTTAGAAAACCCAACAGAAGCAATCCTTATACTTTTGGAGAAAATGATTGGACTGATGAAAATTGGGTAGAAGGTGTTAATGACTACTTTTTGTCAAAAACAAAAGCAGAAAGATTAGCTTGGGAGTTTATGGAGAGTAAAGGATTTAAAAATAAATTAACTTGTATTTGCCCTGGTGGAGTTTTTGGAGATGCTTTAGATAAAAAAGGAGGTACATCCATAGAATATGTTAGACAATTTATGGCAGGTAAATTTCCAGGTGCACCTAAATTTGCAGTTTTAATTTCTGATGTGAAAGACATAGCAAAAGCACATGTTGCTTGTATTGGAAACAATAAAGTCGGTGGAAGGAGATTGATCGTTGGAAAAGAAGTAAAAAAACTAGTTGAGTTATCTCAAATAATGGCTGAAGCAATGCCTGAGTATGCAAAAAAACTTCCCAAAAAGGAACTTCCAAATTTTATGGTAAAATTAATAAGCTTTATAGACTCAAGCGCTAAAATGATGATACCTGATCTAGGAATTTTAATGCAAACTGATACTGCCTATGCAGAAGAATTATTAGGTTTTAAATTTAAACCTGCAAAAGATTGTATGATTGAGAATGCCAAATCAGTCGTTAGACTTGGATTAGTTTAAACTTTCACAAAACGATTTTATTCTATCTAAAGCTTTTTTAAGATTTTCCATGGAGGTAGCATAAGAAATTCTGAAATATCCATCTAAACCAAATGCAGATCCCTGAACTACGGCTACTTCAGCTTTTTCAAGTAATTTTTCTACAAATTCTTTATCTGTTTTTAATTTTGTCTTTTTACCTAACAACTTTTTGCAATTTGGGAAAACATAAAAAGCTCCGCTTGGTTTCAAACAACTTAAACCATTAATACTATTTAAAGTTTCAACAACGTAATCCCTCCTCTCTTTAAAGGAGTCAGATCTTGTTTTTATGAAATCTTGAGTTCCATTCAAAGCTTCTACAGCTGCTGCCTGACTAATCGAGGATGGATTTGTTGTAGATTGAGATTGAATTTTTGCTACAGCTTTAATTATGTCTTTCGGACCAGCTCCATACCCTATTCTCCATCCAGTCATAGAGTAAGATTTACTTACACCGTTCATGGTTAGTGTTCTGTCTTTTAAAGCTTTAATTTGGGCAATGGTGAAAAATTTAAAATCATCATATGTAATATGCTCATAGATATCGTCACTAAGTATATAAACATTTTTATTTTTTATTAATATTTTTGATAATTCTTCTATCTCATTCCTTGTGTAACAAGATCCAGTTGGATTAGAAGGTGAGTTTATAATTAACCATTTAGTTTTTTTTCCAATAGCTTTTTTTAATTCACCTGGTGTTATTTTGAATCCATTTTTTTCTGAGCACTTTACTATTTTGGGTTTACCACCAGCTAATAAAACCATATCGGGATAAGATACCCAGTAAGGTGCTGGGATTATGACTTCGTCTCCTGGATTCAGGGTTGCCATAAAAACGTTATATAAAACTTGTTTTCCTCCCGTACCAACCGAAATTTGATCTAATTCGTAAGATAAATTATTTTCTCTTGTAAATTTCCCTTGAATCGCCTTCTTAAGTTTAGGTGTACCATCGACAGCTGTGTACTTTGTTTCTCCTCTTTTAATTGCTTCAATAGCAGCATCTTTAATGTTATCTGGAGTATCAAAATCAGGTTCTCCAGCTCCTAGGCCAATAACATCTTTGCCAGCTGCCCTCATTTCTCTAGCTTTTGAGGTAACCGCTATGGTTGGTGAGGGTTTAATTCGCTTTAAACTATTGGAAACTATGCTCATTGAAATTTATAATATTTTGTTATTATTAACACAAAATGCAAAATACATACCAAGAAAAAATAGATAATTTAGAGACTAATAAGGCTCCTGTTAGGAAAAAACTTGAGGGTGGAATCAGATTTAAAATAAAAAGTGATTTTCAACCTGCTGGAGATCAACCTGAGGCTATTAAAAAGATACTCAAAAATTTAAAAGATAAACAGAGTGAGCAGGTTCTGCTAGGTGTCACTGGATCTGGAAAAACCTTTACTATGGCTAAAGTAATAGAGGCTTCTAATAGACCGGCGTTAGTTTTAGCACCAAATAAAACTTTGGCTGCTCAATTGTACGGGGAAATGAAAAGTTTTTTTCCAAATAATGCTGTTGAGTATTTTGTATCTTATTATGATTATTATACTCCTGAAGCATATGTACCAAGATCAGATACTTACATTGAAAAAGAAGCATCTATAAATGAACAGATAGATAGGATGAGACATTCAGCAACAAGATCTTTGCTTGAACGTGATGATGTAATTATTGTGGCTAGTGTTTCTTGTATTTATGGACTTGGTTCAGTTGAGGCCTATAGCAAGATGACATTAGCATTAAAAAAGAATTATGAATATGAGAGAGACGAAATAATTAAAACATTTGTTAATTTACAATATAAGAGAAATGACCAAAATTTTTTTAGAGGTACTTTTAGAGTCAGGGGAGAAAATTTAGAGATATTTCCATCACATTTAGAAGACAGAGCTTGGAGATTTAGTTTAAATGGAAATAAACTTGAAAAAATAGAAGAATTTGATCCTCTTACAGGAGACAAAACAAACGATTTTGCAGTAATAAAATTATATGCAAACAGCCATTACATTACTCCAAAACCAACTATTGATCAGGCTATCAAAGAAATTAAAAAAGAATTAGAAGTAACTTTAGAAGATCATAAGACGAACAATAAACTTTTAGAAGCACAGAGATTAAGAGAAAGAACCAAGTTTGATCTTGAAATGATTGAAGCAACCGGAACATGTGCAGGAATTGAAAATTATTCAAGATTTTTATCTGGAAGAAATAAAGGAGAACCTCCACCTACTCTTTTTGAATATTTTCCTGACAACACTATTATATTTGTAGACGAAAGCCACGTTACTGTACCTCAATTAAATGGTATGTATAAAGGTGATCACACGAGAAAGAAAACTCTTGCCGAGTATGGTTTTAGATTACCTTCTTGTATGGACAATAGGCCGTTAAAGTTTGAAGAGTGGGATGCTATGAGGACTCAAACTGTTTTTGTATCCGCAACCCCTGGTCCTTGGGAACTAAAACAAACTCAAAATAAATATATAGATCAAGTTATAAGACCAACAGGCTTAATTGATCCACCCGTTGAAATAAGAGCAGCAAAAACTCAGGTGGATGATTTATTCCATGAGTCGAAAAAAGTTATTGATAAAGGATATAGAATTTTAGTTACAACCCTTACAAAAAAAATGGCAGAAGATTTAACGGAGTATCTTCATGAAAACGGTTTGAAAGTAAGATATATGCACTCAGACATAGATACACTGGAGAGAATTGAAATCATTAGAGATTTACGAATGGGTGTTTTTGATATTTTGGTGGGTATTAATCTTTTAAGAGAGGGATTGGATATACCTGAATGTGCTTTGGTTGCAATTTTGGATGCAGATAAAGAAGGTTTTCTAAGATCAGAAACTTCATTAATTCAAACTATTGGTAGAGCTGCAAGAAATATCGATGGAAAAGTAATCCTTTATGCAGATAAAGTTACAAAAAGCATTGATAAAGCTATCAAAGAGACTGACAGAAGAAGAAAAAGACAAGTTGAATATAATAAAAAAAATAATATCAGTGCTGAGTCAGTTAAAAAAGATATAAATGATATTTTAGAGTCTGTTTATGAGAAGGATTATGTAAAAATTAGCGAAGGCTCAAATGTTGGTGGAAACTTAAAAAAACATTTAAAAGCACTTAATAAAAAAATGAAAGAATCTGCATCAAATTTAGAGTTTGAGGAAGCGGCAAAAATTAGAGACGAGATAAGAAAATTGGAGACAAATGAGCTTGAGATTAACTTAAATCCAAAAATTTCACAGTACAACTTAAACAAAAAGGTATACCCTCAAGGCAGATCAAAAATGGGGATGCCGGGCACTAAACCAAGAAAATCTATAAAAAAATGGAATCCAAAAAAATAATAATAACTGGTGGGGCTACTAGAATTGGTTCGGCCATAGCAAAAAGTTTAGCTGGATACGATGTTGATTTAATAATTCATTTTAATAAATCAAAAAAATCAGCACAACAATTAAAGAGTGAACTGGAAGAAATGGGTAGTAAGGTTCATTTAATAAAGGCAGACTTAAGTAATATTAATCAAGTTAAAAAAATAGTGCCATTTGCTCATAAAAAAATGAAAGGTTTAGATTGTCTAATTAACAATGCATCTTTATTTGAAAAAGATGATTTAGAAAATTTTAGTGATAAAAATTTTTCAAAACATATAGATATAAATTTAAAAGCTCCAGCATTTTTAATTAAAGATTTTAAAAGATATGTAAAAAATAAAGAGGCAAACATTATAAATATTATTGATCAAAGAGTAAAAAAACTTACTCCTTTCTTTTTTTCATATACTTTGAGTAAAGCTGCGCTTGCAACACTTACAGCTACTGCTGCTATGAAACTTGCTCCAAATATAAGAGTAAACGGAATTTCGCCAGGTCCAACTTTGAAAAATAAGAGACAATCAGAAAAACATTTTAAAGCTCAATGGAAATCTACAATTCTTCAAAAGCAGGTTGATTTAAATAATATATGTGAATCAGTAAAATATTTTATTGAAAATAATAGTATTACAGGTCAAATAATCAGTGTAGATAGCGGTCAAAGTTTGGCGTGGAAAACACCTGATATAATTAACTCTAAAGAATGAAAATAATTAAATTTAAACAAAAAAGATCTTATAGTTATAAAAGAAAAGTTCTAATAAAGGATCTAGTATTAAATATACTTGTAGGAATTCATAATTTTGAAAAAAAGAAAAAACAAAGAGTGAAATTTAATTTAATTATAAATATTGATCAGAATCTTGTTCCAAATGATAAAGATTTAAGAAGTATTGTAAACTATGAACAAGTCATTAAAACTATTACAAAAATTACATCTAGAAAACATTTTCTACTTCTTGAAACTTTGGCAGAAAAAATATTCTTTAAACTTTTTGAGAACCCTAGAATAAAAAAAATTCTTTTAAGAATTGAAAAATTGGATGTCATTAAAAATACTACTTCTGTAGGAATAGAGTTGGAAAAGACTAGATCAAATGAGTATTGAAAAAGGTAAAGAAATAATTCGAGAAAAAATTGTAAATCTCACTAATAATCCTGGGGTTTATAAAATGCTAAGCGATAAAAATGAAATTCTTTATGTTGGTAAAGCTAAAAATATTCCAAATCGATTGAAAAGCTATGTTTCAGAAAGTCACCTTCCAATACGAACAGAAAGAATGCTTTCATTAACAAAAAAACTTGAAACCACAACAACAACGAATGAAAGTGAAGCCTTATTGCTAGAGGCAAATCTTATAAAAAAGCATAAACCAAGATTCAATATTTTATTAAGAGACGACAAGTCCTTCCCTTACATATTTATTGGTCAAAAAGATAAATGGCCACAATTAACTAAACTAAGGGGAAAAAAAAATAGAGATGGACATTATTTTGGGCCTTTTGCTTCTGTAGGGTCAGCAAACTGGACTATAAAAATTCTTCAAAAGATATTTTTACTAAGGGTTTGTGATGACACAGTTTTTAAAAATAGGGATAGAGCGTGTATTTTATATCAAATAAGAAGGTGTTCTGCTCCATGTGTAGGAAAAATTGAGGAAGAAAATTACAAAAAATTGGTAGGTGATGCAGTTGATTTTATTTCTGGTAAATCACAAAGAATTCAAAAAAATTTATCTACAGAAATGGAAAAAGCTAGCGAAGACTTAGACTACGAAAAAGCTGCTATTATAAGAGATAGAATAAAAGCACTAACACAAATTCAGTCCTCTCAAAAAATAAATCAGACAAATTTAAAAGAAGCAGACGTTATATCTGTTTTTAAAGAATCTGGTAAAACTTGTGTTCAAGTTTTTTTCTTTAGATCAAAACAGAATTGGGGTAATCAAGCTTACTTTCCCAAGCATGATCCCGACGAAAAGGAAGAAAAAATTTTATCATCTTTTTTAGCTCAATTTTATGAGAATAAAACTTTACCTAAACTTGTCCTTTTAAACATTGAAATTAATGAAAAAACTTTACTAGAAAAAACATTTTCTAATAGGGAGAAAAAAGAAATAGTAATCAAAAAAGCTAATACCAAAGATGAAAAAATTATTTCAGAAATGGCAGAGAAAAATGCAAAACAAGCTTTAACTCAAAAAATTTTAGAGACTGAAAGTAATTCAAAATTGATAGACCAACTTGCAGATAAATTTAATTTGAATTTTAATGTAAATCTTATTGAGGTATACGATAATAGCCATGTACAGGGATCAGATTCTGTTGGAGCACTAATTACTTTTGGTAGAGAAGGTTTCGTTAAGAAAAGATACAGAAAATTTAATATTAAATCAGACGCAGTCAAAGCTGATGACTACGGTATGATGAAAGAAGTTTTAAATAGAAGATTTGTAAGAGCACTTAAAGATGAAAATACCAATATGACATTACCCGATTTAATATTGATTGATGGTGGTAAAGGTCAATACTCTGTTAGTAGGGAAACTTTAAATGACCTTGGTCTTCACGAATTGCCTATAATTGCTATTGCTAAAGGTAAAAATAGAAATGCAGGTGATGAAACTTTTTTTCATGAAAACAGAATTATTAAATTTAAAAAAAACGACCCAACTCTTTTTTTTCTTCAAAGACTTAGAGATGAGGCTCATAGGTTTGCAATAAGTACACATAGAGCCAAAAGAAGAAAAAATTTAAGAAAATCTTTACTTGATCAAATCTCGGGAATAGGTAGAAGTAGAAAAAGAGCTTTACTTCATCACTTTGGCTCTGCAAAATCAGTTGAGTCTGCAAGTTTTGAAGATTTAAAGTCAGTTGAAGGAATCGAGGAAAAAGTAGCAAAAAAAATTCATGATTTTTTTCATGAGGATTAGAAATGAATTTAAAAATACCTAATATTTTAACAATTGGTCGTATTATAATTGTTCCAATTTTTGTGCTATCTTTTTATTTACCTGGTATAGTTGGAGATTTGGTGCCTTTTTTCCTTTTCGTAATTGCAAGTTTTACAGATTATTTAGACGGCTTGTTAGCAAGACTATATAAGGAAGAGTCGAAACTTGGTGAACTCTTAGATCCTATTGCCGACAAAATTTTAGTAGCAGCAGCTTTAGTTTTATTGGTTATGAACGGAATTATAAAAAATTATGAAGTAATTGCAGCTATAGTTATTCTAACTAGAGAAATATTAATATCTGGACTAAGAGAATTTTTAGCTAAGAATAAAGAAGCAAGTGTTCCAGTTTCTAGTCTCTCTAAGTTTAAAACTTTAATTCAGATGCTATCGATAGCTTTATTGCTTACAGGAGACACGGGTAATAAAATTATCAACTTTCAAGACTACAATGCACAAACGGTAGGTATAATTCTTCTTTGGATTGCAGCATTTTTAACTATTTATACTGGTTATGATTACTTAAGAAAAGGAATAGATAGTGCAATTAATGAAGATAAAAATAATTAATAATGAGTTTAACAAAAATAAATATTAGAGAAAAAGAATTCCATAACAAACTTCATTCCTCGGGTATGCCCAGATTACAGAATAAATACTATAAGGCATTATATAATTTATATGAAGATTTTTTAATTTTTCTTAAAAATAATTCCCAAGACAAAAATATTTTGGATTTTGGATGTGGAAATGGAGTTTATTCAGAAAAAGTTATTAACTTTAATCCATCAAAACTTACTGCAATAGATATTTCAGAAGAAGCAATAGAAGCTGCAAAAATAAAAGGTAATAATAAAATAGATTTTAAAGTCGAAAATTGTGAAAATACCAAATTTAGTTCAGATAGTTTTGATATAATCTATGGGGTTGGAATTTTACATCATCTAAACTTAGATAAGTCCATAAAAGAAGTTGAACGTTTAGTAAAAAAGGATGGAAATATAATTTTTATAGAACCATTGGGAACTAATCCAATAATCAACTTATACAGAAAATTTACTCCGAATGCCAGGTCGGAGGATGAACATCCATTTACATTTGACGATATCAAACAACTTAGAAAATTATTTAATAAAGTAAAAATACAATATTATGGTTTTTTTACTCTATTATTTCTTCCATTTTATAAATCACCGAAAGAGTCAAAAATCTTTTCAATTTTATCTAGATTAGATAAAATTTTATTCACTATTCCTTTTCTAAAATTTCTGGCTTGGTCTGTTTTAATTGAAGCAAAAAAAAACTAGGCAGCAACTTTTTTTCTAACAAGATTTTGATAGTTTTCTGATAAGGATTTAATTACATCACAAACTATAAAATTAAATTTATCAATCTGAGACACTGGTGTTATTTCAGCTGCAGTTCCTGTTAAAAAACAACCTACAAAATTTCCCATTTCATCTGGTTTAATTTTTCTTTCAACAATTTTTATCCCTTTAGATTTAGCTAATTGGATAACACACCTTCTTGTTATACCGTCAAGAAAAGAGTCTGGTATTGGAGTAACCAATGCTCCTTTTTTATCTTTAAAAAAAATATTTGCTCCCGTAGCTTCGGCAATATTACCTTCGTGATCTAACATAAGTGAGTCTGTAAAACCTTTGCTTTCAGCTTCATGTTTCGACAAAGTACAAATCATATATAAACCTGAAGCCTTGGTGTCCCATGGAACTGAATTAGGAGAGGGCCTTCTCCAGGATGAAATATTTAATTTGATTCCTTTCAATTTCAATTTAGGATCGAAGTAGGATCCCCATTCCCAAGATGCTATCGCAACATGAACTTTATTTTTTTGTGCTGAAATTGCCATCATCTCGCTACCACGCCAGACAATCGGTCTTACATATCCGTTTTTTATTTTTTGTGCCCCAACTATTTCTTTACAAGCTTTGTTTATCTCTTTTTCAGAATATGGCATAAGCATTCCCATTCTTTTTGCTGAATGAAATAATCTGCTAGTATGTTCCTCAAGTTTAAAGATTTCACCATCATAAACACGTTCTCCTTCAAAAACACAACTAGCATAATGCAGTCCATGATTTAATACGTGAACCTTTGTTTCTTGCCAATCAACGAGATTTCCGTTGAACCAAATTTTTCCTGATCTCTTATCGTAAGGAATTGTTTCCATTAGGATTAAATTAAATAATTTTTATCTAACAAAAAAGTATAATTCTTGATAAAATATGTCAACATATCTGACCAAAAATTATGAAAGATTTGCTTTATTTAAAGGATGAACAGATTAAAGACTGCATACAGCTGCTGCTTTATGCCTACAGAGAAACATTTTCCGATCCAATAGAAATTTTAAAAAAAAACTCTCTGGGTCCAGCACACCATAGAACTCTGCATTTAATAGAGAGAAACGAAGGTATAAGCGTAAATGAATTACTAATAAAATTAAAAATAACAAAACAAAGTTTAAATAGAGTATTAAAAGATTTGAAACGTTTAAAGATTATTAAACAAATTAAAGATGAAAATGATACTAGAAGAAAACTTTTGTATCTCGATCAAAATGGTAGAAAATTTTATAAAGAAGTTTTTGAAAGTCAAAAAAAACGTATTTTTAATGCTTTAAAAGAATCGGACTCAGAGTCAGTTATTAGATTTAAAGAAGTTTTAAAAAAAATAATAAATGGAAAAAAATAAATATCATATTTTAGTTGTGGATGATGATGATAAAATAAGATCTTTGATAAAACAATTTTTATCAGAAAAAGGTTTTATAATTTCTTCAGCTGAAAATGCCGAAAAAGCAAAAGAAAAAATTGAAATTTTTAACTTCAACTTAATAATTTTAGATGTAATGATGCCTGGTCAAAATGGTTATGATCTTACAAAAGAATTAAAGCAAACGAAAAATATACCTATAATTTTGTTGACCGCCAAAGGTGAAGTTGAAAGTAGAATACATGGTTTAGAACTTGGTGCCGACGACTATCTTGGTAAGCCTTTTGATCCTAAAGAACTATTGCTCAGGGTGAAAAATATAATAAAAATGAACATTGATCCAAATAAATTGCTATCAAGCAAAATTGGAGAAGCAGAGTTAAATTTAAATAAGATGGTCATACAATTAAAAAATAAGGTGAAAAAAATTAATTTATCAGAAAAAAAAGTTTTAATGAAAATGCTCGCATCGCCAGGGAAAATTTTTTCTCGTTCAGAAATAGGTAAAATTTCAAATATTTCAAAAGAGAGATCTATTGATGTAATGATAACAAGATTGAGAAAAAAAATTGAAATAAATCCCAAAAATCCGAAATTTTTGCAAACAATAAGAGGTTCTGGTTATGTCCTTTGGATTAAATAATTTATTAAAAAAAATATTGCCAAAAAGGTTATTTTATAGAGCATTAATCATTGTTGCTGCTCCAATAATAATTTTACAGATTACAATTTCTGTAGTTTTTTTTGATAGTATATGGATTAAAGCAAACAAAGGAATGACTAGATCTTTAGTTAGTGAAATTGTGACATTGTATGATGTTTATAAATCTAGTGATAATAAAAATAATATAAAACAACTTACAGATTTATATAAAAAAAATTTTGATTTTGTAATAAACATCAAATCTGGTGAGAAACTTCCAAAAACCAAATTCGACAGACGTTTTAGTCCAATGGATAGATCGTTAAGAAGAGAAATGAAGCATGTCTTTGGTAGTGAAAATTACTGGTTTGATACAGTTACTTATATTGAATTAGTTGATTTAAGAATTCAGACAGAAAATGAAATTATTCAAATTTTTTTTCCAAAAGATAAAATTGCTCCTTCATCAGTCAGAGTATTTGTTTTATGGTTAACTGTCCCTTCTCTGCTATTAATTTTTATAGCACTAATTTTTTTAAAAAATCAAACAAGACCATTGGTTAAATTATCTAAAGCTGCCGAACGCTTTGGTAAAGGAGAAATAATTGATGATTTAAGACCGTCGGGGGCTTTAGAAATTCGTAAAGCTACATATGAATTTGACAGGATGATGAAAAGAATTAATAAACATCTTGCTCAAAGATCGGAAATGCTATCAGGAATAAGCCACGATCTAAGAACCCCTCTTACACGACTTAAATTACAGTTAGCCATGATGGATAAAAAAGATCTTGCGAAAAAAATGACTACTGACATAGAAGAAATGGAAAAGATGTTAAATGATTACTTGCAGTATGCGAAGTCTCAATCGGAAGAAAGTTCGAGTAAAATTGATATTAACCTAATGGTAAATGAGATTCTCAGAAACTTTGATAAGAATAAATTTGAGCTAACAACTGGTCAAACTATTATAATAGAAGGTAGGAAAAATCTTATAAAAAGATGTATCCAAAATATTATAGATAACGGTCTATCGTATGGTAAGAAAATTTTAATAGAAATAAAAAAAACGGTTAATGGCGTTGTTATAATTGTTGAGGACAATGGACCTGGAATTCCCAAACATGAATATTTAAATGTCTTTAAACCATTTTACAGAGTAGATAAAAGCAGAGGGCTTAATAAATCTGGTGTAGGATTAGGTTTGTCAATCGCGCAAGATATTGTGAAATCACACGGTGGTAACATTTCTCTTTCTGAAAGTAGACTCAAAGGACTATTAGTAAAAATTTCGTTACCTCTTTAACTTTCTTTTCTTTAATTTATTAATCTCCTTTTGTTGTTTTTCAATTATTTTTTTGAGTACAATAAATTCTTCTCTTGTTACTAAATCTAATTTATTAGCTATTTTTTCTCTATTAAACTTCATCGATGTTAAAAGTGCTTTGGTCAGATCTTGGGATGTTAGAACCCCTGCCTCAATTAAACTAGACATCATCTTTAAAAATTTTTCAGGATTATTCATTTTTCTACTTTAAATTATAAGTAATTTAATTTCAATTGTGATAAATTAAATTTAAATGATACTACATAATTTTGATCCAATTTTAATTGACTTTGGACTAATTCAAATCAGATGGTACTCACTTGCTTATATTTTTGGCATTCTAATCGGCTGGTGGTACGGAAAAATAATTTTAGTTAAACAAGTTGGTCAAGATCAGTCGGTTTATTTATCAAAATTTGATGACTTAATTGGATATATAATTATTGGTATAATTGTAGGAGGTCGTCTTGGATATGTTTTTGTTTATAATCCCACTTTTTATTTCGATAACATTTTAGAAATATTTAAAATATGGAAAGGGGGAATGTCTTTTCATGGAGGACTTTTAGGTGTAGCTTTGGGTTCTTACATCTTTTCCAAAAAAAATAATCTTAATTATAAAATTTATTTTGATACAATCTCAGCTGTAGCGCCTATTGGAATTTTTTTAGGAAGAATATCGAATTTTATAAATAGTGAATTGTTTGGATCTCCTACTCAAAAAGCGTGGGGAGTTATTTTTCCAAAAATAGACTCTTTACCAAGGCATCCTTCACAAATTTATGAGGCTTTACTCGAAGGAATTTTATTATTTTTAATATTAAACATGCTTATTTTCTTTAGAAAAAATTTTAATGGTTTCATTTCAATAGTTTTTCTTGTGCTTTATAGTTTCTTTCGAATTATTTGTGAACAATTTAGAGAACCAGATAATCATATGGGATATATTTTTAACTATTTCTCTATGGGTTCAATTTTAAGTATTATAATGATGTTATTTGGTTTCTTTTTGTTATTAAAATTTATGAATGATGAAAAAAATAAATAAAATTTTTAAAAAATCTAAATCAATTGCTCTTGATACTTATTTAGAAAAAGTGCTTTACGATAAAAGCTTTGGTTATTATCAAAAAAAAAATCCTTTTGGAATTAATGGCGATTTCGTTACTGCGCCTAACATTTCTAATGTTTTTTGTGAGATGATTTCTATATGGCTTATTAGTTTTTGGGAAAATTTAGGTAAACCTAAAAAAATAAATTTTGTTGAACTAGGACCAGGAAATGGAGATTTTTGCTTAGCACTTTTAAAAACAATAAAAAACTTTTCAGAATTTGGTAAATGTCTAAATATTATGCTTTACGAAAAGAGTGAAAAATTAATTAAAATTCAAAAAAATAGAATAATATCAGAAAAAGTTTCTTGGATAAAAAATCTTGATAAAATTAAAAAAGGACCAGTTGTTTTCTTTGGAAATGAATTTCTAGATGCATTACCAATAAAACAATTTAGAAAAATTAATAATCATATTTACGAAAAATATGCTTACTTGAATAAAAATAAAATTGATTTCATATTTAAAAAGGCTCAAAAAATACAGGTTAGTAAATTAAAAAATTATGAATTACTTCATGGAAACGGTATAATTGAATACCCAGAATATGGTTTTAAAGAATTAAACATAGTTTGTAGTAAAATAAAAAAACTGAATGGTGGTGCTCTTTTTATTGACTATGGATATAAAACTGAAAATAATATTGATACATTACAATCAGTAATGAAGCATAAATTTAACGATATTAAAAAAAATATTGGAAATGCAGATATTACTTCTTTGGTAAATTTTAGCTTATACAAAAAATATTTTAACTCAAATGGATTATTAGTTGAAGATATAATTAGCCAAAGTAAATTTTTACAAAAAATGGGTATTTTAGAAAGAATAAGAATAGCTGGCAATAAAATGGGGAAAAAGGAAAAACAAGATTTATATTCTAGAGTACATAGATTGATAAATCCAAATATGATGGGAAGAGACTTTAAGGTAATTTTTACAAAAAATAAAAATTGTAATTTTTCATTAGCATTTAAATAATGTTTTACTCAGATAATTTAAAAAATAATAATATAAAACACTGTTTTTTTTCGAGAAAGAATGGAGCATCAAGAGGTATTTATGAAAGTTTGAATTGCGGAATTGGTAGCAAAGATAAAAAAGAAATTGTTCAAAAAAACCTCGAATTTGTTGCAAAAACTTTTAATATTGAGAAAAAACAGCTAATGCTAATGAACCAAACTCACAGTAGTAAGGTCCAAATTATAGATGGTAAAAATAATTCTGAAAGGATCGATGCCGACGCTATGCTGACTAATAATTATGAGCTTGCATTATGTGTGCTGACTGCTGACTGTGCTCCAATTTTAGTTTATGAAAATGATAAAAAAATTATTGGCTGTATTCATGCTGGTTGGAAAGGAGCAGTAAGTGGAGTGATTGACAATACATTAAATAAAATTGTAGAAATGGGTGGAAATACAAAAAAATTGGACGTTTGTATAGGTCCGTGCATTGCTCAAGAGAGTTATGAAGTCAAAAAAGATTTTTACTCAAAATTTAATGAAGAATCTGTGGAAAATGACTCTTTTTTTTTAAAAAAAGAAAACGATTCATTTAATTTTGATTTGAGAGGATTTGTAATTAAAAAATTTAATAGTTATGGAGTACATAAAATAGGTAACATTAACATTGATAGCTTTGCCAATAAGAAAGAATACTTTAGCCACAGAAGGGCCAAAAAGTTAGGGGAGAATGACTACGGAAGATGCATATCAGTTATTAAGAAAACTAATCTACAAAATTAATTGAAACTAGATCCCAATGGATGTATAAGAAAGGTGTCCTAATGAAAATTTTATCAGGAACAAGCAATCCCTCATTAAGTAAGAGTATATCCAAATATCTCAAGACAAAACTTGTAAATACGAACATAAAAAAATTTTCAGATGGTGAAATCTACGTAGAAATAAATGAAAATATAAGAGGTAATAGTGTTTTTGTAATACAGTCAAGCGCGACACCAGCAAATGATAATCTGATGGAACTTCTTTTATGTATAGATGCTCTAAGAAGATCGTCCGCAAAAAATATTACAGCAGTTATTCCTTATTTCGGTTATGCGAGACAAGACAGAAAGGTTGTCCCTAGAACTTCAATTTCTGCAAAACTTGTTTCTAATTTAATAACGAATGCAGGAGCACATAGAGTTGTTACAGTAGATTTACATGCGGGGCAAATTCAAGGTTTCTTTGATATGCCTGTAGATAATTTATTTACTACGCCAATATTTGCAAGATACATTAGAAGAAATATTAAAAGTAAAAATTTAATATGTGTTTCTCCAGATGCTGGTGCAATTGAAAGAACAAGAGGTTTGGCAACAAAAGTAAATGCGGACTTGGCTATTATTGATAAGAGAAGACCAGAACCGGGTAAATCTAAAGTTATGAATATTATTGGTAATGTTAGGGGTAAAGACTGTATGATAATTGATGATATCATTGACAGCGGTGGAACAATTATAAATGCTGCTGATGCTTTGATAAAAAAAGGAGCAAGAAGTGTGCACGTATTTATTACACATGCAGTTTTAAGTGGAGACGCAGTAAACAAAATACAAAGATCAAAAATTAAGAAATTAATAATTACTGATACGATCGACAATTCAAAAAAAATAAAAAAGGCTAGTAAAATAGAAGTTTTATCTATTGCTCAACTCATGGCAGAAGCAATAAAAAGGATTTCAAACTCGACATCTGTATCTAGTTTGTTTAATTAGCTCTTGTTTTATTTCAAAGTTGGGTTATAAATTGCCATTCAAATGATAAATAATTTAAAAGCTACCAAGAGAGTTTCCAAGACTACTGGTGAATTAAATTCCCTTAGAGCAAAAGGATTTATACCTGCAGTTTTGTATGGTGGTGAAAATCCAAACTTAAAAATAAGTATAGAGGAAAAACGTCTTAAAACTATTTTAGTATCAGATGCATTCCTTTCTACAATAATTGATTTGGATATTGACGGAAAAACAGAAAAAGTTATTCCTAGAGACATTTCGTACCATGTTACTTCTGACAAACCGATACATATAGATTTTATGAGAGTTGCTAAAGGCTCAAGAATTATTTTACAAATTCCCGTGATATTTAAAAACAATAAAGATTGTCCAGGCTTGAAAAGTGGAGGAGTTTTAAATATTGTTAGAAGAAAAATTGAACTTAGTTGTATCGCAGAAAATATTCCTGAAAGTATTGAGATTGATTTAGCTAATTTAGAAATAGGAGCAAGTATAAAAATATCATCAGTTAAACTTCCTGAAAATGCTAAGCCAACAATAACTGATAGAGATTTTGTTGTTGCAACTATAGCTGCACCAACAATTGTTAAAGAACCAGAAAAACCTGCAGAAGAAACACTTGCTGAAGGTGCTGATGGTGAGACTACTCCAGCAGCAGATGGACAAGAATCTGCCGTACCAACAAAAGAGGGTGATGCTGCTAAAAAAGATGAAAAAGGAAAAGAGGCAGCTGGTGATAAAAAAGCACCTGCAAAACCCGCTGAAAAAAAACAAGAGAAGAAATAAATTTATATGCTTTTATTAGTAGGTTTAGGAAACCCTGGTCCAAACAATAATAACAACAGACATAATATTGGTTTTAAAATTATTGACGCAATCAATCAGCAATTTAGTCTTTCAAAACAAAAACCAAAATTTAAAGGACTTTTAACAACTGGAAATATTGATAATAAAAAAGTTTATGCCATAAAGCCTTTGACTTTTATGAATAACTCTGGGGTTTGTATTAAAGAGTTAATTGATTATTTTAAAATTGACGCAAAAAATGTATTCGTTTTTCACGATGATATGGATATTGATTTAGGAAAAGTAAAAGCTAAATTTGGAGGAAGCAGTGCAGGACATAATGGAATAGAATCAATAGATAAATCAATTGGAAAAGATTACTCAAGAGTTAGGATTGGTATAGGCCATCCAAAAAATGGAAAAAAAGTGGATGCTCATGTATTGGAAGATTTCAGCGACAATGAAGAAGATAAAATTAAAGATATAACAGAAAATATTGTTAAGATGATCCCAACTTTAATTGATAAAAAGATGGATACTTTTTCAAGCAAGGTAAACCAAAATTTGAATGGGATTTAAGTGTGGAATAGTTGGGCTTCCAAATGTTGGAAAGTCAACTTTGTTTAATGCTTTAACATCTTCTAAAAATGCTCAAGCTGCTAACTTTCCCTTTTGTACGATAGATCCTAACATTGGAATTGTTGACGTCCCAGACGATAGGATAAATACTTTACACAAATTATCAAAATCAAGGAAAAAAATTAACACTAACATAACATTTGTAGATATTGCGGGATTAGTTAAAGGTGCTTCTAAGGGTGAAGGGCTTGGTAACAAATTTTTATCACACATAAGAGAAGTTGATGCAATTGTACATTTGGTAAGGTGTTTTGACTCAGCAAATATACAGCACGTTAATAAAAAAATTGATCCTATTAGTGATTTAGAAACTATTAAAACTGAAATTATTTTATCTGATATTGGTATTTTGGAAAAAAAACTCGAAAAAAATGCAAAAAAAAAGATGTCTGATAAAGATATAATGTTGCTAGAAGAAGTACACAAAAAACTAAATAGTGGTGGTGCTCTTAAAGATTACACGAATACCGAAAAATATAAAATTTTAAGAGATTTAGGCTTAATTTCAATTAAACCATACATAATAGTTTGTAATGTTGATGAAACAAATGTCAAAGCAGGAAATAACTACACAAAAATTTTAAAAGAAAAATATCCTGATGAAAAATTTGTTATAATATGTGCTGATATTGAAGATCAAATAACTGACTTAAAATCTGAAGAAAAAGAGATGTACATGAAAAATATTGGCTTAGAAAAAACTGGTCTTAATAAGCTGATAAATACTGGTTATGAATTACTTGATCTCAACACTTTTTTTACTTCAGGGCCTGAGGAAACAAGAGCATGGACTATAAAAAAAAATACTGTTGCACCTAAGGCTGCTGCGGTAATACACACAGATTTCGAAAAAAAATTTATTAGAGCTGAAGCAGTCTCCTACAATGATTTTGAAAAATATGGAAGTTTTGAAAAAGCTAAAGAAAATGGAAAACTTAGATTAGAAGGAAAAGATTATTTAGTAAAAGATGGAGATGTTTTATTTTTCAGAGTCAATCCTTGACCAAATTCTTTTCATACTTAAGTAAACTAGTAAGCTAAAAATAGATAAGAAGATTACAACTTTAACTCCCATTTTATGTCTTCTTTCTAAATGAGGCTCAGCCGTCCAAGTAAGAAATGTTGTTACATCCTTTGCCATTTGAGACTCAGTAGCTGGAGTTCCATCAGCATAAGTAACTATTCCATCAGATAATGGGTTTGACATTTTAATTTTTTTTCCGTCCATATATTTATTGTAATAGACACCATCATCCAATTGAAAATCTGCTGGTGCATCTTCGTAACCCATTAAAACTGAGTAAATATAATTTGAATCTCCCTTACGTGCTTTAACTAATACTGACATATCAGGAGGATAAGCGCCTCCATTTGCAGCTGTTGCTGCTTGAACGTTAGGATATGGAGAGACAAATTTATCGGAAGGTCTACCTGGTCTTGTAAACATTTCACCATCTGCATTAGGTCCGTCTTCTACCTCAAAATTTGCAGCAATTGCTTTGACTTGTTCTAAAGAAAATTCTGGTCCACCTGGTTCACCCAAATTTCTATAGCTTACTAAGTTCATCGAATGGCACGAAGCACAGACCTCTGCATAAACTTGATAACCTCTTTGTAGTGAAGATCTATCGAATTTTCCTGTAATACCTTTAAACGACCAATCAACCTGTATAAGTTTTGTTTTTTCCTCTGACCTAACGCTGCTAAAGGTAATTGATAAAAATATAATCGAAATAATTATAAAACGTGCCTTTAGACTACACATTTTCCCTATCAATTCTAGCCATCTCAGGTTTAAGCATACCACCTAACACTGGTTCTGAAATGCTCAAGGGTACTGGTTCAGTTTTCTCTATCCTACTTAGTAGAGGAAGGACAATCAAAAAGTGCGCAAAATAATAAATCGTTCCAACTCTTGCAATTAATAAGTAGATACCTTCGGCAGGCATAGCACCTACATATCCTAAAGCTAAAACATCAATTACAAGCAACCAAAAGAATTTTTTATAAAGCGGTCTAAAAACAGTCGATCTTACTTTACTGCTGTCTAACCAGGGTAAAGCCAACAAAATAAAAATGGAACCTAACATTAAAACTACTCCACCTAGTTTGTCTGGTACAGCTCTTAAGATTGCATAGAAAGGTAATAAGTACCATTCTGGTACAATGTGCTTAGGTGTAACTAGTGGGTTTGCTTCTATATAATTATCACTGTGACCAAGAATATTTGGTGCAAAAAATATAAAGCCAGAGAAAATAATCATAAAAATCAGAAGAGCAAATAAATCCTTGATAGTAATGTATGGGTGAAATGGAACTGTATCTTTAGATGGTTTTTTAATATCGATACCAATTGGATTGTTATTGCCAGGTACGTGTAATGCCCATATATGTAAAACTACTAATCCCAATATTAAAAATGGAAAAAGATAATGAAGACTAAAAAATCTAGTCAAAGTAGGATTATCTACGGAGTAACCTCCCCATAACCAAGTTGTAATACTTTCTCCCACCAAAGGTATAGCACTAAATAAATTTGTTATTACGGTTGCTCCCCAGAAACTCATTTGACCCCAAGGCAAAACATAACCCATAAAAGCTGTTGCCATCATCAAAAGGTAAATTAACATTCCAAGTATCCAAATTATTTCTCTTGGTGATCTATATGATCCGTAGAAAAGAGATCTAAATATATGGATATATACCGCTAAAAAAAACATGGAAGCACCATTGCTGTGAATATATCTTATTAACCATCCATAATTTACGTCTCTCATAATATGTTCAATACTATTGAATGCCATATCAGCATGAGCAACGTAGTGCATACCTAAAACTATTCCTGTAATAATTTGTGAGATTAAGCAAAAAGTTAAAATCCCACCAAAAGTCCACCAATAATTTAAATTTTTAGGTGTAGGATAATCTGTTAAATGCTTGCTTAATGTTAATAGCGGAAGTCTATCGTTAAACCATTTACCGAATTTTGAACTTGGAACATAATTTTCGCTCATATTTTTTTATCCAATCTTAATTGTATTATCGTCAATAAAAGTATATTTGGGAATTTCCATATTAGTTGGGGCTGGGCCTTTTCTAATTCTTCCTGATGTATCATAATGTGATCCATGACAAGGACAAAACCAACCATTATATTCTCCCTTGTCTGACAGAGGTACGCATCCTAGATGTGTACAAATTCCTAGCATCACTAACCATTCAGGTTTTTTTGCTCTATCCTGGTCTTTCTCAGGATGAGGAAGTTCTTTTAAATTTACCGATTGAGCTTCTACTATTTCTTCTTGTGTTCTTCTTTTAATAAAAACTGGTTTTCCTCTCCATAAAACAGTAACAGACTTTCCCGGTTCAATTTGGCTTATATCAACTTCTGTTGATGCTAAAGCTTTAACAGAGGTATCTGGGTTCATCTGATCAATTAAGGGCCAGAGAGTTGCACCTATACCTATTGCACCAACTGTGTAGCTAGCTGTAAAAATAAAGTCTCGTCTATTACCTTTTTTTTCTGGTTTATTCATAGATTTATAATATCATTTAATACTATTAAATAAGGCTTATTTAAAGATCTTGCTAGGGTCATAATGACACAAAAAAATACTAAAAAATCTGACTTTTTTTAGATTATAAACAAGAAAACTATTTTTTATGGAAATTAATTTAGAAATTCAAAAAAAACTATCTTCGGAGTGGTTTTTGTATCTACAGTCTTTAATTTGTAAAGAATTTGAACAAGTCGAAGCTGAATATGCAAAAAAGAAAAAAAACAGACCTCGAAAATTCAAAAAAGAAGTTTGGAATAAAAATAATTACCAAGAAGGTGGCGGTCAATATTTTATATTGAGAGATGGACAAATTTTCGATCAAGTTGGTGTTAACTTTTCAAGAGTTGAGGGTGTATTTCCAAAGAATTTCAGATCTAAAATACCTGGAGCAGTTAAAAAACCTTCTTATTGGGCATCAGGAATATCCGTAGTAGCACATATGAAAAATCCTAAAATTCCTGCAATTCACTTTAATACAAGATTTATTGTAACTTCAAAAAGCTGGTTTGGCGGTGGAATGGACGTAACACCTAGTTTTAGAGACGAAAAAGAAAAATATTTTGTTCATAAAAAATTACGGCAACTTTGTAAAAAAAATAAGAAAAATTTTAATATTTATAAAAAATGGTGTGATAGATATTTTTTTATAAAACATAGAAATGAACCAAGAGGAATTGGGGGTATTTTTTTTGATTACTTGTATAAGGATTGGAAAAGTAATTTTAAGTTTGTAAGAGAACTTGGATTATGCTTTTTAAGCTTATCTAAGGAGATTATTTTTAAAAAAAAATTATTAAAATGGAATAAAAAACATAAATATGATCAAATTTTAAAGAGAAAAAAATATGTTGAGTTTAATTTATTATATGACAGGGGAACAAAATTCGGTTTAAATACTGGCGGAAATATTGATGCAATTTTTATGTCGCTTCCGCCACTAAAATAAGAAATGGAAAAAGAACCAATAACAAATAAGGGACTAAAAAAACTTCAGGAGGAGTTAGAAGATTTAAAAAATAATAAAAGACCAAAAGTAGTTGCGGCGATTGCTGAAGCACGAGCTCATGGCGATCTTAAAGAGAATGCTGAATACCACGCAGCAAAAGAACAACAAGGACATATTGAAGGAAGAGTTTTGGAAATTGGAAATATTATTGCAACAGCAAATGTAATTGATGTAACTAAAATAGAAAATGATGGCAAAATAATTTTTGGTTCTACTGTAACTGTTAAAGATTTAGAGACCAAAAAAAATAAATCTTTTCAAATTGTAGGGAAAGATGAAGCGGATATAAAAAAGAATTTAATTTACTTTAGATCACCTATAGGAAGGTCTTTGATAGGAAAGAAAGTTGAAGATTTAGTTATCGTAAAAACTCCATCTGGAGAAAAAAATTTTGAGATAATTGACGTTAAATATATTTGATTTATATATTCTTTTTCAAAAGTGAGGTAATTTCTTTATCATTTAAACTAAAATTATTATCTATCCATTTTTTTTCTATTTGTTTTAATAACAAACCAATTTTTTTACCATTTTTAATTCCCTTGCTAAGTAAATAATTGCCAGTAACTGGAAACTTGGGAATAGATATATTTTTAATTTGATTAACCATAGAGTCTATTTCTTTATAATTAAATTTTTTTTTGGTCAATTTATGTAACAAAAATAAACTTTCAATTTTATTTTTACTATTATAAAAAATATTTCTTTTTAGATTTTTATTAAAAAAATCTTTGTCTTTATTAACCTGCTTTAAGTATCTAGCAGAAAAGTCAAGAAAATCTTTGGTTTCATTAGAAATATTATATTTATGAGAAAAATATTCATGATTATTTGTTTCGTCAATAAGGAGTAATGCTAGAATAATATTATTATTTAGCTTTTGATCTTTTAATTTTCTAATTAAAGATAAATTTTTAATTCTATCAATGTATTTAAATTCTGGAAAAATAAGTTTAAAAATATCAAATAAAATTTCGTTATTATATATTTTTTCAAAATTTTTTAATTTTAAAATTTTACAAAGTTCATCATAAATTCTCTCTTTTGATAATTTTACAATTCCATCTAAATTAATTTTGATGGATTTAAGCGTTTCCTTATCAAAATCAAAATCTGAGTATTCAATTGAAAATCTAATAAATCTTAAAATTCTTAAGTAATCCTCTTTAATTCTCTCATCTGGTCTTCCAATAAATTTTACTTTTTTACTATTTAAATCAGCTACTCCTGAATGAGGATCAAATATTTTTCCATTTGAATCTAAATAAATTGAATTTATTGTAAAATCTCTTCTTTTCGAATCCTCTTCCCAACTATCTGTAAAAGATATTTTTGCATGCCTTCCGTCTGTTGAAATATCTTTTCTTAGAGTGGTAATTTCAATATGGTCGTTTTCCAAAATAAGCGTAAGGGTTCCGTGTTCAATACCGGTTTTTTTTACCTCTACTTTTGTTTTTTCAAATTTTTTTATCACTTCATCTGGAGTCAAGATAGTTGCAACATCAATATCTCCTATTTTTTGATTTTGTAAATATTTTCTAACACATCCCCCAACGAACATGGCTTGATTCTTTTCAGAATTCGAATTTAGTATTCTAAAAATTTCTTTTATATTTTTAGATTTATAGAAAGGGAAAAAGAATTTATTTATGGATGATAAAATACTCATATTATTTTGGCTGGGGCGCTAGGATTCGAACCTAGGATGGCGGTACCAAAAACCGCTGCCTTACCGCTTGGCTACGCCCCAATTTAATTTTTGATATACCACAAAAAAGCAATTTTAAATAGTTTTACCAACAACACACCAGAATTTAGGAAATTTTTTTTTAATTTTTTTTAAACCTAAATCAGCACTTTTTTTTGATAAAAATAGGCCAAAACAAGCCGAACCCGATCCTGTAACTCTAGAAAATTCACATTTTCTGGTATTTTCTAACTCATACAGAACTTTTTGAATTATAGGGTATTTTCTAACAACTATTTTTTGTAGAAAATTTTTTTCGTTTTTCAGGTTTTCAATTATTTTTAATTTTGATTTATTTATATAAAAAGAACTATATTTTATCTTTTTAAAAATCTTTACTTTTGAGTAAACATCTTTTGTGGATGATTTTAGGAAAGGAAAAACTATAATTAAATAAAAATTAAATTTTTTTTTAATATCTTGAATTTGATTTATATTTTGTTGCAACAACTGTTTTGATCCAAAAAATAATCTAAAGTCCGATCCTAGAAATTTTGACATATAAAAGATTTTATTTTTAGTAATTTTTTCATTATTTAAATATTTTACTATTGTAGCTGCATTACTTGAACCCCCTCCCATCCCAGAAAAAACGGGAATATTTTTTTTTATAACTACATTAAAATACTGATTTTTATCAACTATTTCCTGCTTTCTAAGTAATGATAAACATTTAATTACAGAATTATTTTTTTTGTCTACAGACTTACTAAATTTACCTAAAAATTTAATTTTATCAAAAGAACTACTTATCTTTTTTATTTGGATTTTATCATGAATACTTATTAATGAAATGAGAGATTGAATATCATGCAATTTATTTTTTTTATTTTTTTTTCCAACATTTAAAAATAAATTAACTTTAGAATAAGATTTCAAAATTTTTTTATTCATAAATAATATTTTTTAGCTTTTCTTTAAGCCAAACAATAATTTATTTTCAATCTTTTGTCTTAATTCTTTTTCGGTATCTTCTAAAGTTAAAACATATTTCCAATAATATCTTGCTTGAATCTTTTTATTATTCATCCATAAGCAGTCTGCAAAATGATCATTCACGACAGGATCTCTAGGCATCAATTTAATTGCACGTTGCAAATATATTTTAGACTCTGAAAATTTTTTTAATTTATAAAGTGCCCATCCTAATGAATCGGTTATATATCCATCATTTTTTTTTAAATTATCTGCTTTTTTTAACATCGTTAATGCCTTCTCTGTATTTATTTCTTTTTCAATCCACGAATATGCTAAATAATTTATAGTATATGCTTGATTAGGTAATATTTTTAATGATAAGGAAAGATCTTTTTCAGCTAGTTCCCAGTTCCCAGCTCTTTCATAAGCAGTTCCTCTCCTATCTAGAACTTTTGGATAAAGATCGTGATCATCCTGAATTTTTGATAAAATTTCAGTATATAATTCTATAGAATCTTCGTAGCCTTCTTCCCCTCTTAGAAAATTTGCCAAGTCAAAAGTTCTATAAAGATTTTTGTCAATTTTTTTATATACATTAAGTAAATAATCTTTGGACTCCTCTTCTTTATCACTCATATCTAATATTAAAGCAATTTCCTTACTAGAATGCCATTTGTAGTAAGATCCCAAAGAAGATAATTTATTATATATTTTTATAGCTTCATCATATTTTTTAAGTCTTAAAAAATTTTCAGCAAGTAACCCATTGTATGAAGAAAAATCAGGATTTAAGAATTTTGATAAACCTAAATAAAAATTAGATAATTTATAATTTTGCTGTGTAGCTAAAGCATTAGCAAAGGCATAAAATATTTCTGCAACAATATTTTCAATTTTATTACAGTTAAATTTATTCTGATTTTTAACATTTGTTTTTAGATCTTCTTTTAACTGGTTAATTAGTAAATTTCTTGGAAATTTCTTTAAAGTTAAATCAACTATACTTTCGGCTTTTTCCTTTTTTCCTTTACCAATAAGATAATTTGCGTAAAAGAAATTATATCTGTAAAACCTGCTTTGTTCACCCTTAATAATTGCCTCAAACTCTTTCTCTGCTCTTGGGCTATTAAAATAACAATGAGCAAAAGCTTCCTGTACACTTTTAAAACTTCCATATTCTTTTGGCATCGAGCTTATAAGATCAATTGTTTTTAAATTATTTGATATGGCAATTTCTGACCAATTTGTTAATGAAATTTTTAATGGTTCAAAAGTTAATAAATGCTCTAGACTTGGTTTGAGTTTATCAAAATAAACTTTTGCTTTATCGTAGTTTTTATTTTTTAATTCGAATAAACCTAGAAAAAGGTTGCTTTCAAAATTAGATATATTTTTTTTTTCTAATTTTTTCGAATAAATATGAGTTTCATTATATTTTTCAAGGCTAATTAAAGATTGAATATATCTTGAAGAGAAACTTTGGTTAGTTTTTCCAGTTTCTTTAAAATTATTTAAGTATTTGTAAGAATTTGTATAATCAAAATTATCAAATGATATTATGCCAGAAAAATAACGCGAAATATTTTTAGCGTCTTGATTGAAAACTGAAGCTTTTGAATAAGACGAATTGAATATACCTAAAAAAATAAAAGTATATAATGTTAATCTGAAAATAAAATAAAAAAATTTCATATGAATTTATGATTCGAAAATCTAATGTTAGAAATAATAGAACTAAACTTTACCATAAACTTATCAATAATAAACTAGTGTATAATAATAAATCATTAAATAGATATAAAAAAGATATTAATCAAAATTTAACAAATAAATCTAAAGAAAAATTATCAAAACTTGCTGATCTTAAGATAAGCATTAATTCTATAAGAAATTGTGAATTAAAAAAAAATGCGACAAATTTGGTTTTCTCTGATGGAAATCCATATGCACAAATAATGATTATAGGAGAGGGTCCAGGTGCTAATGAGGATAAAGAGGGCAAACCTTTTGTGGGAAGAGCGGGAAAACTTCTGGATAAAATGCTTGAAGCAATAAAGCTTGATAGAAAAAATGTTTATATTTCTAATGTAGTAAATTTTAGACCACCAATGAATAGAAAGCCAACAGATGTGGAAATTAAAAGATACCTTCCCTTTCTTGTAAAACATATTGAATTAATTAAGCCTAAAATTCTTTTATTACTTGGTAGTACAGCATTAAATGCACTCATTGGCGATGAGGTTGTAATTTCTAAAGCTAGAGGTAAATGGGTAAATAAAAAAATTGGTAATGTGAAACCAGAAATTATTGCTTCATTCCACCCTGCTTTTTTAATGAGACAACCGGACCAAAAAAAATATGCTTGGGAAGACCTTAAAATGATTAGAAAGAAGATGTCTGAATTAAAAATAAAATTAAATGATTAATAAAATCCTAGCAGGTGTAGATGAGGTTGGCAGAGGTTGTTTAGCTGGCCCTGTTATTTCGTGTGCAGTTATTTTAAGAAAAAGTATCAACAAAAAATTTTTAAAAGACTCAAAAACTATACCATTTAAAGAAAGGATAAAGATTGCTGAACATATTAAAAAAAATTCCTGGTATGCTATTGGTTCAGCATCAGTAAACGAGATAGATAAATATAATATTTTCAATGCTACTTTATTATCAATGGAAAGAGCTATTAAGAAATTAAAAAAAAAACCTCACCTTTTTCTTATTGATGGAACTCATGCACCAAAAAAATTGAAAAATTCTAAAACTATTATAAAGGGAGATCAAAAAATTAAATGCATTTCTGCTGCTTCCATTGTAGCTAAAGCCTACAGAGATCTTTATATGATTAGATTAGGAGATAAATTTCCTCAGTACGATTGGCATAAAAATTTTGGCTATGGCACTTGGAAACATTTGGGTGCCTTAAAAAAATTTGGAGTTACGCATTTTCATAGAAAGAGTTATAGACCTGTACACAATATCTTGTCTAAATAAGAATCCCTAACACATAATAGACTCAACTTTTTTTAAAAAAAAATTTGACGATGGATTCAATTTCGGGTTGAATTGAATTAATGACAAAATTTTTTAACAAGATTGTAAATGGTGAGTCTCTAAAAATTTTAAAAAGGATACCAGATAAAACTTTTGATTTAGTTTTTGCTGACCCTCCGTACAATATGCAAATCGGAGAAAAATTAAAAAGACCTGACGATAGCAAGGTTAATGGAGTTAATGATAAGTGGGATCAATTTTCAGATTTTAAACATTACGATGATTTTTCTAAAGTATGGTTAAAAGAATGTAAAAGAATTTTAAGGGATAATGGTTCTATGTGGGTGATAGGCACTTACCATAATATTTTTAGACTTGGTTACCACATTCAAAATTTAAATTACTGGATATTAAATGATGTTATTTGGAGAAAAAATAATCCGATGCCAAATTTTAAAGGAACACGATTTACAAATGCACATGAAACTTTGATTTGGGCGTCAAAAAATAAAAAATCAAAATACACATTTAATTATCAATCTTTAAAATGTTTAAATGATGATTTACAAATGAGATCAGACTGGACACTTCCTATTTGTAACGGAAAAGAAAGATTAAAAAAGAACGGAAAAAAAGTTCATTCAACACAAAAACCTGAGGCATTATTACATAGAATTATATTAGCAACGACTAATAAAGGTGATTCAATATTTGATCCATTCTTAGGAACTGGAACTTCTGCGGTAGTAGCAAAAAAACTTGGTAGAAATTACTTCGGAATAGAAAAAGATAAAAAATATTTTAGAGCAGCATATAATAGAATAAACTCAACAAAAGTTATTGAAGATAACTACCTTGATACAATTGAGAATACCAAGTCTAAACCTAGGATACCTTTTGGTTCTTTGGTTGAAATGGGTATCATAAAACCAGGGTCTATTTTATTTGATCAAAAAAGGAAATTTAATGCCAAAATAATGGCTGATGGAAGTTTAAAACATAAGGGTAATGAAGGATCAATTCACAGAGTAGCAGCTAAAATCATGGGAACCGAAAGTTATAATGGGTGGACGTATTGGTATTGCAATATAAAGGGAAACTCAGTTTCTATAGATAATTTAAGACAAAGATTAATATCAAAAAATACTTAATTAGTTGTAAACTTTTCCAATATAATTATTTAAAAAGATTTTATTTTTTAACATTATTTTTAAAGATTTATTTCTAACTGTTTTTAAGATTGGATTAGAAAAATGGAATATATGATGATTCAATTTAGATCTTCGATTAATAACTTTTGTTCTCTCTAGCCTTTTTTTAAAAAAAAGATCTGGGTTACGTTTATTATCTGAAGATAATAAATTAAATAACTCATTAGCTGCCTCGATTGACTGGGAGGCCCCTTGAGCCATAGTTGGAGGAAAAGTATAAAAAGCGTCTCCTATATAAAATAAATTTTCATAAATTGATTTTGAGGGTTTTTTTGAAGTATAAATCGGCCAGTATTCTAATTTGTTCTCAAAAAGATTTTCCAAATTTTTATTTTGTGAAGATATTTCTTTTTTAATTAGTGTTTTCAAATCAATATTATTAGATAATTTTTGACGGATTATACAAACAACATTTAATTCTCCTGTTTTATTAATTGGATAAATAACAACATGAGCATTTTTAAGCATAACTAGTGATATATTATTTTTGTCATAATTAAATTCTGACAAATTTTTGAGAATTGTTCTTATTGCAATTGATCCATTATAGATTGGTTGAATATTTTTATTTTCTATAACTGATTTTGTATTTGAAAAGACTCCATCTGAAACAACTATGAAGTCTACAAGATCATTTGTGTTATCTTTAAAATTAATTAAAAGTTTATCTCTAATTTTTGAAACTTTTTTTATCTCTTTTCCAAGTTTTAAATTATTAGAAAATAATTTATTTTTTAAAAATTCAATTAAAACTGATCTTTTTAAGGTTGTATATTTAAATTTCTCAGAATTAAATCTTGATAAATCTAAATCACAAATCTTTTGATTATCACTTGAGTAAAAATTTAATTTAGATGGATTAAAAAAATCTTTATTATCAATATTAGATAATCCTATTTTATTTAAAATAGAAGTGCTATTAGGAGCCAATTGTATTCCATAACCTTCTTCCAGACTTAATGTTTTTTCTTTTTCATAAACCTTTACCTCAAAAATAGAATTTTCTTTAAATAGATTCGCTGCGGTTAACCCAGCAATTCCAGATCCAATTATTGCAATTTTTTTTTTCATTAATATAAATTTTCTACTTGCCTAAATATTTTTTTTGTAAACGTCGGTATAAATTCTTTATTATTATATATGGAATGCCAATTTAAATCTTTTGGTATTTTATTTGAAAATTTATAATATAAATTAATATCCAATTTTTTATTTGAAATAGAATTCTTGTAATTACATAAAAAATTCCAGTTTTTAAATTTGTTTTTTTTAGATTTTTCTTTTATTATTGGTAAACTATATTCTCTTAAGAATCCTAGATCATTCTTTTTTGTCAAACCAATTTGTTTATTTTTATTAAGATAACAAAAAATATTATAACTTTTTTTATTTATTTTAATTTTATTAGTCAATTTTGTATTTTTCCCTGAATTAAAAAATTTACAAGTTCTATTTATAGGACACGTGTTACAAAGTGGATCCTTTGGCTTACAAATTAAAGCACCAAATTCCATCATTGCTTCTACAAAAACTGAATTTCTTTTAGAAAAAAACAATTTTTTTTTATTTTTTTCTATAATTTTTTCATAATCCAATTTGTTTTCGTGTTTGTTGAATATTCTAGAGAAAACTCTTTTCACATTACCATCCAAACCTAATCGAGGCTGATTATAAACAAGTGCAAGCAATACATTTCCAGTATAATCACCTATTCCAGGAAGTTTTTTTATATCGACTAAAGTTTTAGGTAATATTGATTTATTTTGATTAACAATAATTTTTGCTGTAGCCATTAAATTTCTAGATCTTCTGTAGTAACCTAATCCCTCCCACAACTTAAGAACCTTTCTTTCACTAGTTAAAGAAAGTCTTTTTAAACTTTTAATTTCTTTTATAAACTTATTAAAATAAGGAATTACAGTTTTTACTTGTGTTTGTTGCAACATAAATTCACTTAGCAATCTATAATAAAGCTTTCTGGGGGAATTATTTGGTACACGCCATGGTAAAGAGCGCTTATTATTATCATACCAAGTAATTATTTTTTTTGATAAATTAGTTTTAATATGCATGGTAAAAAAAACTATATTAATAAATCGAAGTATTCTATTCAAGGACTAAGGACGGTATCTAATTCTTTGCCACATGGTCTAAAAACAATATTAAAGAAAGGTGGCCACAACTATTCTAGTATAATTTATAATTGGTCAGACTTAGTGGGAAAAAAAATTTCAAATATTTGTTACCCTAAATCAGTAAGAACTGATCGTGAGCTAAAAAATGGAACCCTGGTTTTAAATGTTTTTCACGGAGACCAAATTACTGTGGAATATAGCAAAAAAGATATTATCGATAAAATAAATACTTTTTTTGGTTATAAATTTATTAAAGAAATAAGACTTATTTTGATTAAAGAGAAAGTGAATAAAAATAGAAAAATTTATTTAAATGATGACAGCAAGATTAGATTGCAAAAAAAAGTTGAAAAAATTGGAAATACAAATTTGAAGAAAAATCTTAATCATCTAATTAATGTTTTTAGTAAAAAAAAGTAAATCTTATGAATAAAATTAACTTAATATTTTATTATATATTAATAGTACTATTGGTCAAAATTTATAATGTAAATGCGGCTGATAATAAAAGTTTATTATCGATTGGAAATAAAGATACAAAAGTGACTATTAAGGTTTTTTCTTCCTTAACATGTCCTCATTGTGCCAATTTTCATACGAAAATTTTCAAAAAATTAAAAAAGGAATTTATAGATACAAATAATGTTACATTTGAACATCATGGCTTTCCTTTAGATTTAGCGGCTTTAAATGCAGAAAAAATTCTAAGATGCGTTGAAAATAAAAATAAAAGATTAGAGTTATTAAATAATCTTTACGAAAAACAAGACATTTGGGTAAGTGGGTCGGATATTAACAGTATAAATAAAAAATTGATTAAAATTGCAAATGATTACGGCTTAAATGATGATAAAAGTAATAAGTGCTTAAATAATGAAAAATTAGAAAATGAAATTTTAGAAGAGAGAATAAATGGAAGTAAAAAATACTCTATTGAATCAACCCCAACAATTTTTATTAATGAAAAAAAATATGAAGGAAAACATGATTATGAAGATTTTAAGAAAGAAATAGAAAAATTTTTATAGAAAATTATGAAATTTAAAAAATTAGAATTATCTGGTTTTAAATCTTTTTTTGATAAAACAACTTTTTTTATTGAAGAGGGTTTGACAGGAATTGTTGGACCAAATGGTTGTGGGAAATCAAACATTGTTGAAGCTTTAAGGTGGTGTATGGGCGAAACTTCTGCCAAAAGTATGCGTGGATCGGGAATGGAAGATGTTATTTTTTCTGGAACATCAAATAGACCTCAAAAGAATATATCAGAAGTTTCAATAACAATTGATAATTCTGATAAAAAGGGTCAGGGTCAATTCATTGAACTTGATGAAATTCATATAAAAAGAAAAATCGAACGTGAAAAAGGTTCGAAATATTTTATGAATGGCAGGGAGGTTCGGGCAAAAGATGCTCAAACTTTTTTTGCTGACTTATCAACTGGAGCACATTCTCCATCAATGATCAGTCAGGGTAAAATTGGAATGATAGTTACTGCAAAACCATCAGAAAGAAAATCGGTTCTTGAGGAAGCGGCAGGAATATCTGGTATTCATATTAGAAGACATGAAGCAGAAACCAGACTTAATGCTGCAGAAAATAATCTTAAAAGAGCAGACGAACTAAAAAGACAACAAGAAAAACAATTAGAAAATTTAAAAAAACAAGCTGAAGAAGCAACAAGGTACAGAGAGATTTCTCAAAAAATAAAAACTGTAGAAGCGGGATTGTATTATCTTAAAATTCAAGAAATAGAAAAAGAAAAAAGCAGTATTAAAGAAAAATCAATCGATATAGACACTGAAATAAAATCTATCAAAAGAGAAATAGAACATAATAATAAATTAATTGAAGAAGAAGACAAAAAACTGCAGCCACTAAAAGATAAAAAAATTGAAAATATTTCTAGACTTCAAAAAATAAACTTAGAAGTTACAAACCTAGAACAAGAGGAAAAAAGGGTCAAAGATTTAAACAATAAGCTAATTAATAATATTAAAACAATAGACTCAGATTTAGAAAGAGAGAAAAGTATATCATTAGATGCTTCTCTAAATGAAAAAAGAATTTTAGAGGAAAAAAATGAATTGCTTAAAACTGAAAAAGAACTTTTTGCAACAGAGACTCGTTCTAAAGGCGATTTAGATTTTTCAAATAGTAAATTAAAAGAATTACAAACAAAACTTAATAATTTAATCAGTGAAATAGAAACCTATATTGATACTGACAGAAAACTTACTAAAGATATTTTTGAAGAACTAAAAATGTTAGTTAATAAAATTACTGCTAGCCAAGAGGAGTATGCTATATATTTTGGTAAAAATGAAACAATAAAAAGTGATTCCATAAAAAGAAAAGAAAGAATTAAAAATATAGACCAGGAGCTAGAAAATTGGAAAGATCTTAAATTAAACTCTGAAAAAATGATTTTGGAATTATCCGAAAGAAAAAAGAAAGTATCTTTAGAATTAGAAGAAAATCAAAAAAATCCTGAAAAGATTGCTGTTAGTAAAGGTCAAAATCTTCAAAATTTAGAAAATACAAAAAAACAAAATGAAGAATTAGAGTTTCAAATAAAAAATGCAGAAGAGAAATTTGGTACTGTAAATGAAAATTTAAAATCTATACAAGAAAAATTTGCAGTATTAAGAGAAAATAAAGCAAGATCCGAAGCTACAGTGGAAGGTATTGATCAACGAAAAATGGATTTAATTTATGTTATTAAAAAAGAGTTAAAAATTGAAAATATTAATAATTTACTTTCATTTTCTGGTTTCGATAACCCAGAAAATTTACCTTCCGCTAAAGAACAAGAGGAAAAATTAATACAAATGAAGAAAGACAGAGAAGCTTTAGGATCTGTAAACCTGAGAGCAGATTTAGAAACTGAAAAATTTAAAACCACAATAAAAAAAATGGAAGATGATAGAGCTGATTTAGTATCTGCAATTATTAAATTAAAATCTAGTATAAATGAGCTAAATCAAAAAGGTCGTGAAAGACTGTTAGACGCGTTTTCTAAAGTAAATAAAAAATTTAATGAGGTTTATGTAAAATTATTTAATGGAGGAAATGCTAAATTAGAACTTGTGGACTCTGACGACCCACTTGAAGCCGGACTTGAAATGCTTGTTTCACCGCCAGGTAAAAGACTACAATCAATTACTCTTTTATCGGGAGGAGAACAGGCTTTAACTGCTCTATCGCTAATTTTTGCTATTTTTTTAACAAACCCATCTCCAATTTGTGTTTTAGATGAGGTCGATGCTCCATTAGATGATGCAAATGTAACTCGTTTTTGCTCTCTTTTAGAAGAACTAAATTCTATGACAAAAACTAAATTTATAATTATAACTCACCATGCTCTAACTATGTCTAAGATGAATAGATTGTACGGAGTTACAATGCCTGAAAAAGGAATTAGCAAGTTAGTTGCGGTAAACTTAGAAAAAGCAGAAGAATTAGTCGCTTAATAATTTAATGAAAGAAACTGAAGATTTAGAAACTCGCCTTAAAATTGCAAAATCTAAATTGCAAAATAAAAAAACTGAAAGAGGTGATGGAAAAGGTCTTTTTCTTGGAAATGCTTTTAAACTTGGAACCGAGCTTGTTGCCGCAGTTGCAGTTGGAGGAATTATTGGGTTTATTTTAGATAATTGGTTTGGTACTAAACCATTATTAATAATTGTTTTCTTTATTTTAGGTTCTGTGGCTGGAATTTTAAATGTAATAAAAGCTGCTAAGAGAATGCAAAAAAAACAGGAGTAAAATAATGGCGTCTAATCCAATGCATCAATTTAGTGTATATAAAATTGGTCCAGAAATTAAAATAAATGGTGTAGATTTATCTTTTACAAATGCAAGTCTTTTTATGTTGATAAGCGCAACATTAATTTTACTTTTTTTATTATTTGGAACAAAGGAGAAAAAAATTATTCCAAATAAAGTTCAGTTAATATCAGAAATATTGTACAGTTTTGTTTCAAAAATGATTAGCGATACTGCTGGAAAAAAGGCAAAGCCATACTTTCCTTTTATTTTTAGTTTATTTATATTTATATTGTTCTGTAACATGGTCGGTATGTTGCCCTATTCTTTTACAGTTACAAGCCACATAATTGTAACTTTGGCTTTTGCATTATTTATTTTTATTGGTGTTACTATTTTAGGTTTTGTAATTCATGGATTTAAATATTTAAAAATATTTGTTCCTAGCGGTGTTCCGATAGTCTTACTTCCTATAATAATGATAATAGAAATTATATCTTATTTAAGTAGACCTGTTAGTTTATCAGTAAGATTGTTTGCTAACATGATGGCGGGGCATACAATGTTAAAAGTTTTTGGTGGATTTGTAATTAGCTTAGGGTTGGTAGCTGGTTGGTTGCCACTTACTTTTTCAGTTGCTTTGACTGGATTAGAAATTTTAGTAGCTTTTTTACAAGCATATGTGTTTGCTATTTTGACATGTATATATTTAAATGACGCTTTAAATTTACATCACTAACAATGAAAAAGGAGGAAAAATGGAACTAGAAGCAGCAAAAATGATCGGTGCAGGTTTAGCCGCAATTGCTTTAGCTGGAGCTGGTGTTGGTATCGGATTGATATTTGGAAATTATCTATCTGGTGCCATGAGAAATCCATCAGCTGCGCAAAAACAATTTCCAAATTTACTTTTGGGATTTGCTTTAGCTGAAGCAACTGGACTATTTGGACTAGTTGTAGCTTTAATAATACTTTTTGCTTTTTAATTAATTGCAAAAAAAGGCATGAATAAAACTTTAGTTTTTATAACTACAGGACTCTTGTCCGTTAACAATCTATTTGCAGCTGAGGCTGGAATGCCTCAGCTTGATCCAACATATTGGATCTCGCAGGTATTTTGGCTTGCAATAATTTTCTCCTCGATTTATTTTTTAGTAGCGAAAATGTTTATTCCTAAAATTAAAGGTAATTTAGATACCAGAGAAAACAAAATAAGAAAAGACATAGAGGAAGCCAACCTTCTAAAAGAGGAGGCAGATAAAAAGCTTAAAATATATAATGCATCTATAATAGAAGCAAAGGCTAACGCAAAAAAAATTATTTCTGATAGTAGAAAAAAGTTAAATGAAGATCTTTCAATTAAAAAGAAGCAAATAGAGTCAGAAATCCAAAAAGAAATTGAAAATGCCGAGAAAGAAATTCAGAGATTTAAAATTAACTCTACACCAAAAATGATCTCTATTTCTGAAGAGATTGTGTCAAACGTAATTAAAGATATTTTTGGAGAAGACCTTAATAAAAGCAGTATAAAGGCAACAGTAACTGAAATAAATAAAGGATATAAAAATTAAAATTATGAGTATTGATGCTACATTTTGGGTTGCAGTTTCGTTCTTTATATTTGTAGGTGTATTATTTTATTTCAAAGTACCTCAAAAGATTTCTGATTCTTTAGATCAAAATATTAAAAAAATTAAAAAAGATCTTGATGATGCTGAAAAATTAAAAGACGACGCAAAAAATATTTTAAGCGAATATGAAACCAAAATAAGTAAATCAAAACAAGAAATCAATATTTTAATGAAGAAAGCACAAGAAGAGTCAGAAAAAAATATGATTAAAATAAATAATGAATTTCATAATATTTTTGAAAATAGAAAAAAATTGGCTGAAGAGAAAATTAAACAAATGAAAACACAAACAATAAAAGACTTAAAAAATTCTTCAGTTGATATAGCTATTCTTTCACTCGAAAAAATCATAAAAAATTCAATTGACAAGAAAAAGCTTGATAAAATTTATATTTCAAGCATTGATGAGGCAAAAAAAATTTTAAAAAACAAATCAATCTAGCGTAAGATCCTAACTTATGACAAAAAAAGTTATTGTTGTAGGATCTGGATTCGGTGGTTTAGCTTCAGCCCTAAGATTAAGAGCAAAAGGTTACGATGTAACTCTAGTTGAAAAACATCCTGACTTAGGTGGAAGAGCTAGAGTTTTTAAAAAAGGTAGCTTTATTTATGACGGTGGACCAACCGTTATAACTGCCCCGTATCTTTTTGAGGAATTGTTTTCATTATTTAATAAAAAAATTTCTGATTACGTAAAAATAGTACCACTCAGTTTATGGTATCGTTTTGTTTTTAATGATGGACGAACTTTCGATTATTCTGGCCATGAAAATTCAATGGAAAGAGAAATAAAAAAATTTTCTGAAAAGGACATAAAGGGATATAAAAATTTGGTTAAATTTACTGAAAAAATTTTTGATAAAGGTTTTACTGAATTGTCTGATAAACCTTTTAACAACTTGTCTTTTATGCTCAAGCAGATACCTGCTTTGTTAAATTTAAAAAGTTACAAATCTGTTTACGGATTAGTTTCAAATTACATTTCAAATGAAGAGTTAAGAAGAGTTTTTAGTATGCATCCACTTCTAGTTGGAGGAAACCCGTTCACAACTACTTCAATATATACTCTTATTTTATTTTTAGAGAAAAAATGGGGTATTCACTACTCGATGGGTGGTACAGGAAGTGTTGTAAAAGCAATGGAAAAATTAATGAACGAAGAAGGTATTAAGATAATTAAAGATGCAGAAGTTACAGAAATAATTTCATCTAACAAAATAGTTAAATCGGTAAAAATCAATAGTTCTAAAATTATTAATTGTGATTATGTAGTTTGTAATTCTGATCCACCGAATGTATACAAAAATTTAATTAAATCTGAAAATAATTATAATTTTATTTTTAAACAAAAAATAAAAAGAATGGATTACTCAATGGGACTTTTTGTTTATTATTTTGGATCAAAAAAACAATATAAAGATGTTGCCCATCATACAATTTATTTTGGAAAATCCTATAAACAACATTTGGAGAAAATCTTTGAAAAAAAAATTCTATCAGATGATATAAGTTATTATTTACATCGACCTTCTGCAACAGACCCAAATATGGCGCCAAGTGGTCAAGATGCTTTTTACGTCCTGGTTCCAGTTCCTAATAATTTATCAAAGATTAATTGGTCAAATGAAGGCGAGAAATTTAAAAATTTAGTTTTAGATAAAATGGATAAGTCAGTTTTGCCTGGTATTAAAAAAAATGTTGTTAGTGATTTTTATCTTACACCAGATTATTTTGAAAAAGATTTATCTACACTACATGGCTCAGGATTTTCTATACAACCAAAGTTTTCACAATCAGCATATTTTAGATTTCATAATCAATCTGAGATTTTTAATAATTTATATTTTGTTGGTGCTGGGACACATCCTGGTGCAGGAATGCCAGGTGTAATTTCTTCAGCCAAAGTTTTAGACAAAATTTTATAATGACTACAAAAAATTATTTATCTATTTATGCAAAATCATTTAATTGGTCTGGTTTTTTTTTACCAAAAAAAATTTATTTTAAATGTTCTGTATTATATGATTTTTGTAGGACAATAGATAATATTGCTGACCAAAATGTAGATTTGGAAATAAAAAAAAAAGAACTTGAAGAATTTAAAAAAAAATTTGAGGAAAAGAATAAGAGTGACAGTATAATAAAAAATATGTGGGACTTAATGAATGAAAGAAATATTTCAAAAAAAATAGTTGATGATTTATTTGATGGAGTAAATTCTGACCTTAAAAAACAAGTAATAATAAAAACAGAAAAGGAATTATTGATTTACTCTTATCGAGTTGCAGGAACAGTTGGTTTAATGATGGCCAAAATATTTGGGGTAAAAAAAAAGGAGTCCTTACAAAGAGCAATTGATTTAGGAATTGCAATGCAACTAACAAATATTGCGAGAGATGTAGTTGAGGATGAAAAGAAAAATAGAACCTATTTAATAAAGGAATCTAATGATACTTTCTTAAATATAAAAAATACAATTTTAAAGGCAGATACTTTTTATGATAGTTCTTTTGAAGGTATAAAAGATATTCCGCTTACATGCCGCTTTTCAATAATAGTAGCTAGAAGAGTTTATCGGCACATAGGTGTAAAAATATTAGAAAAAAAGGATATTTCTAATTATCAAAAAGCTGGAAAAATTTATGTTTCAGACTTTGGCAAGTTAATTCAAACAATTCTTTCATTTTTTGACCTGATAAAACTTTTTTTTATAAGACCAAAAGAATATGAAAAGAAAATTGAATATAATTTAATAAGTGAGGATATAAGCCTAAATGAAAGAATTTGATTACATAATAATTGGTGGAGGATGTGCGGGTCTTTCTTTGGCTTATGAATTAAATTTACATAACAAATTAAACCAAAAAAAATTAGCTATCATTGAACCTAGAAGTGAATATGTAAGAGATAAAACCTGGTCATTTTGGAAAGTCAGTTCTCATAATTTTGAAGATTGTGTTAAAAAAAGTTGGAGTAATTTTAATTTAAGATTAGAAGGTTCTGTTCCTACCCAGGTAAATCAATGCCAAAAATATCCATATCAAACAATAGATAGTGGTCTTTTTTATAAAAAAATTACAGACAATTTAAAAAAAAATAAAAATATTTATTTTTTCAATAAAATTGATGGTTTAAATATTAAAAACTCTTTTGTTTTTAATAGTGTCCCAGAATTTGAAAATCAAGACTCACATTTATGGCAACATTTTTGTGGTTATGAGATTACAACAAAGAAAGATTGTTTTAATGATAAAACTATTGCGTTAATGGATTTCAACTGTGAACAAAAAAATAATGTACACTTTTTTTATGTTTTACCTTTTTCTAAAAATAAAGCCTTAATAGAAACAACGTGGATTTCAAAAAATAATGACAATTCACTTAAAGATTATGATTTACAAATTAAAAGCTATATTAAGAGCAATTTTTTTAATCCTGAATATGAAATAAATTATAAAGAAGAAGGTGCAATACCATTATTTTATCCAAGTAATTCAAATAAAAATAATAAAATTAATATAGGAACGGCAGGCTGCATGACAAGATTAAGCACTGGATACACATTTTTAAATATTCAAGATCATAGTAAATACATAAGAATGAATATTGATAAAATTGAAAATTTAAAAAGGTTTGAATTAGGAAAGAAATATAAAATACTAGATAAGATTTTTTTAAATGTTTTAATGGAAAACCCAGAAAAAATGCCAGATATTTTTTATAAAATTTTTCATAGAAATGAGTTAAAAGCTATAAAATTTTTATCGAATAAAAGTAACTTAATTGATGATTTGTCTATAATTTTAAAAATGCCGAAATGGATATTTATAAAATCTCTTTTAAATTAAAATGATCAAGAAAATTTACGGTAAACATATATTTTATTTTACACTTTTCACAGTTGTATTATCTGCAACTACTCTTTTGACCAAAAATATTTTTTTTTTTACTAACGAAACTATTGCTTTATTTATTTGTTTGTTTCTTATTTTATCAATAGGTATTTCCCACGGTGCTTTAGATAATTATAAGGCTAATAAATTGCTCAAAATTTATAGGATAAAAAATAAAGCAATTTTTTTTATAATTTATATATTTATCTCTGTATTAGTAATTTTTGTTTGGAGTTTATATGGCACTTTCACTTTGCTAGCCTTTTTGCTTGTTGCCTCTTATCACTTTGGGCTAGAAGACACTTCATTTTTACACAAAGGAAATTCTTTCTTAGATCAAATTTTCTATTTAATTAAGGGATCATTAATAATTTTTGCTCCACTTTTTTTTCATTTTGATGAAACATTAAAAATTTTTGAGACATTAATGTTAAACAAAGTATTTTTAACTTTCCTAGAAATAGAACATTGGATTATTAATCTTTGCTTATTTTTGAGCTTTATTGGCTATATATATTTTGCTTATAGAAATAAATTTGATGACTTTGAGGTTTTATTTTTAGATATGTTGTCAATTTTAATTTTAAATTATATATTTTCTCCAATTATAGCTTTTACTGTTTACTTTTGTTTTCTTCATTCAATAAGACATATTATATCTTTATCTAACGAACTTGATAAGAATGACTTCTCAAATGGTGTGAAAGTTTTTATTAAGAAAGCATTACCTTTAACTGTTCTGACGGCACTTTTGTATTTTATAGCAACCTTTTATTTATCAAAATCCTATGGTTTAAATGATGTGATTATTAAGGTGATATTTATTGGTTTGGCGTCGTTAACATTTCCGCATATATTGCTGGAATACTTGTTGGAAATTAATGAAAAACGAAATTAAAATTTATTTAGCTGCCCCAAGGGGTTTTTGTGCTGGCGTAGATAGAGCTATAGAGATCGTAAAAAAAACTTTAAATAAGTATGGTTCTCCAGTCTACGTAAGGCATGAGATAGTTCACAATAAAAATGTAGTCGAGTCCTTGAAAAACTTAGGTGCTATTTTTGTTGAGGAGATATCTGAAATAAAAGATTTATCTAGACCAGTTATTTTTTCCGCACACGGGGTTCCAAAAAAAATACCTGAAGAAGCAAAACTAAAAAAAATTTTTTACGTTGATGCTACTTGTCCGCTTGTTTCAAAAGTACACCGTGAAACAGAGCAACTGTTTAAAAGGGGTTTTGATATAGTTTTAATTGGTCATAAAAACCATCCAGAAGTAATTGGTACAATGGGGCAATTGCCCCAGGGCTCTATAAAACTTATAGAAACTCTTGAGGACATAAAAAATTTAAATTTTTCAAAACCAGTTGCTTATGTAACTCAAACAACATTGTCGGTCGATGATACAAAAGAAATTATTGATGCTTTAAAACAAAAGTTTCCAAAAATTAAAGGACCAATAAAAGAAGACATATGTTATGCTACTACAAACAGACAAACTGCTGTTAAAAAAATTGCTCCAAATTGTGAAATGTTTTTCGTACTAGGTAGCAGAAATTCTTCTAATTCAGCAAGATTAGTTGAGGTAGCAAAAAAATCTGGTTGTGAAAAATCAGAGTTAATTTTTTATGGCAAAAAAGCCCCTATAGAAAAGATAAAAAATTGTAAGACCATCGGGTTGTCATCTGGTGCGTCAGCACCTGAAGAATTAGTTCAAAACTTTATAGCTGAAATTAAAAAAAATATGAATGTATCGATTGAAGAAATTGTGACAGCTAATGAGAAAGTTGTATTTAAACTGCCTAAAGAATTGAATTAAATGGCTGTATATACAAAATTAGACGGTAAAGAGATAGAAAATATTTTATCAAATTATAAATTAGGAAAACTCAAAAGATTTGAAGGGATAAAAGAAGGTATTGAAAATACTAATTACTCTATTGAAACTGAAAAAGGTAAATATGTTTTAACAATTTATGAGAGAAGAGTTAAAGAGACGGATTTACCTTTTTTTTCGAATTTGATGTTTGAACTCAGTAAAAATGGTTTTATGTGTCCAAAGCCAATATCAAACAAAGATAATAATTACATATCAGATATTAATAATAAAAAGTTTATGATTGTAAGTTTTTTAGATGGCAAGTCTAAAAACAATCTATCTCCATCAGAGTGTAAAATTGTTGGAAACCAAATTGCTAAATTGCATAAAATTACAAAAAATTTTAAAATAGAAAGAAAAAATGATCTATCAGTAAAATCTTGGAGAAATATATTTTCACAAGTAAAAGATAAATGTACTAAAATTCATTTAGATTTACCAAAGCTAATTGAGGCAAATTTAATAAGTATCGAAAAAGAGTGGCCAAAGAATTTACCTGCTGGAATTATTCATGCAGATTTATTTAGTGATAATATTTTTTTTAAAAACAATAAATTTTCCGGATTTATTGATTTTTATTTTTCATGTAATGATTTTTATGCTTTTGAAATTGCAATATGTTTTAATGCCCTTTGCTTTGATGGAGTTAAACAAAATTTAAGTTTTAATGTAACTAAAGCAAAAAAACTAATGGAAGGATATAATGAGGTTAGAAAAATATCTAAAGAAGAAAAGATTGCAATAAAAGTCCTTTCACAAGGTGCTGCTCTAAGATTTCTTTTAACAAGAGTTTTTGATTATATAAATACAGTTGATAATGCAGTTGTGAAAATAAAAGATCCTGAGGAATATCTAAAAAGGCTTGAATTTCATAAGAATGCAAGAAGTTTTGAGGATTATTTAATTTAATATGAAATACAAAATATATACAGACGGCGCGTGCTCTGGAAATCCTGGTCCAGGTGGTTGGGCAGCGATAATACTAGTAGATGACAAAATTGAAAATGAAATTTCGGGAAGTGAAAATGTTACAACAAATAATAAAATGGAACTTTTGGCCCCAATTAAAGCAATTCAAAAATTTAAAAAAAAATCAGAAATTTCAATTTATACAGATTCAACTTATGTTAAGGATGGAATAACAATGTGGATAAAAAAATGGGAAAAAAATGGATGGAAAACAGCATCAAAAAAACCCGTTAAAAATAAAGAGCTATGGAAAAAATTAAATGATTTGTCTTCAAAACATTCTATTAAATGGATTTGGGTCAAAGGACATTCTCAAAATAAATATAATAATATGGTTGATGAACTCGCACAAGAAGCTATAAAAAGATAAATGATTAAACAAATTCCAAGTAGTAAAATTAAAGACTTTATAAAAGAGAATCCGAAAAGTATTTTGCTAGATGTAAGAACAAAAGAAGAGTGGGATCAAATAGGAAAGCCCGATGGTGATAAAATAGGGATTAAAACATATTTTTTATCATCTCAATTTCAAGGAAGAATTATTAATGAAAATTTTATAAAAGAATTTGAAAATTTTAAAATTGATAAAAATTTTGAGATTCTTGTAATATGTGGTTCAGGTAATAGATCTCAGAGAGCAGCGGAATTATTAACTGAAAAAGGTTTTAAATGCTCAAATGTTTCTGATGGTTTTAGAGGTGACGGTGGGGAAAAAATTGGTTGGAAAAATAGTCAACTTCCTACAAAATAATTAAATTCTATTTAAAAAACTTTCTGCTGCAGATAGTTCACAAGTTGCGGTTTCTTTTTCTTCCTCGATTTTTTTTACAACTCCATCTTCTAATAACATTGTATATCTATTCGATCTAATTCCTAAACCTTTTGCTGACTTATCTACTTCTGCGCCAATAGCTTTTGTAAATTTGCAAAATGGATCTCCAACCATTAATATTTTATTACCTACCTTTTGATTTTGACCCCAGGCTTTCATTACATTTGGATCATTAACAGCTATACAGACTATTTTTTTAATTCCTTTTTTTAATGCTAATTCATAGTTTTTTACATACCCTGGTAAATGAACTGCTGAACAAGTTTTTGTAAAAGCTCCAGGCATACCTAAAAGTATTATTTTTTGAGCCTTAAATAAATCACTTGTTGAAATTTTTTTAACCTCGTTCTTATTATCTAAATGAAAAAAATCACTTTGAGGTAATTTATCACCAGGTTTAATTTTCATGATATTTTGCCTAATATATAATTTTTTATGTCGTTTATTTTATTTTCCAAAATATCATAATTTTCTTTTTTATCTACCAAATGCGCTATTTGTTTTGGAGTCTTTACCTCCTGAGATGTTGCAATTTTAATTGTTTCTAAAAATTTATAAGGATGAGCTGTGCCCAAAATTAAAATTTCAGAATCATCTTTTAACACTTTGGAAGCTCCCACTGCAGTTGCAGTATGAGGGTCTAGTATAAAATTATGATCTTTTGAAAAATTTTTTATTATTTCGATAGTTTGCTTATCGTTTATTTTTTTAGCACTGAAATCTTTTTTTATAATTGCTAGCTGTTCTTTATTTAATAAAAATGATCCTTTTGACTTTAAATTGTTCATTAAAATTGATACTTGTTTATCATCCTCATTGAGCACATCAAAAAGCAGTCTTTCAAAATTACTTGATATCTGAACATCCATACTTGGAGACAAGGATGGTTTTACTTCAGTTGGTTTGTATTCACCTGTATTTATAACTCTCTCTAAAATATCATTTTCATTTGTAGCAACTATTAACTTTTCAATTGGTAGTCCCATTTTTTTTGCTACATATCCAGCAAAGACATCTCCAAAATTACCAGTTGGTACCGCAAAACTAACTTTTTTACTTTGAAGCTTAAAATAAGAATAAAAATAGTAAACTATCTGACAAATTATCCTTGCCCAATTTATAGAATTTACACCTGACATATTAATTTTTTCTCTAAATGTATTTTCGGAAAACATTTCTTTGACAAGTTTTTGACAATCATCAAATGTTCCTTTGATTGCTATATTATGAATATTGTTAGATCCAATAGTTGTCATAATTTTTCTTTGTATATTAGAAATTTTGTTATGCGGATGTAAAACAAATACATTTATATTTTTTCTATCATTTAACGCCGCAATAGCTGCTGATCCTGTATCTCCAGAAGTAGCAACCACTATATTTATTTTTTTATTTGAAGAAATATTAAATTCATCATACATATTTCCTAGAACTTGCATCGCTATATCTTTGAATGCTAACGTGGGTCCATGATAAAGCTCTATTAAATTTAAATCTTTGAACTTCTTTAATTTAATAACTTCTTCAGATGAAAAATTTTTGTAAGATTTTTTAATAAGATTTTTAAGTTGATTTTTTTCTAAACTTGGTGAGCAAAAATTAAATATTATTTCTGTTGCAAGATCAATGTAACTCAGGACGCCCAATTTTTTAATTTCATCTTCATTATACTTTTTAATTTTTTTAGGAATGAAAAGTCCTCCATCAGGAGCTAAACCTCTCAAAAAAATTTCCTTAAAGTTGTATTTTAGATTTTTATTCCTTGTGCTTATGTATTCCACTAGCTTGATGATTTTGCTTCTTTTTTAAAGTTTTTCTTCCAAGATCTATTGAGTAATCCTACAAGAGTGAGTGAGGCTACAATAATTAATAAAGCTAATTGACCTCCTGATGTTTCTGAAATACATACTGCACACATTTTAAGTGTTTCGGGGTTTGAAATATCAATAATCATTTTTTAAAATATACAAATTGAATTATAGCCTCTTTTATATTCTTTGTCACATTAGGGTCAACTAATAAAACTAACGCGTATTTTTGTTTCTCTCCTGCTTTTAAAGTTTGCTTCTCGTAACAAAAACAGTTCATTTTAGTCATGTAATCTTTCAGTTCAGCAGGATAAACCTGAAAGGTGGCCATTGCCGAAACACTTTTTTCACCTAAATTTTCAACAGAATAATTTATTGTTTTAATCTCACCTGGCTCTAAAATAACATTTTTCTGTTCTGAATCAAATTTTAATGGTAAATCTTTATGAACACTTGTTATTAATTTAGCTGAAATTTTTTTGTTAGTATTTTTTTTGTTTTCTAAAAATGCAAAAGAAAAAATTATAGTTAAAACTAGAAAGCTGAATACTAAAAAAATTATTTTTTTATTTTTAAGCAAATTTATCCACTAAAATTGATATAAAAATTGCAAATAGATAGAGAATTGAAAAAGCAAATATTTGTTTAGAAATACTTTTTTCAGTTTTTTTTTCTTTTGTCTTTAGAAGTTTAAAACAAATAAAAATATAGTATGCACTTAATGGAAAGGAAAATAATAGATATATAAGTCCTAAAAATTCTAAATAGTATGGAGCAATTGCCACTGGAAATAACAAAATTGAATAAACAAATATATTTTTTTTTGTTGTTTCTACACCGGATGTGACGGGTAACATTGGAATATTTGCCTTTTTGTAATCTTCAGATTTAAAAAGACTCAGGGCCCAAAAATGAGATGGTGTCCAAACAAAAATTATAAGAAATAAAATAATTGGCTCAACTGAGATACTTCCAGTCGCTATTGCCCACCCAATTACAGGGGGTAGAGCCCCAGCCGCTCCTCCGATCACTATATTTTGTGGGGTCTTTCTTTTAAGCCAAATAGTATAAACAAAAACATAAAATAAAATTGTTAAGGCAAGTAAAGAAGCTGCCATAAGATTTGAAAAAAAATACAAAGCTCCTACAGAAATGAAAGAGGATAGCACCCCAAAAATTAGTGCCTCTTTTTTGGTTAATTTCCCAGTTGGAATTGGCCTCAAGCATGTCCTAGACATTACTTTATCAATATCAGCTTCATACCAACAATTTAATGAGCCAGCAGCACCAGATCCAAGAGCAACTGCAGTAATTGATAATATTGCATATAAATGATCAACACTTTTAAAAGGAGCAATTAAAAAACCAACTACACAGGTGAAGATGGCAAGAGACATGACTCTTGGCTTCATTAATTCAAATAAAGCCTTGGCATAATGAATGCTATCAAATTTAAACTCTCCAGTTTTGGTATGAGTATTTAACAATTAAGATCCTATTTTAATTATTCACCTAAAACAAAATAAATAAATCTTGTGAAAACAGTATATTTCCCCTCAGCAACCATCAATCCAACAAAACATGCTATTGCTGTCATTGGCCATAACAAAACATTCACAAGAGTGTATCGTTCCCAAAAAAGGTGCATAAAGAAAGCCATAATTAAACCAGCTTTCAGGAACATAAAAAATAAAATTAGTGACCATCTCAATAAACCTTGAAATTGATACCAGTCAACCATGTAAGAAAAAAAACTTAGAACAAACAAAAGGCCCCAAATCCAAAGATATATTCCAATTTTGTGAGTTGTTTCTTGTTTCTGTTTATTTTTATTTATTTCTAAATTTTCACTCATAATATCACCTTACCAAAGATAGAAGAAAGCAAATATAAAAACCCAAACTAAATCAACAAAGTGCCAATAAAGTCCTAATATTTCGATAGAAACATAGTCTGATTTCATTGTTGTAAAAAACCCTCTTTTTCCTTTATCAAAATCACCTCTAAATACCTTCCTTGCAAAAATAAATAAAAATATAACTCCTATTGAAACATGGGTACCATGAAAACCGGTTATCATGAAAAAATAAGATCCAAATTGCGCTGCGCCAAAAGGGTTTGACCAAGGTCTGACTCCCTCGTGTATTAACTTAGACCATTCGTATGCTTGCATACCTACAAAGGTTAGCCCACCAATTGCGGTTGCAAGAATAAGCCAGCCACACATTTTTCTATTTTTTTCATAACCGTACTTTACGGCAAGCGCCATTGTTCCGCTGCTAGTAATAAGCACGAAAGTCATTATAGCAATCAGAAGTAAAGGTACTGGTACTCCCATAAAATCAAGGGAAAATACTTCGCTTGTATTCGGCCAATCAACAACTGTTGATGCCCTACCTTTCATATAAGAAATTAAAAAACAACTAAAAATAAAGGTGTCACTTAAAAGGAAAATCCACATCATTGCCTTACCCCACTGAACTCCTTTGAAAGCTGTCTGATCTGAACCAAGATCATTTGGAACACTTTTCCAACCTTTGGGAAGATTTTGCAATGATGAGTCAGACATAATTAATATTCCTTAAGTTGATAACATTAATCCAAAAAGTACTATCCAAACAGCTAATAAAAAGTGCCAATATACGGCGCAAGTATCAATTAAATTATTAATCTCTTCTTTTTTTAAACTTTTTTTAATAAATTTTGAAGTTGTTTTACCCCAGAAATATATTCCTCCGACTATATGAAGACCATGAATTGTTGTAAATAAATAGAAAAAAGAATTGGCTACGTTACTCGTAGCGTAATAGCCAGTATTCATGAGTTGATACCAAACTATAAGCTGTCCGATCAAAAAAGAATAGGCAAGAAAACCAATAAAGTATAAACCGTTTTTTGTTTTATCAAAAATATCTTTTTCAGCATATTTTGTTGTCATATGGAAAACCAAGCTACTTATTATTAGAATTCCAGTATTAAGCCAAAGCAACCATGGTTCTGGCATATTTTTCCAATCGCTTATAAGCATACGATCAGAATAGGCCACTATAAATAGTGAGAATAAAACTGTACTGGCAGCCATTATTGTTCTAAGACCTAACTTCTGTTTGCTTAGATTTACTGTTTTACCTTCGTGTTGGTTATCCGCCTCTATTTGATCTTTTTCCCAGGGCTTTTCAGTTAGTAATTGAAAAATACTTTTTTTTTTGATCACGTTTTCTCAACTTTCGCTCCTATTATCTCGCTTGGAGGTTGGTTTTGCGGAATATAATCTTCTTTAGCTCCAGGAACACTAAAATCGTAAGGCCATCTGTAAACTTTTGGAAGTTCCTTTCCCCAATTACCATGCTCTGGTGGCATTTGTGGTGTTTGCCATTCTAACGAATTAGCTTTCCAAGGATTTTTTTCTGATTTCCTTCCTAGTCGCGCACTCACAATTAAGTTGTACAAAAACAATAATTGTGCAGCACCAACTATTAAAACCGCAATAGTTATAAATTTATTTAAAAGCAATGTTGATGTATCGATGTATGGACTATCGTAGATTTCAAAATATCTTCTTGGAACTCCTACAAACCCTTGATAGTGCATTGGAAAATAAATTGCATACGATCCTATAAAAGTTATCCAAAAGTGAATCTTTCCTAAAGTTTCATTCATCATCCTGCCAGTTATTAATGGATACCAGTGATAAATCGCACCAAAAATTACTAGTAGAGGCGCGATACCCATAACCATATGGAAATGAGCAACCACAAAATAGGTGTCAGATAAAGGAACGTCCACTGTTACATTTCCTAAAAATAATCCAGTCAAACCACCATTTAAGAATGTAACTATAAAACCTAATGAAAACAACATTGGTAACGATAGTTGGATATTTCCTCTCCATAAAGTTAGTATCCAATTGTAAACTTTAACGGCTGTGGGAACTGCAATAATTAATGTTGTGGTTGCAAAAAAGAACCCAAACCAAGGGTTCATTCCGCTAACATACATGTGGTGAGCCCAAACGAAAAAGCTTAGAGCACCAATTCCAACAATTGCCCAAACCATCATTCTGTAACCAAAAATTGTTTTTCTTGAATGAACTGAAAGTAAATCTGAAACAATTCCAAAAGCAGGTAAAGCAACAATATAAACCTCGGGATGGCCAAAAAACCAAAATAAGTGTTGGAATAAAATTGGACTTCCCCCCTCATGGGTTAATGTTTCTCCTAAGGATACCATTGCAGGCATAAAAAAACTTGTTCCAAGTAAACTATCTAGCGTCATCATTAAACAACCAACTAACAATGCTGGAAAAGCAAACATTGCAAGTACAGTTGCTGTAAAAATTCCCCAAATTGTTAGGGGCAATCTCATTAATGTCATTCCTCTAGCTCTCAATTGCAGTACAGTTATAATGTAATTTAATCCCCCCATTGTAAAACCGGCTACGAAAAGTATTAGTGAAATTAACATTAAAATAATACCCATATCACTTCCTGGTGTACCGGCGGTGATTGCTTGTGGAGGATATAGCGTCCAACCCGCTCCTGTAGGACCTCCAGGAACAAAAAAGCTAGCTAGTAAAACTAAAACGGCAACAACAAATGCCCAATAGCTTAACATGTTTACGTATGGAAAGGCCATATCTCTAGCACCACACATAAGTGGTATTAATAAATTTCCAAATCCGCCTAAAAATAATGCCGTTAATAAATACACGACCATTATCATTCCATGCATAGTAACGAATTGATAATATGATGCTGGATCTAACCATCCAAGACCTGGAAATGCTAGTTGAATTCTCATTAACCAAGATAGTACTAAACCTAAAAGACCAGTTCCGACTGCAGTTAATGCATATTGAATTCCAATATATTTAGCATCCTGTGAAAATACATAAGTTGTCCACCAACTATGTGAATGATAAAGCTCTTGATCTGGTAGTTCAGCGGCTGGAACAGCATCAATATCTGGTGTCGATACAGATGAAGCGTCTCCAACGTAATCCGATTTTGCCTCTAATTTATGTTCGTATTCATCTGACATAATTTAAAATCTTTATAATTTATTTGTCCTTTTTTACTAGTTGCAAATTGTCGTTTTTTTGGTTTTTTGCCAACATTTTCTCAAAAGTTATCTGTTTTGCTTCCCATTTCTTATAATCACCCTTTTCATCAACTATCACTCTACCTCGCATAGCGTAATGACCTGATCCGCAATACTCTGCACATAAAACTTCAAAATCACCAACTCTTGTTGGAGTGAGCCAATAGTAGGTTACAATTCCAGGGACCATATCCATTTTACCTCTAAATTGAGGTACATAAAAATTATGCAACACATCAATAGTTCTTAATTCAAATTTTACTGGACGATCCTTAAGAACATGTAGTTCTTGTTCATCAACTAATAAATCATCTTTTCCATTGGGGTCCTCTAAAATCAAACCAAAAGGATTGTCATCATTAATATATTTAATATCTGTTTTTCCTAATATTCCGTCTTTTCCTGGTAATCTATATTTCCATCCCCATTGGTAAGCGAATACCTCTACTTTATATGCATTTTCTGGTACCGTAACATATTGATTCCAAACAACTAATCCTGGAGCTAATAAAGCTGCAACTCCAATTGCGGTTGCCCAAGTAAGTTTGCTCTCTAGTTTTTTATCTTCTGGCTTATACTCTGCTCTTCTATCTTTGTTGTAACTAAATTTCCAAACACAATATGCAACAAAAAAACATATTGCTACAAATACAAACCCAGTAATCCAGAATGTAAGGAGAATTGTATCATCCATATTTCCCCAATTGGAAGCTACTTCTGTCCACCACCAAGGCGACCAAAAATGAAAGGCGATTGAACCGATTGTAATTAAAAATATACTAAGAGCTACTATCATTCTTAAGCGTTTGAAATAATAAAGATTCCTATAAGTACTATACCTGCAATAAGAATATGGTTCCCTAAATCAATCAAACCTACTTTCTTATTTTTAGGGTCAATTAAATCCTTCCACCTAAATGGCACAGATTTTCTTTTAACTGCTATCTCAGCCTCGTTCTCATTTTTTTCTAATCTTAAAGACATTGAAAAGAAAACAAAATATATAAATAGGATTAAAAAAATGACTAATCCAAGTAATAGCGCGTAAGATGTGTTCATAATTTTAATTTACTATATATAAACATTTAATGCATGTTTAATAAGGTTTTGCGACACTTTTGCAAGGGTAAATTTTCCACTAATATATGGGTCAAATTACTTAGAATTTATATGATAATTTAAAATTGTCGTTGCTGAGATTGCAGCTGTTTCTGCACGTAAAATATTCTTAGCCAATGAAAAAGAAATAGTATTTTGGTAATCAACTATTAATTGTCTTTCTTTTTCTGAAAAATCTCCCTCTGGACCGATTAAAATACATGTGGGATTTTGTTTTGATAAAATATTTTTTAAATTATTTGTTCCACAATTTATATCGCAAAAAATAAGATTAACATTTTTTTTTGCTAAATTTTTCATATAGTTTTCTAAATTTTGAACCGGTAAAATTTCTGGTACTGATATTCTATTTGATTGTTCGCTAGCCTCAATTATAATCTTTTTTGCTCTTTCAATATTTATTTCCCTCACAACACTCCTTTCGCACAAAATTGGTATAAATTTATTAATTCCAAGTTCAGTAGTCTTTTGTAAAATCATATCTTGAGGAATTTTTTTAATAAGTGAAAAAGCTAACCATAAGTTATTAGTTTTCTCTTGTGGTCTAGATAATTTTTCAATTTTAAATTCTGTTAAATTCTTGCCATGTTCAAGAATGAAAGCGTCCCACTCACCATTCATTGAATTAAATAGAGATATTTTATCATTTGGTTTTAATCTTATTACGTTTTTAATATAATGTGATTGTGATTCTGAAAGTTTAGAAATAAGCCCACTTTTCAATTCTTTAGAGTAAAAAAGTCTTGCTTTTGAGGTCATGAAGAATTTATATAAGTTAAAATGCCAAAATCAATTATTATTAACAAACATGGTGGTCCAAAAGTTTTAGAATTGGTTGATTCTGAAATAGGAAGCCCTGGTCCAAAAGATATTAAAATTAAAAATTTGGCAATAGGTTTAAACTTTATTGATACATATCACAGATCTGGACTTTATCCCTTGAAGTTACCTTCTGGTTTAGGAATGGAGGGAGCTGGAGTTGTTGAGGATGTAGGTTCAGATGTAAAAAGTTTTTCAAAAGGAGATAATGTAACTTATGCGTCTCCACCGTTAGGTTCTTATTCAGATAAAAGAATAATACCAGAAAAAATTGCTGTAAAAATTCCCGAGGGTATTAGTCACAAAATTGCAGCTAGCATTATGACAAAAGGTTTAACGGTATTTTATCTTTTGTGTAAAACTTACAAACCTATAGCTGGAGAAATAGTTTTATTTCATGCGGCAGCTGGCGGTGTTGGTCAAATTTTTTGCCAATGGGCTAAAAGTATTGGTTGCAAGGTAATAGGAACAGTGGGATCTGAAGACAAAATAGAAATAGCAAAAAAAAATGGATGTGATTTTGTTATAAATTATAACAAAGAAAGTTTTGATAAAAAAGTTTTAGAAATTACTGATAATAAGGGAATTGGTGTTGTTTATGATGGGGTTGGTAAAAATACTTTTGAAAAATCTATAAATTGTTTAAAACCAAGAGGTATGATGGTATCGTTTGGAAATTCTTCAGGACCTCTTTCTCCAATAGACGTTAAAAAATATATAGCTGCAAAAAGTCTTTATTTTACAAGACCAGGCCTTACAAATTACATATCTGAAAGAAGTGAACTTGTAGAAGCATCTTCTTCACTTTTTGAAAAAATAAAATTTGGAAAAGTAAAAATTGAAATTTTTAAAGAATATGCCTTATCTGAAGCGATAAAAGCCCATGAAGATCTAGAGGCAAGAAAAATATTGGGTTCGGCTTTGCTAATACCAAATGAATAATCAAAAAATCATCAGCCCTTGTATTAGTATCTGTAAAAGTAATTATTCAACAGGATTTTGCTACGGTTGTGCAAGGACAGAGGAAGAGAAAAAAATTTGGAAAAACCCAGAAACTAAAAATGATTGGAAAAAAGAAAATTTAAAAGTTTTAACTTCAAGAATGAGTGACTCACAATTAAAAACTTTTAATCAGTCGTATAATGAGAAAATCAAATTTGGGAAGTTAGTCTATTCAAAAAAACTATAGAAAAAACCAAAGGATTAATCCTACAACGGCTAGAAGAATTATCAAAATTCTTATTCCATATAGATATCTAGTTAAGTTTTTTGACTCATCAATATCTTTTTTTTTTCCAGCGCCAAATCTTATTACGAGGTAAAATACTAACAAAAGAGCTAAAAGAATAATAAGTATTATAGGTTTTCCAAACATAATTAATTAGATGTTAGTATAATAGGCAAAAACAATCCTAATGCATACAGTAGAATTATTATAATAGATGCAATTATAAAAGCTCTTATTGCGTTTATTTTCATAAAACCTATTTGTCATTAAATTTCATATCTGACAAATGCAATTTTAACGCATATGTAGATAGAAAAATTTCAAATAAAAAAAGTACTATTGATACAATCATTGATATGCAACATGATGCGAATATTAATCTGGCAATTAAGATTTTATCTAGATACAAACCTAATACAGTCGTCATATTAAATAAAAAACCCAATCCAGCAGCTCCAATTGCATATTTTAAATAATTAATCCTTTGACTTAAATTTTTGAGTTGTTTCTCCCATTCAGGCGGAATGTGTTTTTCAAATACATGCTCATCATGAAGTTTTCTAATCAGAGCACTTAAAGTATGAAATCTGGTACTATAAACTCCCATTATTAAAGGTATGGCCGGAAACATAAGTGCTGTTACTGTATAATCTATATTCATTTCGAATCGAATTGATTATGTATTTAGTGTTTGATATTTACAAGTAAAATTAATGTCGTCTAATTTAAGAAATTTCATAAGTGTAACAAGGCTTAACAAACCAGTTGGTTTTTTATTATTATTTTGGCCATGTTCATGGGGTTTGTCACTGGGTCTATATTTTGAAAAAGATTTAAAAACTTTTTTTTATTATATTATTTTATTTTTTTTAGGGTCAGTTCTAATGAGAAGTGCAGGATGTATTGTGAACGATATTGTTGACGAAAAATTTGATAAAAAAGTTTCAAGAACAATGAGTAGACCTATAGCATCTGGATCTTTGAATAAAACTACAGCCTGGATATATGTATTAATATTATGTTCGTTGGCTTTCCTAGTTTTAATCCAATTCAATTTTTTAACTATATGTCTTGGAATGTTTTCAATGATTTTTGCATTTTCTTACCCTTTTATGAAAAGATATACCTACTGGCCACAATTATTTTTAGGTTTCACATTTAATTGGGGAATCATAATGGCATGGGCTTCTTTAACAAATGAAATATCATATTTACCAATACTTCTTTATATGGGGGCCATATTTTGGACACTGGGGTATGACACGATTTATGGAATACAAGATATTTCAGATGACGAAGTAATAGGAGTAAAATCAACAGCAATTAAATTTAAAAATAATATTAACCAATTTGTAATGGGTTGTTATTTATTAAGTTCAATAATATTTGTATTAATAATGCTAAATTTAAAAATTAATTATTCCTTTATGTTTACGATATTTTTTATTGCAACGTTGTTCTATCAAGTTAAAATTTTTAAAGTAAATAACTCTTCAAGTTGCTTGCGGGCATTTAAAATAAATAATTTTTCAGGTCTATTTATTTTTTTAAGTTTATTTTTATTAACAATTGAAATTTAATGAAATTAAAAGAAGTTATAGAAATAGTAAAAAGATTGTACAGAGAGTACATAAAAAAATATTTAGGTCGTATATTAATCGCATTAATTTTATCAGTAGTTGTTGCGGGATCAACATCTTCCATAGCTTGGCTATTAGATCCTGCGGTGAAAAAAATTTTTATTGATCAGGATAAAACCTATGCAATTTTTATTCCAATTTTAGTTGTTCTTGCTTTTGCGGGAAAAGGAATTTCATTATATTACGCAAGATTAATTGTAATTGTTTTAGGAAATAGAATAAAGCAAGCCCTGCAAAATAGAATGACCGATAATATCTTGTTGTCAGACTCACAGACAATAGAGTCAAAACATACTGGAAAATACATATCTACTTTTTTATATGACGTGAATATGGTTCAAGAACTAGTTAGTACGGGAATGTTAAATATTATGAAGGATAGTTTGACCCTCATTACTTTAATCTGCTTAATGTTCTACCAAAATTGGAAATTAGCAATATTTTCTCTCATTATGATGCCTATGGCAGCAATTGTTGCAAAATCTTTAGGAAAGAGAATGGGTAAGGCTGCTACCGCAAGTGTTATTTCATCAGGAAATTTTACCACTTTAATTTCAGAAATATTAAGGGGTTCAAAAATAATAAAAATTTACCAAAAAGAAGAATTTGAAAAAAATAGAAGTTCAGAAGCCATTAAACACCTGACTGATACTCAAATTAAAATTGGGAAAGTTGCAATTAGAGCTGCACCTATAATGGAAACCTTAACTGGATTCATGATAGCGGGTTTTATTTATTACTCTGGTACTTTAATTGCCGTAGGAGAGATAGGTATTAACAATTTTTTCTCTTTCCTTGCTGCTATGATGTTGGCTTATCAACCTGTGAGGTCTTTAGCTACTGTTAACATGCTAATTTATCAAGGAGCGGCTGCAGGCAACAGAGTTTTTAAAATAATAGATAGAGAAATCAAAATTAAAGATGAGACTGATTTACCTAAACTAGAAGTTAAAAATTCTAATATAAAATTTGAAAATGTAAGTTTTCAATATGAGACTGGAAAAGAAAGAGCAATTAAAAATATTAGTATAGATATAGAAGGGGAAAAAATTACTGCACTAGTTGGACACAGCGGAGCAGGAAAAAGTACAATATTAAATTTAATACCAAGATTTTATGCACCTCAAAAAGGGAAAATAATTCTAGACGGACAGGAAATAAATAAAGTTTCCCTAAAATCATTAAGAAATAAAATATCTCTTGTTAGCCAAGATGTAATTCTTTTTGACGATACAGTTGAAAACAACATTAAATACGCAAATTTGGGTGCAAAAGATAGTCAAATAAAAGAAGCATGTATGCTTGCGGCTGCACATGAATTTATTGAAAAATTACCTGAAAAATATAAAACTATGATTGGTGAAAACGGTGTTCGCCTATCTGGAGGACAAAAGCAAAGAATATCAATTGCAAGAGCTATACTTAAAAATGCACCAATAATACTTTTGGATGAAGCAACTTCTTCTTTAGATGCAGAGTCAGAAGAAAAAGTCCAAAATGCAATATTTAATTTAACAAAAAATAGAACAACTTTAGTTATAGCTCATAGATTATCGACAATAAATAAAGCTCATAAAATTATTGTAATGAAAGAGGGAGAGGTTCTCCAATCTGGAACTCATAGTGAATTATTAAAATCTTCAAAGGAGTATGAGAGTCTTTATAGAAAACAAATAGTGCACTAAGCATGTTAAAAATATTTTACAATTTTTTAATAATTTTTTTTTATATTCCATATATATTCATAATATTTTTTCGAAGATTTCTAAATAAAGAACATAAAGAAAAATATAAAGAAAAAATTTTTTTAAGAAATTTCAAACGACCAGAAGGATTTTTATTTTGGTTCCACGTAGCAAGTATAGGCGAATTTAAAAGTATTCAGCCAATAGTTGATTTTTATTTAAAACAGAGTACTAAAAATAATTTTCTTATTACAACAGTAACTTTAAGTTCTTTTAAAGAATTAAATAAAAAATATGCTTCAAATAATAGAGTCTATCACCAATTTTTACCATATGATTTTAATATACTCATAAATAATTTCTTTGAAAACTGGAAACCAGATATTGTTTCCTTTGTTGATTCTGAAATTTGGCCAAATTTTATTTTTAAAATTAAAGAAAAAAAAATACCTTTTGTATTGCTAAATGCAAGGATAACCAAAAAGAGTTTCATGAGGTGGAATTTTTTTCGAACGCTATCGAGTAAAATATTTAAATCTTTTTCTCTCTGTATATCTTCCAGTAAAAATACACATGATTATTTAAAAATTCTTGGTGCACAAAATATTAAGTATTTTGGGAATATAAAATTCTGTTCTAATTTAGAAGATGATAAAATTGAAGATAGTCATTTTAAATCACTTTCAAATAAAAAAACTTGGTGTGCCATTAGTACTCACGAAGGAGAAGAAAACTTTTGCGGTAAGGTCCATTCTATAATTAAAAAATCAAATAAAAATATATTAACTATCATAATACCTCGACATATTCACAGAACAGAAAGAATATTTTCAACATTGAAAGATTTAGGTTTGAAAATTCAGATTAAAAGTGAAAGTGACAAAATTGATAATAATTCAGATATTGTTTTAGTAAATTATTATGGTGCGGTTTCAAAGTACTTAAAATATTTTAAAAATATATTTGTTGGAAAATCTCTTTTAAAAAAATTTGAAAAAACCGGTGGTCAAAATCCAATTGATGCTATAAAAATGGGTTGTTTTATTTATCATGGTCCATATGTTTATAATTTTGAGGAAATTTATCAATATCTTGATGGGTCTGGATTATCCGAGGAAATTAAAGATTCTGAAGGTTTAGCAAGCAAGTTAATCGAAAACTTTGAGGCGAATAAAGAAGCCGATGTTGAAAAAATAAAAAATTTAAATATTTATAGTAAAACTATTTTTGATAAAGTAATTAAAGAATATAATAATCTTATTAGATGAAAGTATTAAAACCTAAATTTTGGGACCAGAATTATTTTACTTTTTTTTCAATTCTTTTATATCCTTTTTCAATAATTTATAAATTTATATTTTTTATTATAAAACTTTTCGTAACAGAAAAAAAATTTTCAGTTCCTATAATAAGTGTTGGAAATATATATTTGGGTGGTACAGGCAAAACACCTATTTCTCTAAAAATTTGTAAAATTTTAAAAGAATTTGAGCAAAACCCAGTTGTTATAAGAAAATATTATAAAAATCATGAAGACGAAATATCTTTAATAAAAAAACATAACAAAATCTTAACAGCAAAAAAGAGGTGGGATGCAATTAATCTTGCTATAGAGAAAAATTTTAACTTCATTGTATTAGATGATGGGTATCAAGACTTAAGTATAAAAAAAGATTTAAACATTATTTGTTTTCACTCAAAACAAAAAACAGGCAATGGCCAAGTTATTCCTGCAGGCCCTCTTAGAGAAAGCTTAGATACGCTAATTAATTGTCAAATTGTTTTAATAAATGGATTTAAAGATTTGGAGTTTGAACAAAAACTTAAGAGATATAATCCAAAATTAATATTTTTTTATTACAATTATTTTTCTAAAGGTATTGAAAATTTAAAAAATAAAAAATTGATTGCATTTGCAGGAATCGGTAATCCAATAAATTTTTTTGATTTCTTGAGAGAGAATCATCTAAATTTAGTTAAAGAAATAAGTTATCCTGATCATTATGCGTACTCAGAAAAGGACCTTGAAGATTTAAATAAACTAGAAGAAAAATTTAAAGCTAAATTAATTACTACAGAAAAGGATCATTTAAGAATGAATTCATTTGTCAGAAAAAGGTTTGATTATATCAAAGTGGAAGTAAAGTTTGAAGATGAACAGGGTTTTAAAAATAGTATAAAAAAATTACTAGAATGAAAGTTTTAAAATACATAGTAGAAGCAATATTAATTTATTTTATATTTTTAGTTATAAAAATAATAGGATTAAATATGGGCAGAAAGCTTTCTGCTTATGTTTTTTTAAAAATAGGTAAATTATTTAGATCGAAAAAAATAATAAAACAAAATATTATAAATGCACTAGGAAATATTTCTAATTCTGAAATTGAAAATATAACGGAATCGATGTGGAGAAATTATGGATTTACCTTTGCAGAATATATTTATTTAAGAAAATACCGTTTAAATAAACTTTCTGAACCACATATTGATATATCTGGTAAAGAGATACTCGATGAAGTTAAAAAATCTAACAAACCAGCTGTCTTTGTTTCTGGTCACTTTGGAAATTTTGAGTTGATGGCTATGGAACTTGATAAATATAATTTAAGTTTAGCAGCAATTTATAGGCCTTTAAATAATTTTTTAATAAATCCATATATGACTTTTCTTAGAAAAAAATACATTTGTAAAAATCAGATAAAAAAAGGTCTTGCTGGAACTAAAGAAGTGATTGAGTTTTTAAAGAAAAAACACAGTATTGCATTAATGGTCGACCAAAGGCTTGGTGAGTCTGATAGGTATCCTTTTTTCAATAAACAGGCACATACTACTACCCTACCTGCCCAACTCGCTTTAAAGTTTGATTGTAAAATTATTCCAATATATTTAGAAAGAAATAAAAAAAATTTTTTTAAAATGGAAGTCTTAAAACCAATAGAGTTTCAAAAGACAAATGATCCAGAAAGTGACAAAAAAATAATAACTATCAAAATTAACCAAATAATTGAGAAAATGATATTAAGAAATCCAGGACAATGGATATGGACACACGGAAGATGGAAATGATTATTTTTTTAATTTAATTTGTTCATATCTTAACTTAACTTCTTTCGGAGAGAAATAAGCTTCTTGTAAGTCAACATTCCAGTAGGAAAGTTCGCTCAATGGTATATTTTTTCCAGAAACCGCACAAACTACATAGTTACCCTCTTTAACAATATCAAAACTATTTGGTTTAAATTTAAGTTTTGCTTTAATTCCGTTCATGCTAACTTCACCATTAATACATTTATAATATATGAATTTAGCTGTCATAGGAAGTGGTGGTCGGGAACATTCTATTTGCTACAAACTAAAGCAGTCAAAAAGATTAAAAAAGCTAATTTGCATACCTGGGAATGCTGGAACTGAGAGTTTAGCTAAAAATATTAATATTGATATTTCAGACTTCAATTCAGTTTTTGAAACAATAAGAAATTATGAAATTGATATAGTTATTGTGGGTCCAGAACAGCCGTTAGTTGATGGTATAGTAGATTTTTTGTCAGAAAAAAATGTAAAAGTTTTTGGTCCTGATAAATTCGCCTCACAGTTAGAAGGTTCTAAAGTTTTCATGAAAGATCTATGTAAAAAAAATAATATTCCTACAGCAAAATTTGGATCGTTTGATGATTTAAATGGTGCATTAGATTTCTTGAATAAAAATAAAATGCCTATTGTTGTTAAAGCTGATGGTTTGGCTTCTGGAAAAGGAGTAACGATCTGTAAATCTATAGAAGAAGCAAAAATAAAAATTATAGAAATTTTGAATGGAAAATATAAATCTTCTAGAAAAGTAGTGCTTGAAGAATTTTTAAATGGTGAGGAGATAAGTTATTTTTCTATAGTTGATGGTAACTGTTATAAATTTTTTGGTTCTGCTCAAGATCATAAAAAAGTTGGCGAGGGAGATACAGGTCCAAACACTGGTGGTATGGGGGCATATTCTCCCTCAAATTTATTAGATGTAAAACTAGATGAAAAAATTAAAAAAAAAATTATAAATCCAACTTTGAAAGCGATGAAAAATTTAGGTCATCCTTATAGAGGTTTTCTTTATGCGGGATTAATGATTAGCAAGGGAGAACCATATTTGATTGAATATAATATCAGAATGGGTGATCCTGAGTGTCAAGTATTAATGATGAGACTCAAGACAGATTTATTAGAAATTATAGATCTTGCAACTAAAGATAAATTAAATGATTTTGAAATTGAATGGAATGAAGATAATTGTATGACAATTGTTTTGTGTGCAAATGGTTATCCTGGTAATCATATTAAAAACAGTGAAATTGAAAAGTTAGCTTCAGCAGATCAAGATAATAACAAGCAAATTTTTCATGCAGGAACTTATAAAAAAAATAACAAAATATTTTCAAGTGGTGGGAGAGTATTAAATATTACATCTTTAGGAAAAACACTTGTAGAAGCAAGAGATAGATGTCTTTTGAATCTTAAAAAAATTGATTGGAATGATGGTTTTTATAGAAAAGATATAGGTTGGAGAGCTTTAAAAAAATGAGAATAATTAGTGGAAATTTCAAAAATAAAAAACTTTTTTTCCCAAAAAATTTAAAAACCAGGCCACTTAAAGATAGTGTAAGAGAAAATTTGTTTAATATATTAGAACATTCAAGTGATTTTGAAATTAAAATTAAAAATTCCCATGTTATGGACTTGTATGCCGGGGCAGGCTCCTTCGGTTTTGAATGCTTATCAAGAGAAGCTTCTCAAGTTTATTTTGTTGAAAAAGATCCAGATGCATTAATAAATTTAAAAAAAAATATTGAAAATTTTAAAGTTCAAAGACAAACGGTAATATTTGCTGAAGATATTTCTAAAGTCATTGTAAGTTCAAATTTTGATAAGAAAGTCAATATAGCCTTTATGGACCCACCTTATTCAAATAAAAAAAACGATGAAATTATTGAAATCATTAGAAAGCAAAATGTTTTATCTGAGAAACATATTTTAATCTTACATGTGGAAAAAAATAAGAATATTAATTTATATAATAAATTTAATATTGTTGATAATAGGTCTTACGGCCGGTCTGAACTTTTATTTATAAGGCTATTTTAAATTAAAAATTTTCTTGTTAAAACCTTAACTTCTTCTACAGCAGGTTGGTCATAAGGATTAACTTTCATATATTTTCCTAAAATTATTGTTTCTACAATAAATGATAAAAATAACTTTCCTAAAGTGTCCTCATTAAATTTTTTAATTATTATTTCTCTAAAAGGATTTTTTTTTTTCTTTAGAACTTCTTTTAAGGCATCTTTTTGAACTATTTTAATATCTTGATAATCTTTATTATTTAGATATTTCATTTTTTCTCCAAAAAAATTTGAACTAGTTAGAATATTTTTGGTTTTTTTAGAACTAAAAATATAAAAAACTTTATCTTTTGGACCATCTAAATATAACTGCAATAAGCTGTGATGATCTTTTGGGGCATTAGAAACTACTGGTAAAAAACCTTTTTTATTTTTTCCCAAACTTTCAGCTAAAAGTTGTTGGCACCAGTATAAAAAATTATTTAACTCTGGAACATAATTAAGCAGAATTAAGGTTTTAAATTTTTTTAATCTTAAATTTGAAATTGCCTTGGAAATATTTAAATGAAAATTTTTATTTTTAAGCAGTTTGTTTAAATTTTTTTTAAAGTTTTTAGGGTTTAAACCCATTAAATACGCTGGCACCATGCCAACTTCAGAAAAAATCGAATATCTTCCGCCAATATTAATATTGTGATGAATAAAATAAAAACCTTTTTCTTTTGCTAAATTTGATAAAAAATTATTTTTATTTTCAGATATTATTATAGTGTTTGACTTTTTTAAAAATGATTTAAAAAAACTTAAATTTAATATTGTTTCATTTGTATTACCAGATTTTGAAATAATCAAAAAAAGTGAATTAGAAAGATTGTATTGTTTTTTAATATTAGCCAATAATGTTTGGTCTAAATTATCTATAAAAATAAATTTTTTTTTTATTTTATATTTTAGAAAAGAATAAATAGCTTTTGAACCTAAAACAGAACCTCCCATCCCTATAACAAGTACCGTTTTAAATTTTTTAAATTTTTTAATATCTTTAAAATTAAAACTATAGCCTGAAGTTGGTAAAAACGAATTAAATAAACTTGAATTAAAATTTAGTTCAGTAATTATAGTTTTTGCAGATATCATTTAATTATTTTTTTTTAGCTCTTCCAATACCATGTTCTCAAGGACGCTAGGAGCTTGCGAACCTGTTTCGGTATTTTTTGAACCAATTGATGACTGAACTGTATTGGTATTTTTCTTTTTTTTTGTATTTGGCAAAGGTAATTCCTCATATCCGGGAGGTAATGCTAGTGGATCTTTTTTTTTAATCAGAAACTCGTCAGTAGTAGTAACTTTTTCTCCACTCATTGTTTTTGTAAAATTTTTCCAACCACTACAATTGTTAAGGATTATCAAAATTGAAAAAAAGAAAAAATATTTTTTAATGTAATTCATACTTTTTTTGAAATAAAAAACTCTTTTATTATCATAAGAAAAATTCCAATCGTGATAAAAATATCAGCTGCGTTAAAAGTAAACCAGTGGTAATTATTAATATGAAAATCAATAAAATCAGGAACTGCAAAATAGGTTAGTCTATCGAAAAGGTTTCCTACTGCTCCACCTACTATGAACGCAAGTATGAGTTTACTAAAATTGTCAGATGTAACCATTAAGTATATTAAATAAATTATTATTAACAGAATTAAGGCAGATATTGCGTGATATACCATAGATACATCAAAACTTAATAAACCAAATCCTATTCCTCTATTCCAATTTAATGTCAAATTTAAAAAATCATTAACAAACAATTCTTTTTGGTTGCTTTCTATTAAATTAATAACAAAAATTTTTGAAAGTCTATCAATTCCAAATGTTAAGAGTATTAAAAAAAAACTATAAATATCAAATTTTTTTAATTCTATTTTATTGAATAGCATCGTTGGCACTTACCTTCCTTTACGCTTTTAACAATTTTCCAACATCGTGAGCATTTGGTACCCTCTGCCTTCTTTACAGAAACGGATATATCATTTTTTTTAGAGATATCTTTAGTTACATTTGACGTAATAAAAAATTCTTTTGCATCTATTTCCTCTAAAAAATCATATTCTTGTTTTGGTAAGACAATGTCAACATCAGCTTCAAGACTTGATCCAATTATTTTACTCGATCTTTTCTCCTCAATAGCAACATTTACCTGTTGCCTAACGCTTATAAGTTTTTCCCATTTTTTAAATAACAATTCATTTTTCCAATTGTTAGGAATTTCGGGAAAGTTTTCCTCATGAATACTTGTCTTTTTATCTTTTTGAGACAATTCACTAATTTCTTCTGTAGTAAAAGAAAGAACAGGCGCATACCATTTTATCAAACATTCTAAAACAACGTTTAACAATGTGACACAAGACTTTCTTTTTTTTGAATTTAAATCATCACAATACAAAATATCTTTTCTTATATCAAAATAGAAGGAAGAAAGATCTAAAGCACAAAAATTTAATAAATCTTTTTGAAGTTTATGAAAATTATACTCCTTCAAATTTTTTTTAATATCTTCATTTAAAACAAAAATTTTATGTAAAATTAACTGTTCGAGCTCAGGGAATTCCTTTATTTTTATCTGTTTAAAATTTTTTTGGTTAAACTGATCCCGTAAATTTCCTAATATATATCTGAATGTATTTCTAATTTTTCTATAAGACTCAGCATGCTGGTCTAATATGGAATGATCTATTCTTAAATCTTCAGAATAATCAGATGAAGCAACCCATAGTCTTAGTATATCTGCACCGTATTTTTTAAGTATCTCATCAGGTGATATGACGTTTCCTGATGATTTTGACATCTTCATTCCTTTTCCGTCAACAACAAATCCGTGGGATAATATGCTATCGAAAGGTGCTCTACCTCTTGTCCCACAAGACTCAAGTAGTGAAGAGTGAAACCAACCTCGGTGTTGATCTGAACCTTCTAAATACATTGATGCAGGCCATTTCAAATCTTTTCTTTTTTCTAGTACAAAAGAATGTGTAGATCCACTATCAAACCATACTTCAACTATATCTTTTGATTTAATATAATCTTCTTTTTTGTATTTTTTTCCTAAAAATCTTTGCGGGTCGTCGTAAAACCAGCAATCAGATCCTTCTTTTTCGTAAATCTTAGCTATATTTTCAATGACATCAGCATCTCTTAAGGGTTCATTTGTTTTCTTATTTACGAAAATTGGTAAAGGAACTCCCCAAGATCTTTGTCGAGAAATGCACCAATCTGGGCGAGTTTCTATCATGGCTCTTATCCTTGCCTTTCCTTTCTCTGGATAAAATTCTGTTTGATCAATAGAGTTTAAAGCTTTCTCTCTTAGTTTATGACTTTCCATTGATATAAACCATTGCGGGGTTGCTCTATGAACGAGTGGAGCTTTAGATCTCCAGGAATGCGGATAACTATGAACTAAAGTGCCGTTTCCTAAAAGATTTTTTTGTTCTCTTAAGTTCTGTATAATAATTTCGTCTGCTTTAAATACATGAGTTCCTTCAAAAATAGGAATATTTTTTGTATATCTTCCATCATTATTAACAGTTTCTATTGCTTTCATGCCATGCTTTAAACATAAATTGAAATCATCGGGACCATGACTAGGAGCACAATGAACAATTCCAGTACCCTGTTCTAAAGTTACAAAGTTTGCTTCAAGCATTGGTATATCAAAGTTATATCCCAAATTTTTGAAAGGATGAGAACAAATTGTATTTTTAAACTCTTCTCCTTTAAATGATTTGATAATTTTAAATTTCTCTAGTCCACAATCTGCAATAACAGAATTAATTAGTTTTTCTGCTACCACAATTTTTTTATTTTTTAATTCTAAAACTGAATAGCTAATATCTTTGTTGTAAGCTAAAGCTTTATTTGCCGGAATTGTCCAAGGAGTTGTGGTCCAAATTATTACTGAAACATCTTTTAAATAATCCTTATTTGTTTTTTTAACCTGAAATTCTGCGTAAATTGTATTTGATTTGTGATCTTTGTACTCAACCTCTGCATCTGCTAATGCTGTTTTCTCAACTGTCGACCACAAAACTGGCTTGAAACCTTTGTAAAGACTTCCCTCTGTTAGAAATTTTCCTAGTTCTCTTACTATTTGAGCTTCTGCTTCAAAACTCATGGTAGAATAATAATTCTCCCAGTCTCCTATAACGCCTAATCTTTTAAATTCCTTTTTATGAATTTCAATCCACTTTTCTGCAAATTCACGACACTCTTTTCGAAAATCTTTAGTTGGAATTTCATCTTTGTTTTTCTTCTTTTTTTTATATTGTTCTTCAATTTTCCATTCAATAGGTAGTCCATGACAGTCCCAACCAGGGACATAAATTGAATCCTTGTCTCTCATTTGATGAAACTTCGTCACTATATCTTTTAAAATTTTATTAAGTGCTGTTCCCATGTGAATATGACCATTTGCATAGGGAGGACCGTCGTGAAGAATGAATTTTTCTTTTCCTGCAGATTTTTTTCTTAGTTTATCGTAGAGCTTTGTTTTATCCCAAGTTTCTAAAATTTTTGGCTCTTTAGAGGGAAGGTTGGCTTTCATGGAAAAAGCTGTCTTCGGTAGATTTAAATTATTTTCAGGCATTAAACAGATTTAGCTTTTTTTATATCTTTTTTAATTTGTTTTTTTAATTGGGTAATATTTTTAAATTTTTTTTCTTTTCTAATAAATCTTATTAGCATTATTTTTATTCTTTTATCATATAAATTTTTTTTAAGACCAAAAATATGTACCTCCAAAACAAGTCTATTTTTTCCGAAAGTCGGCCTATAACCAACGTTTACAATACCTTTCTTTTTTATTTTTTTGTCTATTATTACATTACAAGAATAAACACCAATTTTAGGAACTATATAATTTTTCATATCTAAATTACATGTAGGAAAACCAATTTTCCTACCTCGTTGCTCGCCTTTTGTAACCAATCCCTCTATTGTCCAAAATCTTCCTAATAATTTATTAGCATAAGCAATCTTGCCTTTTAAAATATTTTTTCTAATTAATGTAGAAGATATAGTTAAACCTTTTTTATTAAAAGGTTTGATAGTGTTTGTTGTGTAATTATAAAGTTTCTCTTTTTTTTTAAGTAATTTTACATTACCAGTCCTGTTCTTTCCAAATCTAAAGTTTCGACTTATAAATATGAATCTTGTTTTTAGTTTCTTGTAAAGAATACTTTCTATAAATTTATCTGAACTAATTTTTGAAAATTTTTTATCAAATTTTTTTATTATTAAAAAATCTATTCCTAGTTTTTTTGAAGAAGCAATTTTTTGATTTAATGAGTCTAATCTATAATTTTTTAGTTTTTTATTAAAAAACATTACCGGTAATGGTTGGAAAACTAACAAACCAAATTTAAGATTATTTTTTTTTGCAACCGCTTTCCCTATTTTAATAACCCTTTGATGCCCCAAATGAAAACCATCAAAATTTCCAATTGCAATAGCTGATTTTTGGAATTTATTTTGAATATTAAAATTTTTATATATCTTCATTTACCAAGTTAATTCTTTCTGAAAATAATTAGATGAAACTTTGTATTTTTTTAGTAGCTCTAAAATAAATTCTTCATTGTCAATTTTTGATCTATGAACTCCACTAGTTATGAACAAAGAGTCTAGTTTCATATTGTTGGCACCTTTAATATCAGTTTTAAGGTTATCTCCTATTATTAAAGTTTTTTGATTTTTTTCTAAACAGGATAAATAAATTTCTTTATGAGGTTTTCCAAAATATATTACCTCTCCACCTAAAATCTCAAAAATTTCTGCAATTTTACCTGCACAGTATTCCTCCACATTTCCTCTGTGAACAGTAAGATCTGGATTAGTACATATTAATTTTTTATTTATATAATTTTTTAAAAGATTTTCATAGTAATTTAAATTTTCTTCTTCATCAAATAATCCTGTACATAAAATAAAATCGCATTTATCAATCGTTGTTTTATTTTCCTTTATATCAAAAAACAAAGAATCATCTCTGACCGGACCTAAATGGTAAAATTTTTTTCCAAATTTATTTTTTTTGAGTGAATTCAAGGCTGCTTCCCCTGAAGTTAAAACGTTTTTAAGAAATTTATTATCCATTTTCATTTTTTTTAAAAACTCAACAACTTGTTTTGTTGGGCGAGGTGCGTTAGATAAAAAAACAATTTTTTTACCTTTTTCATCAAGTTCTTTTACTGCATTTATCGCTGAAGAATTTAATTTTATACCGTTATGCATAACACCCCATAAATCGATTATAAAAGCATCATATTCGTTGTATATTTTAGCTAAGTGATCTAATTTTTTAGTTTTCATAGGAAATTCAAGGCTTTTTTAAGCAATTTTTTTTTATCATACACTTGCAATATTCTAAATACATACCATATTTCTCAATATTATAAATTATAGGAGTTTTCATGAAATTTAGACCATTACACGACCGAGTTTTAATTAAGGTACTTGATAGTGAAGAAAAAACCAAGGGTGGCATCATTATACCTGACACTGCTAAAGAAAAGCCTCAAGAAGGCGAAGTTGTTGCTGTTGGTGCGGGTGCTAAAACTGAAGATGGTAAACTTATAAAAATGGATGTTAAAGTTGGAGATAGAGTATTGTTTGGAAAATGGTCTGGAACAGAAGTAAAAATCGACGGAAAAGAATATAGCATAATGAAAGAGTCAGACATTATGGGAGTTTCAAAAAGTAAATAAATTATTTAAAAGGAGAATTAATAAATGCCAAAAATTATAAAATTTAATAACGAAGCAAGAGCAAAGATGTTGAAGGGCGTTGATACACTTGCAAATACAGTCAAAACAACTCTTGGTCCAAAAGGACGAAACGTAGTAATTGATAAATCTTATGGTGCCCCTAGAACAACTAAAGACGGAGTTACGGTAGCAAAAGAAATTGAGTTAGAGGACAAATTTGAAAATATGGGTGCACAGATGGTCAAAGAAGTTGCTAGCAAAACCAATGATAACGCCGGAGATGGAACAACAACTGCAAGTATTTTAGCACAAGCCATTGTAGGAGAAGGTATTAAATATGTAACTGCAGGCATGAACCCTATGGATATTAAAAGAGGAATAGATAAAGCTGTAGAAAATGTAATAGATAGTCTTAAAAAAACATCAAAAAAAGTTAAAGCAAATGAAGAGGTTGCTCAAGTGGGAACCATATCAGCAAATGGTGAAAAAGAGATTGGTGATATGATTTCTAAAGCGATGCAAAAAGTCGGTAACGAAGGAGTAATTACTGTAGAAGAAGCAAAAGGGATTCAAACAGAACTTGATGTAGTAGAAGGTATGCAATTCGATAGAGGATACTTGTCTCCATATTTTGTGACTAATGCAGATAAAATGACAACTGAACTTGAGAACCCTCTTGTTTTACTTCACGAAAAAAAATTAACTAATCTTCAACCAATGGTTCCATTACTGGAGTCTGTGGTGCAAGCAAATAGGCCATTAATGATCATATCTGAGGACGTAGAAGGAGAAGCGCTAGCTACCCTTGTTGTAAATAAATTAAGAGGTGGTCTAAAAGTAGTTGCTGTGAAAGCTCCTGGATTTGGAGATAGAAGAAAAGAAATGTTAGAAGATATTGCTATCTTAACAGGTGGTCAGGTTATATCTGAAGATTTAGGTACAAAACTTGAAAGTGTAAAAATAAACAATTTAGGTTCTTGCAAAAAAGTAAAAATAGATAAAGAGAACAGTACCATTGTTGCAGGAGCAGGAAAAAAAGCTGATATAGAAGCAAGATGTAACCAAATTAGAAAGCAAATTGAAGAAACTACTTCAGACTATGATAGAGAAAAACTTCAAGAGAGACTGGCTAAGTTAGCTGGTGGTGTTGCTGTAATTAAAGTTGGTGGTGCTACAGAGGTAGAAGTTAAAGAAAGAAAAGACAGAGTAGAGGATGCTTTGAACGCTACAAGAGCAGCAGTAGAAGAAGGTGTTGTTGTTGGTGGTGGATGCGCTCTTCTTTATGCCTCTCAGGAATTAGATAAAGTTAAAGTTAAAGGTGACGATCAAAAAGCTGGTGTAGACATTATTAAAAAAGCATTACAAGCACCGATAAGACAAATAGCTGCTAATGCAGGTGTAGATGGCTCAATAGTTGTTGGAAAACTATTGGAAGGAAAAAAAGCAACACAAGGCTTTGATGCACAAGAAGAACAATACTGCGATATGTTTTCTAAAGGTATTATAGATCCAATGAAAGTTGTTAGGTCTGCTTTACAAGATGCCTCTTCTATAGCTGGTTTACTAATTACAACAGAAGCAATGATAGCCGACAAACCAGAAGAAAAAGACTCTGGTCCTGCTATGCCTCCAGGTGGAATGGGTGGTATGGGAGGAATGGGTGGAATGGGAATGTAATCCCAATCACTTCAAAGAATTTAAAAAAGGCTGCAATTTTGCAGCCTTTTTTTTTGAGTACAACACACAAGCTTGTGACTTTAAAATTAAACCGTCTTTCAAAATTCTAAGGTTATTATCTCTTAAGGTTTTTCCAGTCGAAGTGATATCAGTAATAATTTCTGAGGAACCAATAAAAGGATAAGTTTCTGTTGCACCAAGGCTTGCAACTAGTTTGTATTGAGTAACACCTTTTGAAACTAAAAAATTATTTGTTAGATTTGGGTACTTAGTTGCAACTCTCAATCTGGTATTTTTTTTATCTCTAAAATCGAAAGATACCTCCTCCAAATCAGCAACAGTTTGCACATCAATCCAATCATTAGGAATAGCAACAACAACATTGGCTGAACCAAAATCTAATTTTTTTTTAACTTCGATTTTTTGTTTAAGGTTTGTGGCTGACTCATTTAAAAGATCTAAACCTGAAATCCCTATATCAAGGGTACCATCACCAATTCTTTGAATGATTTCTTTTGCATGTAAATAAATGATTTTTATATTAGGAAAATTTTTCACCTCAGCAAAATAATTTCGCTCTCCTCCATTTGAGGTTAGTTTTAAATTATTTCTTACAAGAAAGTTTATTGAGCCATCTTTCAATCTGCCTTTGCTTGGTAACCCTATAGTAATTAAATTTTTCATATCTCTAAATTATTTAAATTAATTGCAGCACCTACTGCTGAAATATTTTTTTTAGATCCAAGACTCTTTAATAAACCATCATATCTTCCACCTCTTGCTATCTCTTTTTTCGAAGAGTTGTATATCTCAAATACCACTCCTGAATAGTATTCAATATCTCTACCAAAATTAGTAGAAAAAATAATTTTAGAATTTAACTTAGATAAATTTTTCAAACTTGATATATCTTTAAAAACACTTTTATTTAATTGATTTTTATTAATAAAATTATCTAATGTTTTTTCTAATTTATCTAACGGACAACTAATTTTTAAAAAATCTTTAATAATTTTTACTGTTTTTTTATTTTCTTTAAATGATCTCGGGTCTTTAATTTTTCTATCGAATCTCGATATGATCTCTGAAACTTTTCTATTTGCAACTTCTTTGTTCTGATCAATATTCTTCATTTCAAAAAACTTTTTCTTATCTAGTTCAACTGTTGAAGGATCAACATCAGAATTTGTTTCGAGCCTATTAAGTAAATCTTCAAAGTATTTTGGTCGCCAAAAGTGTCTTTTTAATCTCATTCTCCATCTTTCTGGTATTTTTAAAGACTCGATTAACTGTTTGAATAAACTTACATCGCCAACTTTAATTAATATATTTTTAATTTTTACCTTATTAATTGAGCTGGTTATTGTTTTTAAAACTTTTAAATCATCGATGGATTTATTTTTAGAGTTAAAGATCTCCAAACCTAGTTGATAATTAATAACTTTGTTTAAACTTTTTGACCTCCTATAAGCTTGACCTGAATAATATATCTTTGAATTTGCTTTAGAATTATCTTTTAAATATTTAATGCACGAAGCAACTGTCAAGTCTGGCCTTAAACACATACTCTTTCCAGTATCATCCTCAAAAGTAAGCATTATTTTCCTAAAATTTTCACCGGATCTTTCAATAATATAATCTGAATCTAAAAGCACATCTGGTTCTGATAAAACAAAACCGTCTTTCTTAAATACCTTTATTATATTTTCAGAGTAATTTTTTGATTTCATTTGCTATTTCCTCAATTTTAATTGAACTCTCATTCCCGCTTTCTAAATTTTTTAAAGTTGCTTTTCCTGATTTTATTTCGTTATCCCCGTACAAAATAACAGCCGGCGAACCTATCTTATTCGCATATTCCATTTGTTTTTTTAACTTACCCTCTCCTGGGTAAATCTCAGAACTGATATTCGAGGCTCTAAGTTTTTTTAGTATATCTACATATTGTTTAGTTTTGTCTTTATCAAAAACACATATAATAATTGGTCGTGTAGACTTTATTTTAAAATCTTTTTTCTGCATTAAAGCAAATACAAGTCTGTCTAGACCAATTGATATTCCGGTTGCGGGACAATCTAAATTTCCAAAGTTACTAACAAGATTATCATATCTTCCTCCTCCACCTATTGATCCAAATTGAATGTTCTGTCCTTTTGAGTTTTTTACTTGAAAATTTAAATTAACCTCAAAAATAGGTCCAGTATAATATTCCAGCCCTCTTATAACAGATGGATCAAATTTATAATTTTTAAAATTGTAAGCCTCAAATATTTTTAGAATTTCTAAGACATCTTCACTGTCAGGAATTTTTCCTAGCAAGGTAGACTCGATTGTTTTGATCTGGTCGATGCTAAGTCCTGCTCCCTTTGTATAATCTCCTGATTTATCTTTTCTGCCCTCTCCGAGAAGTTTTTTTGCCTCCTCCCAGCCAAGTCTATCAATTTTGTCTAGGGCTCGGAGTGCAGTAGAGATTTGATCTTTCGATGTAATTTTCAACTTTTCGAATAATTTATCTGTTAATTTTCTAGAAGAAATTTTTACAGTATAATCTTTTTTATCTAAACCACATTTTTCTAATATCTCAGAAATTAATACACAAAGTTCAGCATCTGCTTGTAAATTGTTTGTTCCAACGTAGTCAGCATCAAATTGTAAAAATTCTCTAAATCTTCCTGGTCCAGGTTTCTCATTTCTCCAAACAGAACCTAACTGGTAACGTTTGAATGGTTTTGATATTTCAAGATAGTTTTTTGCAACATATCTCGCTAAAGGAGCGGTAAGATCATAACGAAGTGACATCCATTTATTTTCATCTTTAAAAGAAAATACTCCAGCATCAGGTCTTTCCTTGTCAGGTAAAAATTTTCCAATACTATCCGTATACTCGAAGCTTGGTGTTTCGAGATATCGAAAGCCGTATTTAATCATAACTTCTTTAATATTAGAAATTACAAAATCACGGATTAATAATTCTTTTTCTTGTCTATCTACAAAACCTAATGGTAATTCCTTAGAAGGTTTTGTTTTTTTATCTTTTACCATTTTTTGGTACAGCAGGGTGGATTCGAACCACCGACCCCTAGTTCCACAAACTAGTGCTCTAACCAACTGAGCTACTGCTGCATAACTCCTTTTTATATTAATTGTTTATAAATTTGTATTTTAAATATGTAGTGATTTAGCTAAGCAATAGCCTAGCGTGCACTCTATGAGAGTGTGAGTGTGACTTAACAATGTTAATTTTAATAAACATTTGTAGTTCTTTTAACAAATTAAAAATTAATAGCAACCCTAGATTATTGGGACAAAAATCTAAATCTTAGTCTTTGTCCCAATTATTTGTTTGCTGGTAATAAGATTTAAGATGTTTTCTGTAGATTTACCGCGGCAGGTCCTTTTTCACCGTTCTCTACTTCAAAAGTAAGCTCATCACCTTCGTTTAAATATTTTAAACCAGCTGCTCTTACTGCTGAAGAATGAACGAAAACGTCCTTTTCCTTATCTTCTCTTTCAATAAAACCATAACCTTTAGTTCCATTGAACCACTTTACTTTTCCTTTTAGACTCATTTGTTCTTCCTTATTTATTAACTTTAAATCAGTAAATTGAAATAGTTCAAATTTACTAATATGGCTCTTTAAACCGTTTAGAGATTAAATGTCAAGTGAATGATCAAGTTTCTATAAAAAAATTTGAAAAAACTACCTATTTGTTACACTAATATATAGATAATACCGGCTAATATTAGGGCACCCATAGATACTAAAAAAATGTTTTTTTTGTTTACATAAAGCCTAACAATCTTATTAAAGCTAGGTTCAGTGTAACCCAAGCTCGAAGTTGTTTTTCCAGATGCTTTCCTAAAACCTTGGTCTCTTCCTATTTTTAGGAATTTAAGTTTTCTCTGTTCAAATATTTCGTCTCCTGATAAATTTTCAAAATCTTGTAAATTTTTAATAATAGATTTTTTAATTTCAGAAGCTATTTTTTCACCATCTCTGTGCGCGCCACCAAGCGGCTCATTAATTACTTCATCTATAATACCTATTTTTAATAATTCACTTGCTGTTAATTTCATAGCCTCTGCAGCCTCCAATGATTTACTAGGGTCTCTCCAAAGAATAGATGCACATCCTTCGGGTGATATGACTGAATATATTGAGTGCTCCAACATAATTACTTTGTTTGATGAAGCTAATGCTATTGCTCCTCCAGATCCACCTTCTCCAATTATAATAGATATATTAGGAACCTTCAAAGACATGCAACACTCTATAGAGTTTGCAATTGCAATTGCCTGTCCTCTTTGTTCAGCACCTATTCCTGGATAAGCCCCGGGTGTATCTATAAAAGAAATTACTGGAATTTTAAAACGGTCGGCAAGTTTCATAAGACGTATACATTTTCTATAACCTTCCGGTTTCATCATTCCAAAATTTCTTTCTAACCGTGAATTTAGGTCCTCACCTTTTTCTTGACCTAGAACTAAAACAGATTTTCCTTCTATCACCGCAAAACCTGCAATTATAGATTTGTCATCACCAAATAGTCTATCTCCTGATAGTAGAGTAAAGTCAGAAAAAATTTTATTAATGTAAAAATTTGCTCTTGGTCTATCCTCGTGTCTAGCTACTTGTGTTTTTTGCCAACTATTTAGATTAGAATATGTGAGATTTAATTTGTCGTTTATTTCATTTTGAACTTTTTTAATTTTTACCGTATCAACTTCAGAAATTCCATCTTTATCAAATGGATTTTTCAGCCCATCAAGGTCTTGTTCTAATGTTTTTATTTCTTTTTCAAAATCTAGATAATTTCTCATAAAATCTTAAGCAAAAATAATATTATTAATTTAATTAAAATTCAAATGTGTCAATAAAGTGTTGTTAAAATACTTAATATTTGATGTATTATCCCTCAAATGAAAAAAGTAAGTGTTAATAATTTACAGATAAGTGAAGAATTGCTTAAGTTCATAAATGATGAGGCTATTCCAGGTACAGATTTGGATATAAATAAATTTTGGAAGGGCTTTGACGATGCTGTTCATAACTTAACTCCTATTAATAAAAAATTATTAAAAAAAAGGGACGATATACAAAAAAAAATTGATGAATGGCACTTACAAAAAAAAGGATCTAATTTTAACAAAGATGAGTATTTTAACTTTTTAAAATCCATTGGATATATTGCTGAAGATCAGGGTGACTTTAAAATAGAAACAACCAACGTCGACAAAGAAATTTCGTCAATTGCTGGTCCCCAATTAGTTGTTCCAGTAGATAATGCAAGATATGCTTTGAATGCTGCTAATGCACGCTGGGGAAGTTTGTACGATGCAGTTTATGGAACTGATGTTATACCTGGAGAAATTGGCAAAGTTTATAGCGAAGAACGAGGGAAAAAAGTTATAAATTATGTAAGAGAATTTTTAGATGAAATTTTTCCAATAAACGAAGGAAGTTGGAAAGAAGTTACAAAAATTATAATTAGCGGAAGTGAATTAAAGTTTTTAATTAAAGATAAAAATGAAAGTCTTAAAAATAAAAAACATTTTGTAGGTTTTGTAGGTGAAAAACAAAATCCAACATCAGTTTTATTGAAAAATAATAATCTACATATTGATATTATAATTGATCCTAATAGTTCTGCAGGAAAAAGTGATAAAGCAAATATTTCTAATGTGATAGTAGAGTCTGCGATTTCTACAATTGTAGATAACGAAGACTCTGTTGCAGCAGTAGACTCTAAGGATAAAGTTAAATGTTATAGAAATTGGCTTGGCTTAATGAAGGGAAATTTAGAAGCAGAAGTTAAAAAAAATGGAAAAAAATTTGTTAGAAAATTGAGTTCTGATAGAATTTACACTGGCCTAGATGGGTCTAAAGTTGTTTTGCATGGAAGAGCTTTGTTGCTTAATCGAAATGTAGGTCACCTAATGACTAATCCGTCAATAACTTTAAAAGATGGCTCTGAAATTCCAGAGGGTATAATGGATGCATTTATATCTACTCTTTGTGCCATCCACGATTTTAAAAACAAAAAAAATTCTAGAACAGGATCAATGTATATTGTTAAACCTAAAATGCATGGTCCAGATGAAGTTAGTTTTACTAACGATATTTTTGAAACAGTTGAAAAAGTTTTAGGTTTAAAAAAATATTCTATAAAAGTTGGGATCATGGATGAAGAAAGACGTACAACAGTAAATCTTAAAGAATGTATTAGAAAAGTAAAAAATAGAGTGGTTTTTATTAATACAGGTTTTCTAGATAGAACCGGAGATGAGATGCACACCTCTTTCGAAGCTGGTCCAATGATTTTTAAGGGAGAAATGAAAAAATCAACCTGGCTTAATACTTATGAGAATTGGAATGTAGATACAGGTTTAGCTTGTGGTTTTTCTGGTAAAGCTCAAATAGGAAAAGGAATGTGGGCAATGCCTGACAAAATGGGTGACATGATGAAACAAAAAATCGGGCATCCAAAGTCTGGTGCTAATTGTGCCTGGGTCCCCTCACCAACAGCAGCAACTCTTCACTCAACTCATTATCACAAAATTGATGTTTTTAAAAAACAGTCAGAAATAGAATCAAGAGAGAAAGCTAAACTTGAAAATATTTTAGAAATTCCAAAAGCTGATAGGCCTAACTGGTCAGTTGAAGATATTAATAAAGAGTTAGAAAATAATGCTCAAGGAATTTTGGGTTATGTCGTCAGGTGGATTGACCAGGGAGTTGGTTGCTCAAAGGTTCTTGATATAAAAAATGTCGGGTTGATGGAAGACAGAGCAACTTTAAGAATATCCTCACAACATATGGCTAATTGGTTACATCATAATATATGTACAAAGGATCAAGTTATGAAAGTCTTAAAGAAAATGGCAGAAATTGTAGATAAACAAAATTCAAAAGATAAAAACTATCAACCTATGTCTCCGAACTTTGAAAAATCTATAGCATTTGCGGCAGCATGCGATTTGGTTTTTAAAGGAAGAGAACAGCCTTCAGGCTACACTGAGCCTTTGCTGCATCAAAGAAGGCTTGAAAAAAAATCTAGTCAGTAGAAACTGGAACTCTATTTTTAAAGGCAGATACTAAAGTTCCGTCATCTAATTGTTCAATTTCTCCACCCACTGGCAAACCTTGTCCTAGTTTAGATATTTTAATTTTATCATTTTTGATAACATCCTCAATGTAGTGTGCGGTAGTCTGTCCTTCAACTGTAGCACTGGTAGCTATGATAACCTCTTTTAAATTATTTTTTTTAATTCTTTTTACAAGTGAATTTATTAGTAAATTCTTTTGTTCATACTTTTCGTCAGAATTAAGTGTGCCACCTAAAATATGGAAATGGCCTTTAAAAATATTTGCAGATTCAATTACCCACATGTCAGCCAGATTTTCAACCACACATATCTTATCGTATGTATTGCTATTTAATTCACATGTACATTGCTGGTTTACTACTTTTAGATTTCCGCAGTCAGTACAACGGACAACATTTTTGTAAACATTTGCCAACAGTTTTGCTAATGGCTTAATCATATTTTCTTTATTATTAATAAGCTTTAGAATAATTCTTTTTGCAGACTTCGGACCAAGTCCAGGCAATTTAGAAAATTGTTTTATTAATTGTTCGATATCTGGAATATTATTGTCCATCTAAAAAGGTAATTTAAAATCAAAAGGCAAGTTAGAAGCACCACTAACTTTCAAAAGCTCCTCAGAAGTTTTTTTCTTAAGTTTTTCTTTTGCATCGTTATGAGCTGCAATTATTAAATCATTTATAATTTCTCTTTTTTCATTTTTTGCTTTTTCTGTAACTAAAATTGATTTCATTTCGTAATCCCCTCTGAGAACAACTTTTACCAAATCACCTCCTGCTGTACCTTCCACCTCTATGTTTTCTAATGTCTTTTGAACTTCTTTCATTCTTTCCTGCATTTTTTTTGCCTTAGACAGCATGTCAGTAAAATCAGTCATTTTCCTCCTTCACATCTACCAAATCTGCATCTGGGAACGTATTTATAATTTTTTTGTAAACTGAATTATTTTTTTCACTTTCTAGAATATTTTTTTTTCTTTCAATTTTTTGTTCGTGTAATGTTTTTGCTCCTTCTTCTTTGCTTAAAGATATAATCCATCTTTTTTTTGTCCATTTGAATAAACTCTGAGATAACTTTTTAATAAAGTTTTTATTTAAATTTTCATTGAAATTTATATCTATTTTTCCTTGCTCAAATCTCACTAACTTAACATTTTTTTCAAGATCATATTTTAATTCCATATCTTTATCCTGGTTTGCTAAAGAAACTAAATCAGAAAAAGATCCGACTTTTATTTGCTTTTCATTTTCAGCTGTTGATTCTAGTGTGCTATCTTTAAAAACTTTGATTTGATCAACGCTTTTTAATTGGTCTTTTGTAGAATTTATTAAATTTGAGTCATTTCCTCCTATATCAATTTTTTTTTTTGTCACTACTGTTTCATTTTCAGAGGTTGATTGAAAATTTTTAACGTCTTCTTGCCCTTCGATATTTTTTACGTGCATTAGCTGTATTAGATACATCTCTAATGCTATCTTTTCACTAGAAACTGTTTTTAAATCTTCTATTGTTTTTATAGTTAGCTGCCAAAATAAAGCGAGATCTTGGGTAGTTACATTTTTGCTGTTTTCATCTATGAGTTTTAATTCACCTTCTGAAATAAAAAGGTCTTTTTCAATTGATCCTAAATTAATTCTTCTACTAAATAGATATAAAATTTCTAAAATATCATTTAAAAACATTTTTGCGTCTAAACCTTGATCAAAGATTTCTTTAAAAGCACTCAATGCATTTTTTTCATCACCTAAAAGTACATATTTTAATAAATTTATTAATTTTGATTTATCAACTAAGCCAAGTATTTTTCTAACTTCACTTGGCTCTATAACCTTTTCTGGGTTCAAGCTTTGCAAAATCAAAGTTCTATCGAGTAAAGAGATGGCATCTCTTACTGATCCTTCCGAGGCTCTTGCTAATAAATTTAAAGACTCATCTGATATTTTGCCTTTTTCAATTTGTGATATTTTTTTAAGATGTGAAGAAATAACTTCTAAACTTACTCTTTTTAGATCAAATCTCTGACATCTAGATAAAACAGTTACAGGAATTTTTCTTGCTTCAGTAGTTGCTAAGATAAATTTAAGTTTTTCAGGAGGTTCCTCTAAAGTTTTTAGTAAACCGTTAAAAGCCTGTTTGGAAAGCATATGTACTTCATCAATAATAAATATTTTATATTTTGCACTTGTTGGATTATATTTTGAATTTTCAATTAATTCTCTAACATCGTCTATACCTGTTTTGGATGCAGCATCCATTTCTAAAACATCAATATGGTTTGAGCCATCAATCTCTTCACAATGATTACAAACATCTTTGTCATTACACATTTCACCTTTTCCAATATTTTTAGAACAGTTTAATGCTTTGGCAATCAATCGTGCTGTTGTTGTTTTACCCACACCTCTAATTCCAGTTAGAAGATATGCGTTTGGTGTTTTGTTTATTTTTATGGCATTAGAAATTGTTTCAGCAATAATTTCTTGTCCAATTAATTCCTTAAATATTTTTGGTCTATATTTTAATGCTAAAATTTTTGATTTATTTTCTGTCATTGTTCAGGAGACCAAACAACCCGCTTTCAAAAGTCCGTGCTGCTGTTGTTACACCCTGACACATTAAACATATCGAAACCGCCTGAATGGCCTCCAAATTATTATATCAATATCAAATTGAATTCTACAAGTCTCGAATCTATGATTTGTGGACTATTTTTTTTGTCTAAACGAAGAAGCTTCATAAACTCCAAGGATATTCAAGCTTTGAGTGTGAAAACCCAACTCTTCTAGAGCTTTTTGAACTCTTGTGTCCTCTATATGTCCTTCTAAATCCAAATAAAAATTTGTTTGGTCAAAAGTATTCTTAACTGAAAAACTTTCTAACTTTGTAAGGTTTACTTGGTTTGTAGCAAAACCCCCAAGACATTTGTAAAGTGCAGCATAAATACTTTTTACTCTAAATATACAACTGGTAATATATTTTTTATTTTTTTCATATTCTGGCTGTTTGACGTTTTTACCCATAATTAAAAACCTAGTGACATTGCCGCTGTCATCCTCAATATTTTTTTCCAGAATATCCAGATCATATATTTTAGCAGAAAGTTTTGAGGCTATTGCTGCAATTGATTTATCGTTACTTTTTGAAAGTTCTTTAGCAGAGCCTGCGGTATCTGCTGAAATTATAGTTTTAAATTTATGTTTTATAATAATTTTCTGGCATTGATCAATTGCTTGCGCATGACTTCTTACATATTTTATATCGTTTAATTTTGTACCTTTTTTTACTAAAAGATTATGTTCAACTTTTTGAAAGTGTTCAGAATAAATTTGTAGTTTGTATTTTGTTAAAAGATAATGAATATCTGCTACTCTTCCAGCCAATGAGTTCTCTATAGGAATGATTACTTTAAATGCATCATCTTCATAAGCGGTTTTAAAAGTCTCTTCAAATGTTGGACACGGTTTGATAGAAGAGCCAGGAAAAATTTGCTCACAAGCTAAGTGAGAATAAGCACCTTCTTCTCCTTGAAATGCTATTTTATCTTTAGTCATTCGACTCCATCTCTTTTTTTACTTCTAAAAAATCTTCCTCGGTATCAATACTAAGAGGATTAGATTTTATATACCCAACATGAATTTTCATATTATTTTCTAAGGCCCTCATTTGTTCTAAATTTCTTTCCAATTCTAATTTACTTCTTTTGCAATTTACATACCTTATTAAAGCTTTACTAGTAAAGCCATAAATTCCAATATGATGATAAATAAATTTACTTTCTTTCGGATCAATTATTCTTTTAAAATCTAAGGCCTCGGAGAAATCAGAGTTTTGAATATTATTTTTAGTAACAACTTTAACTATGTTATTATTTTCTATTTCACTTTTATCTTGTAAAGAGGATGCCAGGGTAGCGACATCGCAAAGGCCTTTTTTTAAATAATTACTCAGATAAGAAATAGACTCCGATTTTAAGTTGGGCATATCACCTTGCAAATTAATTATGATACTTGGTTTGTTAGAGTAGTAGACTTTGAACGCTTCATAAACTCGATCTGTTCCTGTCTCATGTCTGTCTTTTGATAAAAATGATTTTCCTCCTTTTTTTATTATTAACTCCGAAATTTCCTTATCTGGTGTTGCAACCAATACTTCGCCTGCACCTGATTTAACTGCCAAATCATAAACATGATTTATAATTTCATTACCTTTGATAATTTTTAATGGTTTGTTGGGAAGTCTTTTTGCTTCTAACCGTGATGGAATTATAATGACTGTGCTACTCATAAATATTTGTGCGGCTCAAGGACGCAACAATGTTAAATTTAATTAAAGTCTTTTTAATTAACTCGTGATATATCTAACATATTAATTACCAAATTTATGAATGGTTTTGAAATAAATAAAATTATAGCTGCAATAATTTTTACTGTTTTAGTCGTTTTTGGAATAGATAAGATTACAGATATTATATTCCATGTAGAAAAACCCTCTGAGGCTGCTTACAAAGTAGAAGCCCCTGTCGTAAAGACGACAAGCTCAAAATCATCTGGTTCAGAAAGTTTAAACTTAAAAGATTTTTTAGCTTTAGGCACTATAGAGCACGGGAAACAAGTTTTTAAAAAATGCACTGCTTGTCATGTGGTTGCTAAAGGTGGAAAAAATAAAATTGGACCAGTTTTGTACGGTGTCTTAGGAAGAAAATCTGGATCTATATCTGATTATAAATATTCAAAAGCACTTATGGCTCATGGAAAAGTTTGGTCTTACGAAGAAATGAACGGGTATTTGATCAAGCCTGCTGCTCACATAAAAGGAACTAAGATGGCTTTTGCAGGTTTAAAAAATGAAAAGGACAGAGCTTCGGTAATACTTTATATGAATTCTTTTAGCGATAGTCCGCTTCCAAAACCATAAATTATTTCATACACCATTCGATAATGCTTTTTTGGGCATGAATTCTATTAAAAGCTTGAAGCCATACAACTGATTTTTTTCCATCCATAATTTCACTTGTGACTTCTTCTTCTCTACTTGCTGGTAGACAGTGCATGAAAATTGCATCTGATTTAGCAACTTTCATAATTTTTTTATTTACTTGATATTTTTGAAGAATTTTTTTCTTCTTCTTTTTATCACCTTTGTCACTCATGGAAATCCATTTATCTGTCATAATACAGTCAGCATCTTTTGCTGCTTTGTATGGGTCTTCTGTTATTAAAAGTTTGCAATTATTTTTTTTTGCGGCATCTATTATTTTTTTATTAGGTTGATATTTTTTTGGGCACGCAATGTTTAATTCAAATTTAAATTTGGTTGCCGCCTCAATTAATGAATTAGCAACATTATTTCCGTCTCCTAGCCAAGCAAGAGTCTTTCCCTCTATATCGCCCTTTGATTCTTCAAAAGTCAAAATGTCAGCCATAATTTGACATGGATGACTTAAATTAGTTAAGCCATTTATGATTGGTATTTCTAAATGCTTTTTAAATTCATCTATATCTTTATGTGAGTCAGTTCTTATCATAAGAATATCTGCATATTGAGATAGAACTTTGGCTGTATCCTTAATTGTTTCATCTCCTTTTCCATAGTGAATTTCATCCTGATTTAAAATAATAGATGATCCACCTAATTGTTTAACTGCCAGATCAAAAGATATTCTTGTTCTTGTAGAAGGTTTTGCAAAAAACATAATCATTGTCTTACCTTGAATTGACTGATTTAAATCAGGTTCAGAGTTTGGTTTTTTACCTCTTTCAGATTTTCTCTTTTTAGCATTGTCAATAATTGATCTTAGTTCGTTCTTTGACAAATCAGAAATATTTATAAAATTTTTCATATTTTAATTTAGTTTATTACAAACTTTTCTTATAATTTTTATAGCTAAATCTATTTCCTGTTTTTTAACATTTAAAGGAGGCAGGATTCTGACCACATTTTCACCTGCTCTCATTGCAAGCAATTTATTATCCTCTAATATTTTGATAAATTTATTTTGATCATTATAAAGCTGTAAACCTATCAACAAGCCTATTCCTCTTACCTCTTTTATTATTTCAGGATAGTCTTCCTTAATTTGATTTAACTCAGAAATAAAATGTTTAGATAGTTTCTGAACATTTTTTAAAAAACCCTTTTTAAATATTTGATCTAACACCGCATTACCTACGCTCATAGCTAGAGGATTCCCACCGAAAGTGCTTCCATGTGATCCTGGTGTCATCGCAGTTGCAACTTTTTTATTCATCAGAACTGCTCCTATTGGAAACCCTCCTCCTATACCTTTGGCTATTGGGACTATATCCGGCTTTATTTTCGCATGTTCAAAAGCGAAAAATTTACCAGATCTTCCGATTCCACACTGAACCTCATCTAAAATTAATAAGATTTTTTTCTTGTTGCAAAGCTTTCTTAGGTCTCTTAAGCACCAATCTGGTATTACTTTTATTCCTGATTCTCCCATTGCTGTTTCTATCATTATCGCAGCTGTTTTTTTAGTAATAGCTTTTTTTAAACCTTTGTGATCACCAAAGTTAAAGTGATCAAACCCAGGAATTTTAGGTCCAAATCCTTCAGTCATTTTTTTTGATCCACTAGCAAAAATTGCCGCCAGAGTTCTTCCATGAAAAGAATTTTTTATGCAAAGAATTCTGTTTTTTTGTGGTTTTCCAATTGAGTAAAAGTACCTTCTTGCAACCTTTATTGCAGCCTCTGTTGCTTCAACGCCACTGTTTTGGAATATCACGTAATCAGCAAAACTTTTTTGGGTAAGCCTTTTTGCAAGTCTTTCCTGTTCAGGAATTGTAAATGCATTCGATACGTGCCAAACATTTTTTGCTTGCTTATTCATTGCTCTTGTCAAATAAGAATTAGCGTGACCCAAGGAATTAACTGCGATACCTTGTACGAAATCTAAATATTTCTTTCCATTAGTTGAATACAAAAAGCTTCCCTTTCCTCTCTTAAAAGAGATTTTTCTTCTATTATAGTTTTTAGCTAAAGCACTCATGGATTATGATTTAATTTTATATCCCTTTTTATAAAGCAAATAAGATATAAACCATAGTAAAATTGCTAATATAGTTAGATAGACAGATCCAACAAAAATTGAGCCATCTGATTTTTCCAAAAAGCTATATCTGAAACCATCAATCATATAAAAAAATGGATTACATTTACTTATAGTTTGTAAAAATTGAGGCAAGTTCTCAATGGTATAAAAAGTTCCTGATAGAAATGATAAAGGTATAATTATAAAGTTAGTTACCGATGCCATGTGATCAAATTTTTCAGCCCAAAGACCTGCTATAATCCCGACACAACCAAGAATAAAAGATGAAATAAATGTGAAAAAAATTAGGGAATAATAATTTTTTACTTCAATATCCACCAAAAAATAAAAAATAAATATTGATACAATTCCAATCATAAAGCTTCTAGTTGTAGAAGCTAATGCAACTGCGGTTGTAACCTCTCCAGCTGACAATGGGGCATACAAAACATCCACTATGCTTCCTTGTATTTTTCCAATCATAAAAGAAGATGAGGAATGAGAAAAAGATTGTTGAATTACCTGCATTGCTATCAACCCAGGAGATAGAAAGGTTATAAATGGAAATCCCAGCATATCAGATCTACCACTTCCTATCGCCACCGATAGAACCAAAAGAAATAAAAGAGAGGAAACTATGGGAGATAGTAACGTTTGAACCCACACAACTAAAAATCTAAAAACTTCTCTTTTATAAAGTGTCCACAACCCAATCCAATTAATTGAGCCAAATCTTACTGTATTTTTTAGTTTATATTTTTTTGTAATTTCAACCATACGTAGTCTTATAACTTCAAAAAATAATTTTTCTGTGAAAAACTTTTCTTTTGAACAAATTTAATGCTATTTCATTTTCATACTACTAGATTATGTAATAGTTTAGAACATGGAAACTAAATATAGTTTCTAGATAAATGAGCTGGACCCAAGATAAAGAAGAAAAACTTAAAGAATTGTGGAAAAAAGGCCATACGGCAAGTCAAATTGCCGAGATTTTAGGCGATACCACAAGAAACGCAGTTATTGGAAAAGCACATAGGCTTAAACTTGCAGCAAGAGCGACCTCTAAAAAATCACAATCACAAAAAAAACAAGTCATGGATAACAGTCCTAAAAGCGAAAAATACGTTGGAAGAAAAAGCAGATTTAAATCACTTCTTTTAGACAAAAACTTTGAACCTGAAAATCCAAAAACTTTAGAACAGTTAGATAATGACAATTGTAGATGGCCAATTGGTCACCCCGATGAGGAGAATTTTTATTTCTGTGGTAGAAAACCAATTGAAGGATTTGCTTACTGTAAGTTGCATGTTTTGTACGCCTTCCAACCTAAAAATCCGAAGGAAGAATTGATTAATAAAGAGGATGATGTTCCAGCCTTTATAGAGAAAAAGGTTAAAGCTTCTAAGTAATCCTTTAATAAAACCTTAACAATACTTTAATATAATAATCAGGAGAAAAAATATGAATAAAATAACTATAAAATATCTTAAATGGATAAGTACGTTTTTAACCTTGTTTGGAATATTGGCATTCTACTTAGATTACTATCCTTACAGCATGATACCTCACGGACTTGGTATTATTGGATGGACAGTTGTAGGCACAGTAACAAAGGATAAACCGCTACTTACAAACTTTGCATTGCAAATACCTATAATGTTTGCGGGCATAATAAAGTATTCGATATAGATTCATGGCGTGAAACATGGCGTGAAATTTTAAAAAAATTAGTAACAAAATGTTATCTCAAATACTTGGTAAAAAAACTTACTAACAATTTTACAACTTGATCTAAATAAAAAAAAAATTATACAGGACAAATCCTCCATACCAAAATTTTAAATAATAAATTTAACCTCTAGACTCGATTTATAAATTAGATATAAGTGAGTCGTCTTATGGACCTAACATTAATATATACAATCGTTGGTTTCGGGCTAGCAGGCTATAGTGTAATAGCTAACGATTCCATTCAAACACTTGGAACATTCATTGCATCTAAGAAAAAATGGTTCGCTTGGTATATATTAGCAGGTTCAGCTTCATCTGTAATGATAATAGCTCTGGCATGGGGTTGGTACAGTTACGATGGTGACATTTCTTATGGAAGATTAACTAGAATACCTTATCAGGAAATTCAGTGGTATCATGCAGTTGCTCCAGCAATTCTTTTATTGCTCACAAGAATAGGAATCCCGGTCTCAACGACTTTTTTGGTTTTATCGGCTTTTGCATCAACAGTTGTTTTAGAAAAAATGCTGGTAAAAAGTATAGTTGGTTATGGTATTGCAGCAACTGTCGCTTATATATGCTGGATTGGGGTTTCTAAATTTATTAATGAAAAACTCGATGAGGTAAAAGGAGATTTTTGGATAAAGTTTTGGAGAAATGCAGTTTGGGTAACATCCGGTTGGTTATGGTGGGTATGGTTATCACACGATGTTGCAAATATTGCAGTATTCTTGCCAAGACAATTAGATATTACTTTGCTGCTAACTGTTATGGCTTACTTCACTGTGCTTCTATTTTATATTTTTTATATTCATGGTGGTCCAATACAAAAGGTAGTTTTAGAAAAAACAGGTACAAGATACGCTAGATCAGCAACAATAATAAACATTATTTATGCTGCAGTATTATTCTATTTTAAAGAATTAAATGATCTTCCAATGTCAACTACTTGGGTATTCGTAGGCCTTTTATGTGGTAGAGAGCTAGCCATTTCAACCATGAACAAAGATTATAAGTTTAAATATGTATTTCCTTTAATTGGAAAAGATTTTGTTAAAATGTTTTTTGGTCTAAGTGTTTCAGTTGCAATAGTTTTGGCAATTCACTATTTCATTATCCCTCAAGGATTATATTAAAAAGTATTATTTCTTTTTTTTAAGATCGTCGTAAATCTTTGTAAGTTCTTCTTGTGTTAAATTTTCATTTTTTAATTTATCGAGTACTTCTTCTTCTTTTTCAATTTCATCTGATTTTAGTTTGTCTTTTTGTCTATTTATTTCTGATTTTGCGGCTATACCTGCTCCGATGCTTTTAAAAGATACGAATATAACAAATATAGCAAGACCTGCGCCTATTAATATAAAGAGTAAATCCATTATTAAATATAACTTAAGAAGGGGAACTATACAATTTTAAGAAGTATATATATTTGTAGCAGCAAAATAATAAATGGCAGTATTGTTCTAATTAACTCCATAGTGTGATTGTATTCGTCCAATTTTCTTTCCAACCAATTTCTTTGATATTTTTTTTTTGCCATAATGCTTAATATACAAAAGATAGCTTGATATCAAGATTTAAGACTAAATTTCTAAAACCACTCAATATTTTTTAATTTACAAATATCTTGAACTTTTTTTGGATAATCTGTGATAATACCATCAATACCATAGTCGATCATTTTTATAATATCTTTTTCTCTATTAACGGTCCAAACATTTACTGCCAGACCGTGTTTATGAGCTAGTTCAACATTTTGTTTTGTAAGATCCCTGTAAAAAACACTCCAAACATGCCCCTCTAAAGACTTAATGAGATTTGGTAAAAGAAAAAGATCCTCCAAGGGAAATGTTTTGGCCATCCAAGGTGATCCCTCGTATACATTTTTTTTTGTTGTAGAAAGATCTTGTTGTAACGTTATAAAACCTCTTAATACATTTGAATTTTGTTTTTTAAGCTCATATAAATTTCTAAAATCATAGGAAGTGACAACAATTCGGTCCTCAAGCTCAAATTTTTGAATATCCTCTAAAATTAACGATACCATGGATTTATTATCTGGTGTCACTGCATCTTGGGTAGGCGTTGTTTTAATCTCAAGATTTAAAAAAACATCTTTATTTTTTTTCTCAGCCACTAACTTAAATAAATCTGTTAACCTAGGAATTTTGGCTCCTTTTGCTGGTTTTTGTTTTTTAAATCTTTTAGAGTAGGCACTGTCAGGTTTTAAACTATCTATACTATAAGTGCTTATCTCCTCGTAAGTTAAATCTATAATTTTAAGATCTGGTTTATCCAACCAATTTCCATTGCTATCTTTTACCATGTCCTTATTTAATCGATAATCGTGGAACAAAATTGGAATATTATCTTTAGTCACAACCACATCGAATTCGATAGCTTTAATACCCAAATCAAAAGTATATTTAAAACCCTCTAAGCTATTTTCAACTATGTCCCCTCTGGCTCCACGATGACCATAAATCCTAATATAGTTAGGTTTTGTTAAAAAAGAATTTTTCAATTTAGCCTTTGACCTGAGTTAGAATCAAATAAATGTAAATTTTTATCATTAAAACTTAAACCAATAGTTTTGCCCACAATTTTGTCATCCACTACACCTGAAATACTCGCCACTAAAATTTCATTACTATTTTCTAATCTTCCATGAAGAAGAGAATTAGATCCAATTAGTTCAACTAAATCTATTTTTATTTTAATTGGTCCATTGTCATCTATTGAAAAATCCTCTGGTCTTAAACCAGCGCTAACTTTACCTTGATTTTTAATATTTGTGTTTAATGTTATATTTTTACCTAAAATAACGCTCCCATTTTTACATTCAGCATTTAAAATATTCATTGCTGGGCTTCCAATAAATTGGGCGGTGAATAAAGTTTTAGGTTTAGTATAAACCTCTAAAGGTGTTCCAATATGCTCAACATTTCCTTCGTTCATTACTATCATTCTGTCTGCTAGGGTCATGGCTTCAACTTGGTCATGAGTTACATATAAAGAGGTAGTTTTAAGTTGTGTTTGTAATTTTTTAATTTCTAATCTCATTTGCACTCTTAGTTTTGCATCAAGATTAGAGAGTGGTTCATCAAATAAAAAAGCCACAGGATTTCTAACAATTGCTCTTCCCATAGCAACTCTTTGTCTTTGACCGCCAGATAATTGGTTGGGTTTTCTTTTTAATAATTCATGTAGTTCAAGAATTTCTGCAGCCTTTTGAACTCTTGAATTAATTTCTTCTTTTGAAACCTTTGCAATCTTTAAACCATAAGCCATGTTATCAAAAACACTCATATGCGGATAAAGAGCATAATTTTGAAATACCATTGCAATATTTCTCTCCATAGGTTCGAGCTCATTAACTTTTTTTCCATCTATGGTGATGTCACCTTGATTAGCATCTTCAAGGCCTGCTACCATTCTTAATAATGTTGATTTTCCGCATCCTGATGGTCCTACTATTACAATTAGTTCTCCGTCTTTGACATCAATACTTAAATCATGAATAACCTGGGTTGATCCAAAAGATTTTTTTAAATTTTTTAAACTTATTTCAGACATCTTATTTATCGCTCTCCAATAGCCCTTTAACAAAGAATTTTTGCATAGTTATAATAATAACAATAGGTGGAAGCATTGCTAGCATTGCGCTTGCAAAAACTGTTGGCCAGTGTGCATAATCGTCTCCAGTAGGTATCATTGAATCTACTGCCATAACAATAGTTTTCATATTTGGATCAGTCGTCAATAACATGGGATATAAAAACTGGTTCCATCCAAACAGAAACATAATAACAAAAATAGCTGCTAAATTTGTTTTGCTAATTGGTATTAAAATATCAAAAAAGAAACGCATTGGTTTGCATCCGTCCATCCGAGCTGCCTCGACCATCTCGTCTGGTATTGTCATAAAAAATTGCCTAAATAAAAAAGTAGCAGTAGCTGAAGCTATCAATGGTAAAATTAATCCGGAATAACTATTAAGCATACCCAGATTAGCTACCACTTCATATGTGGGATAAATTCTTACTTCAACAGGTAACATGAGTGTTATGAATATTAGCCAAAAACATGCATTCCTAAATGGGAATCTAAAATATACAAAAGCAAATGCAGATAATAAAGAAATTGCAATTTTTCCAAATGCAATACCAAAAGCCATCACAGCAGAGTTGAAGAGCATTCTTATAACTGGAACTTGACTTGCGCCAGCATAACCCTCGGGCCCACCACGAAATAATGCGTTTGCATAATTATCAATTAAATGTGGTCCAGGTAATAGTGGTATAGGCGGATAAATTATATCATCTTGCGAAACCGTAGAACCGACAAATGCCACCCAAACTGGAAAAAATATAAATAATACACCAATAATCAAACCAAGGTGAGTTAACCAATAAGCAGTTTTCTTTTTCTCGACCATTAGTAATGAACCTTTCTTTCAATATATTTGAATTGAACCACCGTTAAAATTCCGACTAAAATTAAAAGAATAACTGATTGAGCTGCACTCGAACCAAGGTCCTGACTAACAAAACCATCACTAAATACTTTATAAACGAGTATTGTTGTAGATTGCTCGGGACCACCAGAAGTTATGGTGTGTATTACACCAAAAGTATCAAAAAATGCATAAACAATATTAACTACTAATAAGAAAAAAGTTATGGGTGAAAGCAGAGGTAACACAACTGTTGCAAATCTCTTCCAAAAACTTGCTCCATCAATAGCAGCTGCTTCGATAACGCTTTTAGGTATTGCTTGTAAACCTGCAAAGAAGAATAAAAAATTATAACTAATTCTTCCCCAGGCAGATGCCAAAACAACTAAAAACATAGCTTGATCACTTTTTAAATTATGATTCCACTCGTAGCCTAGGCCTTGTAAGTACCAAGAAACTAGACCTATATTTCCATTAAAAAGAAAAAGCCAAAGTACGCCAGCAATAGCTGGTGCAATAGCATAAGGCCAAATTAAAAGTGTTTGGTAAACCCCTGAACCTTTTATTAATCTATCTGCAAGTGCAGCAAGATAAAGTCCGATGAGCATAGACGAGACTGTTACTAAAATTGAAAAAGTAATTGTAGTTTTAAAACTAGCTAAGTAATAAGGATCGGTTAATAAAAACTTAAAATTATCTAAACCTACGAATTGAGTTTTTAAACCAAATGGATCAGGTAAAAAAAGTGAATTCCATATTGCTTGCCCAGAAGGGTAAAAGAAAAAAACAGCTGATATAATTAATTGTGGTGTAACCAAAAGAATTGGTAATTTCCAGCCTTTAAATACAACTCTTTTTTCCATTTGATTTTATAAATTATACCAGGGGCTTTTTAGGCCCCTAGTATTAAAATGATTTATTTGTTTGCTCTTTCAAATCTTCTTAAAAGAACGTTTCCTCTTCTTACAGCGCTATCTAAAGCTACTTGAGCAGTTTTTTTACCACTGTAAACTCCTTCCATCTCTTCATCGATAATTCCTCTTATCTGATCAAAAGATCCAAGACGTAAGCCTTTAGAGTTTTGAGTAACTTTATTTCTCATCATCTGTACTCCAGCTAAATCAGTTCCAGGATTTTTTTTGTAGAAACCTGAACTTTTAGTTTTTTTAGCGGCAGCCGTTGTAACACCTAGATAACCAGTATCTTGGTGCCATTTAGCTTGAATATCAGTTCCTGATAGGAAAGCTAAAAATGCAGCAGTACCTTTGTTCTCTTCAGCAGATTTTCCTGAAAGAGCCCATAAAGATGAACCTCCGATTATAGTGTTCTGAGGTGCCTTTGTTCCGCCGTAGTAAGGTAAGTGTCTGATACCAAACTCGAACTTGGCAGCTTTTTTAATTCCAGCATAACCTGCAGATGATTCTGTCATTAACATACATTCACCAGCTCTGAAATTTTTACCTGCTTCGTTTCTTCTTCCCATGTAAGTAAATTTACCTTCTTGAGCCCATTTACCTAAAGTTTGGATGTGTTTGATATGCACTGGACTATTGAAAGTTAATTCAGTATCTAAACCACCAAATCCATTAGCTTTAGTCGCGAATGGTATATTGTGATAAGCTGAAAAATTCTCAAGGTGGACCCAACTGTGCCAACAAGTACAAAAAGGCATACCAATACCTTTTGCCTTAGCAGCATCAAGTGCGTTTCCAACTCTTTTCCATGTGCTTAAATCCATTTCTGGATCTAAACCTGCTTTTTTCATTAAATCTTTATTAACCCAAAGAACAGGTGTTGAAGAGTTATATGGCATAGATAACATTTTGCCATCTGTAGTCGTATAGTATCCACTTACCGCCGACACGAATCCTTTTGGATTAAATTTTTGACCAGCGTCTTTCATAAGTTGGTACATAGGAACATAAGCTCCTTTAGCTGCCATCAAACTGGCAGTACCGACCTCGAACACCATTAATATATTTGGATGTTGTCCAGCTCTGAATGCAGCTATTCCAGCATTAAGAGTTTCTGAGTAGTTACCTTTTCTAGTATGTACAACTGTGTACTTGTTTTGGCTTGCATTAAACTTTTCGACTTGTTCATTTAGAAGTTCACCTAAACGTCCACCGAATGCATGCCACCATTGTATTTCAACTTTAGCATATGCACTTGAGCTAACAAATAAAGTTATTAAAAGTGCAGCTAAAATTTTTCGCATGTTTTTCATGTTTCCCCCACTTATTATTAATAACAATATAAGATTAGAAAATTAGATATGTGTAAAGATGCAAACTGTTCGTTATAATAACAATTCTATTAATAATTGATGATATATTATATTTTTTCTACTGTAGGTTTAATTTATGAAGTCTTAGCAAATTCTCCGCCTGATCGATATCGCCATAACCACTTTTCCATTTCTTTTTCAATGTCAGAGGGTTTGATATTCAAGTCTTTTAAAGTTAAATGATCTCCCGATACCACATTATCTTTTTCAGAAAGTATTAAACATTGATCTTTTGTTATAATTGGATCAATAGGTAAAATACCTAAAAGCGAACTTTGAATTTTTGCTAAAGTCATTGGAACATCAGCAACCATTCTTTTTTTTCCAATTGTACTTAAAATTAGTTTTATCATATCGCCAAAACTAATTACTCTGCCACCACCAATTTCATAAATTTTTCCTTCATTATTTTTTGTTTCAATAGATTTTAAAATTGCTCTTGCTACATCATTTACAAAAATTGGTTCAAATTTATAATTAACGTTCACTACAGGGATTATTGGAGAAAGACTTAATTTAGCAAATAAATTTGTAAAATTATCTTCATTACCAATCACAACACTAGGTCTTATAATAACCGTCTTATCAAAATTATTTAAGGCCTTTTCTTCACCTAAAAATTTAGATTGTTGGTATTTTGATTTTGAGTCTTTGTTTGCACCTATAGCTGAAACGTGAATAAATTTTTTTACATTTGATTGTGAGCAGAGTTTTGCAATACTTTCTGGAATGTCTACATGAATGCTATGAAATTTTTGATTTCTATTTTCAAATAAAATACCACATAAATTTATTACATAATCTGCATTTTCTATTGCTTCTTTCATTGCCGAAAAATTGCCAGGATTAAAATCTATTAATTCTATGTGGCCAGGAGGTGCCTGGGTTTTTAGGTAAACTTTTTGGAATGGTTTTCTAGTTGGAATTATTAAGCGGTGGTTTTTTTTAGTTAATACGCGCGTTAAATATCGTCCAATAAAGCCACCTCCACCAAAAATTACTGTGACAGGGTAATTATTCATGTTAATTAGAATGAGTATATGAAGATAAATAAATTTTCAAACGATTTGCCTAAAGAAATTGTCGCAAAAATCAAAGGTAGTGTTGCAATAGACACTGAGGCAACTGGATTGAAGATACCCGAAAGGGATAAGTTAAGCCTAATTCAGTTATGTGATGGTTCTGGAAATGTTTACGTAATTCAACCTGACAGAAAAACTTACAAAGCACCAAATTTAGTTTCAATACTTGAGGATGAAAAAATTTTAAAGATAGGTCACTTTTTAAGATTTGACAAAAACGCTCTAGAGTTTTTTCTTAAATGTAAAATTAAGAATATTTTCGATACAAAAATTGCAAGTAAAGTTGTTAGAACCTATACCGACCAGCACGGTTTAAAAAATTTAGTTTATGAATTTTGTAATAAGAATTTAGATAAAAGAGCTGGAAGTAGTGATTGGAATAAAAATATAAACGAACTAACTGATAAACAATTAGAGTATGCAGCAAATGATGTAATTTTCTTACACAAAATTAAAGATGAATTAGAAAAAATGCTTAAGAGAGAAAACAGGATGGAATTATATAAAAATTGTATAACTTTTTTAGATACAAGAATCGAATTAGACCAGTCCGGATTTAAATTTGATATATTTGAACATTAATGGCTAAAATAAATTTTATAAAGATAGCAAAAAAGTCTGCAAGCATTCAAATAAGAGAATTAAAAAAAATTAATAAGACTTTTAATCAAAATTTTGTAAAGTCAGTAGAAGCTATTCATAAAACTAAAGGTAAGGTAGTTTGTTCTGGAATTGGAAAATCAGGATTAATTGCTCGAAAAGTTAGTGCCTCTCTATCTTCTGTTGGCATAAGTTCTTTTTTTCTAGATCCAAATTCAGCTATTCACGGAGATCTAGGTCAAATAGATAAAAGAGATATATTAATTGTCTTTTCTTATTCTGGTAACACATCAGAGTTAACTAGCTTATTAAAATACGCAAATAGATTTGGAATTAAAGTTATAGGAATTGCATCTGAAAAAGATAGCATTCTAATAAAGGCAAGTGATATTCCTCTTATGCTTCCAAAAGTAAAAGAAGCTGACCCAATAGGTATGGTGCCTAGCTCAAGTACATCAATTACTTTATTGTTAGGCGATTGTTTAATGTCTGCGCTATTAACTAAACAAAAATTTACCAAAGAAAGATTTAAAGTTTACCATCCTGGAGGAAATTTAGGGAGAGCGCTATTATTAGTAAAAGATGTTATGTTAACTGGAAATAAAATTCCTCTAATTAATTTTAGTAATAACATAGTTAGTGCAGTAAAAATAATTAGTAAAAAAAATTTAGGAATCGGTATTGTTGCTAAAAATAAAAAAGTTATTGGTATAGTTACAGATGGAGATATTAGAAGAGGAGCTAGAAATTATTCAAAGAAAACAAAAATTACAACTTTAATGTCCAAAAAACCTTTTTATATCGGTGAAAGTGTTTCGGCAGCTAAAGCACTTTCGATAATGAATGATAAAAAAATTACAAGTTTAATAGTATCTTCCGATTTAGATTATGAAAAAAAGAAAGCAATGTTCAAACCAAAAGGAATTCTACATATCCATTCATTATTAAAATATGGTATGAGGTAAACTATGCTAGCTAAAAGAAAATTTTTTCAAGTGGGTTTAATTCTTACAGCAATATTTGTTATTTTTTTTACTTATTTTTTTAAAAGTGTTGATGTAAAACAAAATATTGAAGAGAAACAAGAGATTGTTAAAGAAGATTTTAGTGAGGAAGAAATTAATAAATTTGAAAACGTCGAATATCAAGGAGTTGATAACTCTGGGAATAGATTTGTTATAGGATCAGAATTCGCGCAATTTGAACAAGAAAGACCTGAAATAATAAATATGGAAGTATTAAAATGTACTTTTTATTTTAAAGATAACACATTTTTAACAATTATTGCTGATAAAGGAGTGTTTAATAACATTACTAATGATATGAAATTTTCAGACAACGTTAAAATGAATTATTTAGAAAATGTTTTGTTTTCAGACCGAGCAATATTTAATAATTATGAAAATCAAATGCTGGTTGCTGGTAATGTTAAGGGGGAAAATCCTCAGTCGAAATTAGAAGCAGATGAGTTAGATTTTGATTTAAATACTAAAAATTTAAAGATAAGTATGTATAGTAAAGAAAGAGTAAATATTAAAACAAAGTTTTAGATGAAAAAAAAATTCAGAATAATTAAATTTAAAAAAAACCGACCTGCTCTGCAAATCAAAAGTGTAAGCAAATCTTTTAGCGGTAGACCTGTTTTGAAAAAAATAAACCTGGAAGTTTCTCCTGGTGAAATACTTGGTTTGGTTGGGCCTAATGGTTCGGGAAAAACTACTCTCTTTAATCTCATAATCGGCCAGACAAGAGTAGATTCTGGAGCCATATTTTTAGGTTCAAAAGACATTACTGAAAAACCTATTCATGAAAGAGCAAAACTTGGAATTGCCTACTTAAGTCAATATCGAAATGTCTTTAATATGAGTGTGTACGACAATCTTATGGGAATATGTCAGCTTTCAATAAAAAATGAGCAAAAACAAAAAGAAATTGTTGAAAAATTATTGAGTGAATTTCAATTAGAACACTTACGTAGCTTGAATAGTTCTGTGTTATCAGGTGGTGAAGTGAGACGTTTACAGATTGCAAGAACATTAATTAATAATCCAAAAGTTATTTTATTGGATGAACCGTTAGCAGCGTTAGATCCAATTATTGTTCAAGATATTCAAAAATATATTTTAAAACTACAAGCATATGGATGTGGTATTATTATAACAGAACACTCTATACAGAATTTATTTCAAATTTGTGATCGAGCTACTGTAATAGGTGAACACACTATAATAGCTGAAGGCAAACCAAAAGATATTTTACAATCTACAAAAGCAAGGGAATTATATTTTGGTTCTTTTGACAGTTAAAGAATATGGCACAAGAACATATTTCTGTAACTTTTAGAAAAAAAATTAAAAGTTTTAATAAGAGTATTATAGTCGACTCCGACAAATCAATTTCTCAAAGAAGTTTTATTATTGGATCAATCTCTGAGGGTGTTTCAGTGGTTAAAAATGCCTTGATGTCAGAGGATATATTTAGCACCATTTCAGCTCTCAGAAAATTAGGTTGCAGAATTCAAAAAGTTAAAACTGGAGAATATAAGATTTACGGAAAAGGTCTTGGAAGTTTTTATTGCAAAAAAAATACTGTATTGAATTTTGGTAATTCAGGAACTGCTGCAAGATTATTAGGTTTTGGAGCTTGCAGTACCAACCCAGATCTTCAAGTAAGGTTGACTGGTGATAAAAGCTTAAGCAAAAGAAGTATGTTTAAAATTATAAAAGTAATGGAGCAATTTGGTGCTGAGATTATACCAAAAAATAAATTTCATTTTCCTTTAACTTTAGTTTCTTCCTCAATGCCAATTGGAATTAAATTCGATGCAGGTATTTCAAGTCAAATTAAATCTGCTGTTATGCTTGCTGGAATAAATTCGTATGGCAAAACTACAATAGTTGAAAAAATAAAAAGCAGAGATCATACCGAAAAAATGCTTATACATAACAGAAATGTTATTAAATTAAAAAAAGGTAAACAAAATATTATTGAGATTAAAGGTCGAGAAAAGTTAAATCCAATAAATTTATCTGTTCCAGGAGACCCATCATCTGCAAGTTTTTATGCTGCACTTTGCCTTTTAAATAAAAATTCAAAAATTATATTAAAAAAAGTTCATATAAATCCTACTCGTATTGGTTTTTTTAATATAATTAAAAAACATAACGGTAAGATAAGTTTTAAAAACAAAAAAATACAAGGTAATGAAATAGTTGCCGATATTCATGTGCATAGTAGCAGAATAAAGCCTTTAAAAGTTGCCGAGAATCAATTCGTAAGTTGCCAAGATGAATATCCGATAATGATGGGTATGGCATGCTTTTTACCTGGTACTTCAATTTTTAAGGGTATAGAAGATTTAGCTAATAAAGAAAGCAATCGTATCAAAGAGATGGAAAAAATTTGTAAACAAATTGGAATAAAAACTCAATCATCAAAAAATTATATTAAAATTTACGGAAATTCTAATTTAAACATAAAAAATAAAAAAATTTCTGTTTCAGGGGTTCTTGACCACAGAATATTAATTTCTGCATCCATTTTAGGTTTGATCAGTGGTATTAAAACTCAACTTAAAAATTTTGAGCAAGTAAAAACAAGTTGTCCAAATTTCTTATCAACAATTTCAAGATTAGGAGGAAAATTTGAAATTAAAAAAAAAAATTAAGATAGGCATTGACTCTCCTAGTGCTGCAGGTGCTGGAACTATATCAAAAATGTTAGCAAAAAATTATAATTTGCTATATTGCGACACTGGAAAAATTTATAGGTACATGGCCAAACAAATTATTGAGAAAAAACCTCTAGATAAAATAAAATTTCTTAAAAAAATAAGTAAGAAAATTAACCTTAAAAAATTAAATAACAAAAATTTACTGACAGATGATGTGGCTTATATAGCATCACAAATTGCGAAAGATTTAAGAGTAAGAAAATTAGTGGTAAAATTTCAAAAAGATTTAGCTTATAGACCACCTAAAAAATTTAATGGTTCAATTTTAGATGGTAGGGATATTAATTCTAAGATTGTAAAGGATGCAGATTTCAAGTTTTATGTAACAGCAAGCGTGACGGAAAGAGCAAAGAGAAGATTTAAAGAACTAAAAAAACTTGGTAAAAAAGTTACATATTCAAAGATTCTTAAAAATTTAAAACGTAGGGACTTGGAAGATCGATCTAGACGTTATTCTAAGCTTAAAAAAACAAAGGATTCTACCTTGATAAATACTACCAACTTATCTATAAAAGGGAGCTTTTTAAAAGTTAAAAAAATAATAGATAAAAAGCTAAATATATAGATGGAAACAGAAACAATTGAAAAAAAAGATGTTCAGGAATTTAAGGCTCTATTAGAAGAGTCATTTAAAAAAAATTCTATTAAAGAATCAACAATAATTAAAGCAAAAGTATCTGAAATCGGAAAAAAATTTGTTTTATGTGAAATACCAGGAAGCAAATTTGAAGGATCAATTGCTACAGAAGAATTTAAATCTGCAAAAGAGTTGGATAATTTAAAAGTTGGGTCAAATATAGATGTCTATTTAGAAAAAATTGAAAGCTACAAAGGTGAGATTGTTGTTAGTAGAGAAAAAGCAAGAAGAATGGGGTCTCTAAAAAGAATGCAAAAGGCTTTTGAAACCCAAGAGGAAGTTGAAGGTATAATTACTAATAAAGTAAAAGGTGGATTCATTGTGAACATCGATTCATGTTTATGTTTTTTACCAGGTTCGCAAGTTGACACTAGACCAATTAAAAATATGGACTCTCTAATGAATGTACCTCAAAAATTTTTATGTGTTAAAATTGATAATGTTAGAGGGAATATAGTTGTATCCCGTAAGGCTGTTTTAACTAAATCAAGAGACAAAGAATTAGTAAATATCTTATCAAAAATAAAAGAAGGCGATATCGTTACAGCTCAAGTAAAATCAATTTTAGATTGGGGTGCTTTTCTAGATGTAATGGGAGCTGATGCACTTTTACATGTAACAGATTTAAGTTACTCAAGAGTCAATAAACCGTCTGATCTTTTATCAATAGGAGATAATATTAAATGCAAGGTAATAAAGCTAGACCCTGAAACAAAACGTATTTCTCTAGGTGTTAAACAACTTCATCCTGATCCATTTGAAAACTTAGAAAAAAAATATGAAGTGGGAAAAATATACGATGGAGTTGTCTCAAAAGTCGTTGATTATGGTGCATTCATTAAATTGGTTGGTTCTGATGGGAAAGTTGAGGAAGGCTTAGAAGGGCTTTGTCATCAATCTACTCTCTCGCACACTAAAAAGAATATTCAACCAAGTAAAGTATTATCATCTTCTCAAAAAGTTAAGGTAAAAATTTTAGAACTTGATAAAGCAAAAAGAAGAATCTCGATGAGCTACAAGGACACCATGGAAAATCCTTGGGACTCTTTTATAAAAAATTATCCAATTTCATCAGTAGTTAAAGGTAAGATAAAAAATGTAGCTGAATTTGGACTTTTTGTTTCAATAGAAAATTCTGAATTGACTGGACTGATTCATTGGAAAGACATTTCTTATAAAGAGACGGAAGAAAATCTTAAGAAATTTAAAAAAAATGATCCAATAAAAGCCAAGTTAATTATGATTGATAGAGATAAAGAAACAATTAGATTAGGTTTAAGACAGTTAAATGAAAAGGATCCTTTTGAATTTTTTGCAAAAAAAGAAAACAAAGAAATTATTACTGTAACCGTTAGAGAGGTTTTAAAAAACGGAATCAAAGTATCAGTTGGAAACGATAAAAATTTATTACTAACAATACCTAAAAAACATTTAAGTGCTGATCCAGCATCTTGTCGTCCAGAAATCTTTCAAGTAGGAAACAGAACAGACTGTATGATAGTAGATCTAGAAAAAGAAAAGAGAAAAGTTAATCTTTCTATAAAGGAGTTAGAAATTCATAACGAGAAAATTGCAATTAAGAAGTATGGTAAAGATGGTACAAGTTCAGGACGTGTTCTAGGAGACATATTAGGTAAAGTATTTAGCTCAAAGAAAAAGAAGAATAAGGATTAATTAAGTATGGTGAGATCTGAGATAATTTCTAAATTATCAGATAAAATCCACCGAAAAATTAAAAAGTCAGAACTAGAAAAAATTCTTAACATATTAATTGAGACAATAGTTGAAGGAATAAGAGATCATAAAAGTATTGAGCTTAGAAACTTTGGCAGATTTTCTTTAAAAAAAATTAAAGAAAAAATGAATGCGAGAAATCCTCGTACTGGTCAAAAAATTCATACTCCGGCAAGAAAATCAATATCTTTTAAAATGTCGAAAGAATTAAAAAGCAAGATTAACGAAAATGAGGGTAATATAAATTGAAAAAAAATATTTTTGTTGCTTTAGATTTTTCTAGTTTTGATAAAGCACTAGATGTTGCTAAAAGTGTGAAGAGTGATGCAGCAGGCCTTAAGATTACTAATGAATTATTTGCTATTTGTGGAAAAGATGGAATATCTAAACTTGCGAATATTGGCCTTGAAATATTTTTAGATGTAAAAGTTCATGACGTTCCTAATACAGTAAAAAAAACTGTAGCAAGTATCGCATCATTAAAAACTGTAAAATATTTAACAGTTCATACCAGTGGTGGCTACGATATGCTTAAAGCAGCTAGAGATGCTGCAGATAATTTAGAATTACTAGGTGTAACAATATTGACTTCGCAGTCTGCATCTAAAGAACAAGTAAAACTTTTAGCAGACTTAGGAATAAAATCGAAGCTTAGTGGTATCATTGCGTCAGCGCAAGAATATACATCAGTAAGATCTTTATCCAAAGATTTAAAGATTTTCTGTCCTGGTATAAGAGGTGTTGAAGATAAAAAAGATGACCAGAAAAGAGTTATGAGTTACTCTGAGTTTTGTAAGATCTCAAAAAATGATGATAAAGCCTTCGCCGTAATAGGTAGACCAATCTACGAAAGTGGAGATGCTGGTCAAAACATCAAAAAAATTATACAGTCTGCTAAATAATAAATTAAACACTTTCTAATAATGAAAATTAAAAAAGGAATACCTTTAATCGACCAACACGATAAAAATGGTTTTTATGGAGGAAAATTTGGAGGTAATTATGTTGCTGAGACTCTTAAAAAACCCATAGAAGATTTAGAAAAGCTATTCAAAAAAAGTAGAAATGACAAAAATTTTCTTAAAGAAAGAGATAATCTTTACGAAAATTATGTTGGAAGACCTACCAGATTTATTAAATTACAAAATCTTTCTAATCATTTAGGTGGAGCGCAAATTTACGCAAAAATGGTTTCAGATGCAAATGGTGGGGCTCATAAAATCTATAATGCTATTACTCATGCAATGTTATGTAAACGTGCAAAAAAGAAATACATCTGTACTGATACGGGAGCTGGTTACAATGGAAAAATGTTTTCTATGGTTGCAAAAAAATTCAGCTTGGGATGTAAAGTATTTATGGGAATAAGAGATATTGAAAGACAAAAACCTAATTGTGATGCAATCAGAAGAAATGGAGCTGAGATTATTCCGGTAACCTCAGGAAGTAAGACATTAGTTGATGCTGTAAGTGAATGTATAAGATATTGGGTATCAAATTGTGACAAAGTTCATATGGGAATAGGTAGTCTCGTTGGTCCAAATATTTTTGTTAAAATATGTGGATGGAGTACAGCTCAAATATCAAGGGAACTTAAAGTTCAATTAGAAGAAGAGTTTGGTGAAATTCCCAGTAAATTAAAATTAATAAATTGTGTTGGTGGAGGTTCGAGTGCATATGGTTTCTGGAGTGAATTTATTGATTATAATAAAAATCAAGTAGAACTGATCGGTGTAGAAGCAGGAGGTCCAAAAAATAGCAAACTCCATGCGGCACCATTAAGCAAAAACTCTAAAATAGGTGTTCTTCATGGTGCGGCTGCATATTGTATTCAAGACTCTGATGGTCAAATTAATAAAACTGAGTCTATAAGCAGTGGTCTTGATTACCCATCTGTAAGTCCTATTCATTGTTTTTTAAAAGACACTGGTAGAGCCAAATATACCTATGCAACAGATGAGGAGGCATTAGATGCTTTTAAGTTAGTAACTGAACTCGAAGACATTTCTCCAAGTCTTGAACCTGCGCATGCATTCGCAATTGCAAAAAAAATTTCACCAAAGCTTAATTCTTCAGATGTAATAATAATTAATAGCTGTGGTGATAGTCTTAAAGACAAAGATATTATCAAAAAACGTTTAGGTAATTACTCAAGATGAAATCTCAAATTAGCTCAGTATTTAATGAATGCAAAAAAGAAAATAGACCTGCATTACTAACCTATACTGTTGCAGGAGATAATTCTAAAAAAAAATCTTTAGAAATTTTAAAATCAATATCTGGTTACGCCGACATATTAGAAATTGGTTTCCCACATAATGCACCAACAGCAGATGGTCCTCAAATCCAGAATAGTTCTTACCGGGCTTTAAAAAAAGGAATTAAACTTAAAGATGTTTTCCAAATAGTTAAGGAATACAAAAAAAATAAAAATGCCAAACCATGTATTCTTATGGGTTACTATCAAATGGTTTATAGATATGGAGAGAAAAAATTTATCAGAAAATGTAAGCAAGCAGGAGTAAACGGGTTAATAATAGTTGACCTACCCTGGCCTGAAAATAAAGCATTTGCTAGATCTTGTAAAAAAAATTCAATAACTTTTATTCAACTTTTATCGCCAACAACATCAAAAGAACGAATGAAAAAAATTATAGCCAGTTCTCACGATATGATTTATTATATTAGTATGTTGTCGACTACTGGGGGAAAGTTAAAAGTTTCTCCAAGAAAAATTCTTGAAAATTACAATAAAATTAAGAAAATCAACAAATCTAAAAACTTAGTAATAGGTTTCGGTATAACTAATAAAACTATCGGTGCATTAAAAAAATCTGATGGTTTAGTGGTTGGAAGCCTATTATGCAAAGAAATTGAAAAATCATTAAAAAAACGTCAAAATCCTGTCATAAAATTAAATAAAATGGTAAAAGAATTAAGAAAAAAAATATCATGAATTGGATAACAAAATTTATTAAGCCAAAAATAAAATCATTACTAAAAAAGAAATTATCTGACAGCAAAGAGGCATTATGGGTTACATGTGAATGCAAAAATTTAATTTATAAAGATGAACTTTTTAATAACTTAAGTGTTTGTCCTTCTTGTGGTTTTCATCATAAACTTAATTGTGAGGAAAGATTTAAAATATTTTTTGATGATAAGGAATATGAAATCCTAGAAACGCCATTACCAAAAGATGATCCCCTAAAATTCCCTAAATATTCTGATAAATTAAAACAATCAAGAGAAAAGACCAAACAGTCTGACGCAATTTTAATTGCTGATGGAATGCTAGATGGGATTCGTATTACTTCAGGTGCTCAAAATTTTAATTTTATTGGTGGAGCTGTTGGTGCTGCTTCTGGAGAAGCATTTATTCACGGCATCCAACATGCAATCAATAACAAAACCCCATTCATTTTTTTTAGTTGTTCTGGAGGACAAAAAATGCAGGAGGGTGCTATTGCATTGATGCAAATGACCAGAACTGTTTTAGCAGTTAATGAACTTAAGAAAAAAAACTTACCTTATATTGTAGTTATGACAAATCCGACGACTGGTGGTGTTTCAGCAAGTTTTGCAACATTAGGAGATATTTTAATTGCTGAACCTAAAGCAATTTGTGCTTTTGCTGGACGTAGAGTAATTGAAAATACTGTAAAAGAAGATTTGCCAAAAGATTTTCAAACAGCAGAGTTTGTTAAAGATCACGGTGGAATTGATCTGGTAGTTGAAAGAAAATATATAAAATCAACAATCTCCACTTTGTTATCAATTTTCTTGAAGAAAAAAGAAGTTAAAAATATATCTGATTTAACCGATGCCACAAACATCAACGAAACTCTACAAAAAACTTCAAAAGCAGTATAGTCGACGCATCAATCTAGATCTGGGAAGAATCAAAAAGGTTTTGGAAAGATTAAACAATCCTGAAAAAACATTAAATAATGTTGTAAATGTTGTTGGAAGTGATGGAAAAAATAGCTTTTTAACATCTTTGAAATATTTTTTAGAAGCAAATAAAGAAAAAGTAAATACATTTACAAGCCCACACTTATATGACGTACGTCAAAGATTTTGGTTGGGTAATAAATTTATTACTTTAAAAGAAATAAAAAAATATAAAAAAATTATAGAAAAAACAAATTTTAAATTAACCTTGTTTGAACTTCTTACATGTATTTTTATTTTATCCACAATGAAAAAAGACTCCGACTTTTATAATTTGATTGAAAGTGGACTGTTATTCAAAAAAGATAGTACAAATTTGTGGTCTAATCCGATGGCTCAGGTAATAACTAACATTAACTATCAGCACCAGGAATGGGTTAAGCCAAAAACTATTAATGAAATTTGTAAGCAAAAAGTAGGTTTTTTAAGTAAAAATACTAATATTTATATTGGCAAACAAAACCCAAAAACACTTAAAATAGTTAAAAAAATTTTAAAAAAAAATCCAAGCGAAAAAATATTCTATGGTTCCTGGAAGATTGTAAATAAAAAGAAAAATAAATATTACAAAGATAGGAATAATATTATTTATCTTGATTCTAAATATATTAATTCAGATGGATTATGGGAAAATGTAGGTTTGGCAATAAAAGTTGCCTTAGACTTAGGTATTCATCCTAAAATAGTCCAAAAAACAGTACCTAAAATCAAATTTGAAGGGCGTGTTCAATTTATAAGAGGAAAGTTAACCAAAAATTTAAAAAATATTAAGTTATTAGTAGATGGTTGCCATAGCGATGGGTCAACAAAAAATTTAGCCAAATTTTTAAAAGAATTTAAAATACCTATATATAGTATCTGGGGGAGTCTTAAAAATAAAAATGCTAATAAACTAATTAAAAATTTTAAAGGAATTTTTAGAAAAGTTATTACAATTAAAATTCCAAATGAACCCAATGCTATGAATTCGATTGATCTTTCTAGGATTGCAAAAAAAAATGGTTTTAGAACTGAAGAAGCAAAAAATATAAAAGATGCACTTAAAAAAGTTTCAACGAAAGAAAAGAGCTTAATAGTTATATTTGGTAGTCTATATCTTGTAGGACATGCTTTAAGTCTGAATTAAATATTTTCTTTAATCCAAGAAACGATATTTGATTTTGTTGTAGCTCCAACCTTTGTTGACTTAAGTGATCCATTTTTAAACAGAAGCATAGTTGGGATTCCTCTAATTCCATATTTGGTCGGAGTGTTTGGTTCTTGATCTATATTGTGTTTAGCTATCACTACTTCGTTGGACATTTCATTTGATATTTCCTCCAAAATAGGACTGATTTGTTTGCAGGGCCCACACCACTCTGCCCAAAAATCTACGACCGTAGTTTTTGATGATTTTATCACATCAGTGTCGAAACTTTCATCCGTAACTTTTTTGGTGGCCATAAAATATAAATAAAGTTTTTTTTAATAATGTCAACTGCCTCTGTGAGTGTATGATTTTTCTAATTCTTCAATATAGGTGTTTATTTCTTCCAGCATTTTAAGCTTGTCTGTTTCTTTGCTTTTTTCAAACTTTGCTCTCAAATCATCAATTTCTTTGTATGTTCTGGGAATAGTATTCCATTTTTTTTCATCGCTAGTTGAAAGTACTCTTTTGACAATAGTTCCGTGTATCTCATCATAATCATCTTTGGGCAAAAGATCTGGTTTTTCCTGATAAATCAATTTTTTTCCAAAATAATGAAGTCTTTTGTCTTTAAATTTTTGCAAATACGAAAGCCTTTTACCCCATTCTGCCTCATGAAATCCGGCCAATATTTTATTGTCGTCTTTTTGTTGTGGAGAAAATTTATACAATGTTTCCTCTTCAAAAAGGTCTTCTTGCGATTTAGTTTCTTCTTTTTCCTGAGCTTCATCTCTTAAAATGACCTCAACTTTTTCTGCGAATTTTTTATTTTTTCTAACAATTTCTGCTCTTTCTTGTAATTTATTTAGTCCTATCATTTTATATTCTTCAAACTGTTCAAAATAAGAAGGGTTCATAACTATAGGATGCTTGTTATGCCGGCATGTTCTCAAAATCTTAGGAGCTTTTTTTAATTCTTCTTTTAGAACCTGGATTGGCATATTCATATAAATATTTGGATCGTGTTTTAAATCAAATGTTTTTGGCCATTGATAAACTGGGTGTTGACAAACAAATGTTTGAACGAAAGGGACTACTTTTCCGTAGTAAAATTCATTAGCACAAAAAAGTTTTTCACTTTTAATTACTTTTAAACTCTCTTCTTTGTTAGAAGTTAGAAGACTTGTATTCCAAACACTGGGTGCTTTCTTTTTTATGATCCTGGCAATTTCTAATGTAGCAGCACAATCCCCTATTGCTGTATGAGCTGCATGCTGAATTCCGTTGAGAGGTGCCATTGTATCAAGTTTGTACTCTAAATTTCCTTTTTTATTAGTCGCATTCTTTAAAGTGTTTGGGTAATAAAGATTTGCCGCCCTTGCTAAATTAAGTAAATCACCTTCGCTGTTTCCATTAGTCGTAGAAGCCCAAGGATAATGTAAATTTTGAAACAATGTATTTCTCAAAAAAATTTGATCAAACTCTATATTATTCCAGCCTATGTATGTGACTTTCCCCCAACTTTTCAATTTATCAACAAACTGTTTAACCATTTCATAATGCGAAAGGTTGGTTTCTTTTAATTTCTTTGGAGTAGTGTTACTCACAATCAACGACATAGCTTCTGGAATAATGCCAGGAGACAACCTGCTTCTAGATTCAAATCTATCCAATTCGTTTAGTTGATCATCGACCAGAATGGCTCCTACCTCTATAATTTGACCCCATTGTTTGTTGGATGAACTGGTTTCAAAATCATAAAATACAAAATTTGACATTTAGGAAATTTACTTATTTAAAGGCTTTGATTTTATCAGAATTTATTTCAACGGTCTCTTTTGTTATTTCTGGATCTTTAATACTACTCAAAGTATTCATAATAGATCTTGCGTCTCTTCCAAAATTATCAGTTGCAGTCATAGCCTGTTCTAATTTTTTTCTTAAATCGACGATACCATCAAAATGTTTTTCAAATCTTCTGGAGATAAGTTTTAGATCATTATAAATTTGTGTTGCATGCTTTTGAACTTTAAGAGTTTGAAATCCCAAGTGGTAAGATTGCAATAAAGCAGATAATGTATTAGGTCCTGCAATTGTAATTTTATATTTAGTTCTAAGTTCCTCAAGTAATAGTTCTTTAGTTTTTGGATCTCTATAACTTGAAAGTTCAGCAAATAATCCTTCAGTTGGAGCATATACAATTGCAAAATCTGTTGTCTTTGGTGGTGCAATATATTTGGTGCTCACAGACTTAGCTTTTAATCTAAATGCTGCAGCTAAATCTTTTCTTGCTTCTGTTAATGCTTCTTTATCTTTGGACTGATAGGCATTATCTATTTCTTTAAATTTTTCAATTGGCCAATGACTATCTACTGGAACAAGAACATCTTGAAGCTTGATGGCAAACTCAACCGTGTCACCAGTTTCATCAGGTTTCATTTTAACATTTTCAATAAATTGTGATGCAGGTAACAAATCTTTTAATAATGAGGCTAATGAAAATTCTGCTAAAACACCATACTGTTTTACACCTGCAAGGATACGGCTGAAATTGTCTTGGCTCTTGTTTAAGCTTTCAACCTGTTTATTAAAAACTCCAACTTTTTCATCTACTCTTGTTAGAGCTCCTGACATGTCTTTTGCTATATCTTTTGATAGGTGACCAAAAGATTGACTAAAAGACTCTTTAAATAAATTTAATTCATCTTTTAATGCTTGTGTTGGATTTTCATTTTTTTCTTGTTTGTTTTTAATAAGAAATAATACTATTCCAATATTTAATGCTATTAAAACAACTATAAGTATAATTAATATCGAATCCATTTTGTAAATATATGGTTTATTTGCAAAAAAACAAATTTTAATTTAAACACTATTTAAATGAGATTATTCACTTACTTTCTTACGTTTTTTTTAATTTTTTTACAAACTAACGCAAAAGAACTTCGAATCGATTTTAGTAATGAAGGAATGAAAATATTTAAGAAAAGAGGGTTTGGAAAGAAAACAATTTACACTAATGCAAAGGATGAAAAGGGATGGTTTTTGAGAGCAGAGGCTGATGGTACCGCAACAGGTCTGGGTATGGAGATAGACAAAGATCTTCTAAAAGAAATGCCTTTTTTAAATATTACTTTTAAAATTGAAAAAGATTTTGACAGCATAGATCAAAAAACTAAAGACGGACATGATTGGGCAGCGAGAATTATGGTTGGGCATGGAAAAAAAATTGGATCAAAATTAGTCAGCTTAGCTCACTCATCGTTTTTGAAAGAAGGTTATTTACAACAAAGTCCATGGACCAAAGGGTCTAGAGATTACGTTATTTCAAATGATAAGAGTGGTGAATGGCATACTAGAAAAATAAATGTAAAGGAATTACTTGAAAAAACGCACGGAATTTCTTTCACAAACTTTATAGCTATATTCTCAGACTCAAATAACTCAAAGCAAAAAATTATTGCATATTACCGAGATATCTATTTTAGTAGTGAATAATGAACATTAAAGTAGAACCTTTTGAAAATAATATTGGTGCCTCTATTTCATGTAATCTTAAATTAATAAACCAAAATATTATCAATGAAATAAAAGAAACGCTCAACAATTATGGCTTTGTTTGCTTTAGGAATCAAAACTTAGAACCAGGTGAATATTTAAAATTTGCTGAACAGCTTGGTAAAATAAAAGAGTACCCAATGTTAAAAGATTTGGAAAATTTCAAGGGTATTACTGTTGTCGAAAGAAAAGAGAACGATAAAGGAAAATCTTACGGAGAGGGTTGGCACACAGATAGCAGTTATTTAAATAAAACACCAAAATATACCTGTTTGATGGGTAAAATAGTCAAAAAAGATCAGGGTCAAACCTTGTTTGCTTCACAATTAGCCTCATATGAAGCTCTTGATAAAAATATAAAAGAAAAAATTGAAAATCTTATTGGTATTTTTAGTTCAGCTGGACCAATATCAGTTACAAGACTTGAAAGAGAAGCCGAGAGAGGTACTGGAAAATCAAAGAATTTTATTGCTGAACATAATATCGTTAAGAAGGTTGGAAATAGAAAAGCATTATATCTAAGTCCAGGTCACACAATTGCCATAAAAAATCTAAGTGAAGAAGAGTCAAAAAATCTTTTAAAATATTTATTCAACCACCAAACGAAAAAAGAGTTTCAAGCAAGCTTTTTTTGGGAAAAAAACACAATTGTTATTTGGGATAATCATTCAGTCATTCACTCAGCAACCCCTTTTCTAGGTAGAAGGATGATGCATAGAATTATTCTAGACGCATAAAAAAAACAAATTTCAGCCCCTCTTAAAACAAAAATTATATTTAAATTTAAATTATGAAAAATATTATAATCATTTTAATTTGTGGATTATTTGTAGCTAATTGTAGCAACCGTTATGTATTGGGTACTAAGTGTACAAGCCCAGATAATTTGACTGGTGCTTATGAAAAGTCATTCATATGGTCTGTAGATAGAACTATGAGTGATGATGCCTTTGGAAAAAGGATTTCAAAGGAAAACTGTCCTAAAGTAGCTAAAAAATCCTGATTGAGCACAGTTTTTAAAAGATGATAACTATTGGTCTTTTACTGCTTGGATGTGCCGCATTTCTGGTGTCTTTTTTAATCGTGAATTTCAAATCAAAACACGATAAAGAAGACACCGAATGATAAAATATTACCTATTTATACTTCTCTTTTTTTCTTTTAATAGTTTAAGTGCTATGGATAAAAAACCATACCACCATATTTACAAGGATGGAAAATTATTTGCATTTAGAAACCTAGAAGGAGGTCCAAAAAGGGATCCTAATTTTAAGTGGGATTGGAAAGTTTTTAGAGAAGAGAAGAAGAAACTTAAGATTGATTATCCACCTGAACATGTAATTGACAAACAATTAGTTTTAAAAAATCTTGAAAAACATAAAGCTGAATCTTATGTGATGTGGCTAGACCATGCTAGTTTTATAATTAAACTTGGAGACACTACAATTATTACTGATCCAGTTTTTGAAAAAAATTATGGGCCTTTGATATTTGGTCCCAAAAAATTTATAGATTCTCCTTTAACTCTTAAAGAAATTCCGAAAATAAATTTATTTTTACTTACACATAATCATTATGATCACATGAGTATTCGTACAATAAAAAATTTTCCTTATAAGGATGTAAAAGTCCTTGTTCCTCTTAAACTTGGTAAATATTTTACCAGAAATGGGTACAAAAAAGATACCGTTAAAGAGATGGACTGGTTTGATAAAATTAAAATTAATGATGAAATTACAATAACTATGCTCCCATCTCAACATTGGAGCAAGCGTTGGATTTGGGGAGATGGAAATACAAATAGAAGTCTTTGGGGTAGCTTTTTAATCGAATACAAAGATAAAAAAATCTTTTTTGCCTGTGATACTGGACCAGCACCTTTTTATAAAGAATTGGGTAAAAAATTTGGTCCAATCGATTTAGGTTTTGGAAATTTGGGAGCTTACAATTTCTTTCCTATTGTTCCTGTAAAAGATAAATCTACAGCTCATGCAAACCCTGAAGAGCTTTTGTCTTTAATGAAAGACTTAAAAGTAAAAAAAGTAGTCGGAATGCATTGGGGTACAGCAATTTTAAGTTTGGAACCAATTTGGGAACCACCGATTAGGTTTAAAAAAAATGCTGAGAAGTTTGGTTTCAAAAAAGAAGATGCAGTTCTATTTAAAATTGGCGAGATTAAAAAACTGGATGATCTTATTAACTAGCTTTTTTTTGTTCAGACGTTTTTTTTGAATTTCTTTCTCTTTCAATCATCTTAACTACATTATCAATTGCAGTCTCTTGAAATTGAAAGATTGACTTAATATCAAACTCTACGCTTAAATGTTTTTCTGGATCTGTTTTCATTTCAAGAACAACTTTTTTACTCTCTATTGAATTATCTTTTAAATAACATAAAAGTAAAAAATCTTCAGATTCTTGTAGTTCTAACCATTTTAAATAAACTTCCCCGGTATCCATTGACAAATCTACTATCTTCAGGGGAGATAAATGTTTTCCTAATATTTTAGAACGATTACAAAAAAATACGATTGATCTTAAGGATCTGGTAAAACTCATTAAGGTATTTTCAATTTCAGATTTTTGAAATAAAAGCTTTCTTTCCTTCTCAATTAGAGCGGACTTGTCTTCATCGCCTTGAACCTGAATTCCAAGATCCTGTAATTTTTTTCTATATGACTCGAGTCTAAAGTTTTTATATTTTTCTTTTATGGCATTAACTCTATCTAGTGTGGATTGATAATCTTCCTTCTCAGCTTTAAATGCTGCTTTCTCTAGCATTGCTACTTCACGATTCATTCGAGCTTCAAATCCTGCAATTTTTTTATTGATACGTAAGTTTTCTAATATCTTTTGTTGTTCTTTAGCTTTTTGTTGTCTATTCTCACGTTCTTGTTGTCTTAAAAAAATTTGCATATCTTTTTTTAATTCCTTGGAGTAGTAAATTTCTTCTTTTAATTGTTCTTCTTTCATTTTTTTAACAAGCTCAAGTTTTTCCCTCTTTTTTCTTTCTTCTATTTTTACTCTTGATTCTTCAGCTTTAAGTAGTCTTCTTTTCCTTTGACGTTGAAAATTATAATAAGCTTCAAAAATAGGTAAAGATATATAAGTAAATAGTTTTTTTAAACTAAATGATTGTATTTTTAAAAGTGTTCTAGGAATTTCGATATTGAAGCTTTTTGATTTTTTAATCTTAACTCTTATTTTTTTTCTTTTAAAAGATCTTTTTTTCGAGGTCTTTTTTTTATAACGCCTCTTTATTTTTGATTTTTTCTTATAGTTTTTTTTTCTTTTTATTTTTTTTTTCTTTTTTTTCATTGCTATTTTGATTAATAGCACTTTCTCAAGAATATATATAGCCTCTTGTTCTTGGTGAGATGTTTATATCTTTGTTAAGAAGAATTTGAAAATTACATTGATCAGTCCAGCGAAAAGCGGATTCGCAACTAGCTAAATAAAACAACCATAATCTATAAAACTTATCATTGTAATTTTTGATAACTTTGTCTTTATTTTTTATAAATCTATTTTTCCACACTTCCAAAGTAGAGGCATAGTGGATACCGGACAATATCTCTAGGTCTCCCAAAACTAATTTTGATGACTCAATTGCTGGCATTAATTCACTTAATGATGGTGTGTACCCTGATGGAAAGATAAAAGTAGATATCCAAGCTTGCGGGTCTCTTGGTTTATCAACACTACCAATAGTGTGAACTAGTACTTTTCCATTTGGTTCTAGAACATCGTGTATCTTTTTAAAATATGTTTTATAAAATTTTCGAGTTACATGCTCTAACATACCTTTTGATATTACTTTGCTATATTTTTTTTTGGTATCTCTATAATCTTCTATACGGAATTGACAAAGATTATCTAATTTTTTTTCTCTAGCAATTTTTTTAGAAAAATCTATTTGAACTTTTGAAAGAGTAATTCCGTCAACCCTTGCTCCTGTTTTTTCTGCGATTGCACATGCTAATCCACCAAAACCTGATCCGATATCTAAAACAGTATCTTTGTCATTAATATCTAATTTTTTTATCATATGATTAATCATGGACTCTTGGCTGTCTTCCAGGGTCATATCTTTTTTAGGCCAATAACCACAACTATACTGAAAATGTTTTTCGTCTATAAATAATTTATAAAAGTCAGCTGAACCAATGTCATAATGATGTTCAACAGCAGCTTTTGCGCTTCGTCTTGTATTAAAATTTGTTAAATATCTCCATGTTCCTCTAATATTATTTATAAATTTTGAAAACTGGCTAATATCTTTTCTACCAATATTTTTTAATGCTATGTTTAATATTTCAGATATTGTGCCATTTTCAATTACTATGTCACCATCTGTATAGCCTTTGCCAAAATAAAAGTCTGGAAAAGATAAAAGTTTATATTCAATAGATTTATTTTTAAGTCTTAATTTAATTGGTGGATTTTTTATTGGTTTTCCAATTGTGTATTTTTTTTCATCTGAAGTAATTAATTCAAAACCATCTAAAATAATAAATTTATTTAAAAAAATATTTAACATTTATGCAGCTATATTTTTATTTTTCAGAACACCAAGTATTTTTAATTTTCTGATTAATTCTTCTTTCTTAATTTTACTTAATAGTTCCAAAGGAGGAAGCATATTTCCATAAATATTATTTTCTAAGCTTTTTAATGTATGCAATGCAGAAATTAAATTACCGGTATCATCAAACGCTGTTCTAACAGACTGAAGTTTATCATTATCTTCGGAAGATCGTTTTTTATGAAAATCGTCGTAAACTTTTTTTGCTAGGGCTGCTGAAAAATTAGTCGTAGCCGAGATGCATCCAGCTGCATTTTGTCTAAGTCCGTCTAATAGTTTTTTTTCACTTCCGACAAACATAGAAAAATTTTTTGCTTTAAAATTATCCCAAAGATTTCCTGTACTGTCTTTCATGCCAACTATATTTTTTGGAAAATCATGTATTAACTTTTTTGTCACCTCAGATGTAAAAGTATATCCACTCAATTTAGAAAAATTGTAAAGTATAATTTTAGAATCTGGAACTTGTTTGATTATGTTTGAGTAGAAATTATAAACTCCATTATCATCATTTTTATAATATGCAACATTCATAATAAGAAAATTATAAAAATTATTTTTTATTGAATGCTTCATGATATTAATAGTTTCATTTAAACTGTTACATGCAGTTCCTATAAGTATCTGCTCATTAAAATTTATTTTTGATAAAGCGCTAATAAAATCCTTCTTTTCAGAAACAGAAATAAGCTGACCACAGCCAGTACTACCAAAAAAAGCAGAGCCAACTCCATTATTGTCAAGATTTTCCTTTGCGTGACGTATGGTCTCTTGAATATCTAGGCTTAAATCAGCTTTTAAAACTGACATTGAAGCTGCAAATACTCCTCTTAAAATTTTAGTCATGTTTTCACCTAATTTTTATATAAAGGTACTATAAATAAAAAAGAAATGAAAATTCTTATTATTCAACAAAGATACGGTATTGGGGACCTAATTATTTTTCTACCGTATATACAAGCTATATCCAAAAAATTTAACACTAAATTAAGTATTTTGGTTAAGGAAAGTTCTAAAGCATCTGATCTACTTTCTGAAGATGAGCATATAGATGAAATAATTATATTAGATAAAAAAAAAGATGGTTTGAGCGGATTTTTAAGATTATCAAATGAATTAAAAAAAAGAAAATTTGATAAAGTTTTTATTTTTAATAGTTCTTTAAGATATAACTTAATTGCTAAATTTGCTGGTATAAAATCTATACATCAATATCCTCTATTTAGATCAAAAGATAATTTAGTGCATAGTGCAAAAACTTTCACAGAAAATATTGTTGGAGAGATTATTTCTACTGAGTCGAATTTAAAAATCAAAAATAAAATTGGTAATTTTGATAAAAATTTAAAACATATTTGTCTTGCAGTTTCAGCGTCTGGGTCAACAAAAAGATGGGATATAAATAATTATATAAAGCTTTGTCAGGATCTTAACAAAACTCAAAAGTGTAAATTTTATTTAGCTGCAGGAATTAATGATATAGAATTAATTGATAAATTTAAAAGTACAGATGTTGGAAAAAATTGTGAGTCATTTGAAAAACTTAGTATTAAACAAACTTTACCTATTATAAAAAATTGTAATTTAGCCATTTGTAACGATACTGGATTTGCCCACATTGCTTGTGCACTTGGAGTTAAAACATTAACTTTATTCATGGATAGTCCGGTCATGGCATATGGAAAATATTCCTCAAGAATGGAAGTGATTGAACCCGAAGGGGAAAAAGATAGCACTGTTCACAATACTTTGGGGAAACATAAAATTTCCTATCAAAGCGTACTGGATAAAGTAAATCAAATGCTTATTTAGTTAAAATCATTTTTTAAAATAGTTTCTTTTGCCTCAGAAACCATTTGAGCTAGTTTTGTTGTGTCCGTATCATTATTTCGGTCAGGATGTAACTTGGACATTATTTTTTTATATTTAGATAATATTTCGTCTTTTGAGCATCCCTTTTTACATCCAAGGATATTATAAGCGTCGTCTAAAGATATATTTGAAGATGCTTTTGAATAATTAGCTCCAGATGAAAAAGAATATCTTCCTGTACTTCGAAGATATTGAATTAAGCGCCACAATTGAAAAAGTTGAAAAAGTCCGCCTATACCTTTTAGTTTAATTAGTGGAATTAAAAATAGTAAAATAGGTATACTAAAAGCATACCTTCCGACTAAAAGTAGAGCTATGGCGAGAAGAATTCCAATTGAAAAAAATATATATCTAATACCCTTTGCGATTTTTTTGCTACTTGCTTTAGTAAAAAAATTCAATAAAAGGTATAAAACTACTAAAAGTATTCCAATGAGCAAAAATAGATTCATACTTACATGATACCACGTTTAAGGAAACAACCTGAAAAGAAAAGTTGTCATGGGCAAAAATGGATTGATGAATACAGCTGGATTCATCAAGATAATTGCCTTGAAATTTTAAGAGACCCAAGAAAACTTAACCCTGAAGTCAGAAAATATCTTGAGGAAGAAAACTCTTACACAAAAGAAAAAATGAAGGATACAGAAAATATTCAAAAAAAAATATTCAAAGAAATTGAAGGTAGAATAAAATTAGATGATGAAAGTCTTCCCTACAAAGACAAACAATATGAATATTGGACTAAAACTACAAAAGAGGGAAACTATTCAAAAAGATTAAGAAAAAAAATCGGCAATACAAAAATAGAAATTTACTGGGATGGAGATAAGGAAGCGAAAGGAAAGAAATTTTTTAGTACTGGCGATCTTGAGGTTTCCTATAATGATGAAATGTTAGCTTATTCAATAGATGATAAGGGAGGAGAATATTTTACAATTTTTTTGAGAAGAATATCTGACAATAAAATTATTGAAGAACCTATTAAGGATACTGCTGGCGGTATAGTTTGGGCATATGATGATAAATCTTTTTTCTATCGTAAACATGACTCGCAACATAGAGCGCGTAAAATTTTTCAACATAAATTAGGAACTTCAAGTAAGGAAGATAAATTAATTTTTGAAGAAGAGTCTGAAAGATTTACATGTTCAATAAGTACAACTAGTTGTGAAAATTTTTATTTAATTGATACAAGTGAACATACAACTTCTGAGGTTTATTATTTTCACAAAGATGAAAAAGTATTTAAACCAAAGTTGTTTATAAAGAGAGAAGAGGGTGTGCAATATAGTATTGATAGCTTCGGAGGTTGGTGGTGGATGGTAACAAACAAAGATGCTGAAGATTTTAAAATTTCAAGATGTCCGATTAAAAGTATTGACGAATGGAAAGATTTTATTCCTGCAAAAAATGGTGTTTTGGTTGGAGGACTTACTTTCTTAAAAAACTGGATTATTAGATCAGAAGTTTCTGATGCTCTTTCAAAAATTTTTGTCAGAAACATAGAAACAAATAAAGAAGAACAATTAATATTTAGTGAAGAAAAAGTAATATCTCCAGGAATAAGTCTAATGCAAAAAGATAAAAATACAGATCTGATTAGAATAGGATACGAATCCCCAAGAACACCAGCAAGAACATATGAATACAACTTAAAAACAAAAGAAAAAAAACTTGTTAAAGAACAAGAGATCCCATCAGGTCATAATAGAAATAATTATATTGTGGAACGCCTAAATTGCTCAAGTCACGATGGTCGTGATATTCCAATAACAATTATTTATCATAAAGAAACAAAGTTAGATGGGAGTGCACATCTACTGTTATATGGCTATGGAAGTTATGGGAGTTCTATGTCACCAAACTTTTCAACAGCAAAATTTTCACTAATAGACAGAAATATAATTTGGGCAACTTGTCATATTAGAGGAGGCCTTGAAAGAGGAATGTCATGGTGGAGGGAAGGAAAAATGTTAAATAAAAAAAATACATTTTCTGATTTTATAAGTTGTGGAAAATTTTTAGTTGAAAAAAAATATACGGAGCAAAAAAAAATAATTGCTTTTGGTGGTTCAGCTGGTGGTCTTTTAATTTCAAATGTAGTAAATCAAAATCCGGAGCTTTTCCTCGGTGCAATTATGGCAGTACCGTTTGTTGATAATTTGACAACAAATATGGATCATTCTCTTCCTTTAACACCAGGAGAGTTGTTAGAGTTTGGTGATGCAAAAAATAATAAAGAACATTTTGAATATATACGGTCTTACGCACCCTATAATAATATAGAAAAAAAAAATTATCCTCACATTTTAATTACAACATCTTTATCAGACTCAAGGGTTTTATTTGATGAACCAACTAAATATTGTGCAAAATTAAGAGATTACAAAACAGATAATAATTTTTTATTTTTAAAATGTGAAATGGATGCTGGGCATGGGTCACGTTCGGGGAGAAAAAATATTATTGAAGACGTTGCCTTTGATTATGCCTTTGCTTTAAAAATTGCAGGGAAATTATAAATTAAAAACAGTTCTTGCTAGTAAAACCAACAACAATATTTTTTGGGTTAATTTCAAACCTTCTTTCGCATTTGATTTTTAATTTGGAATTAAAATAGATAAAATTCTTGTTTAGTTTAGTGGTTGTTTCTATTAAATCTGGCTCTCCAAATTCAATTTTTAATTCTTCTACTGATTTATTGAGAAAACTACTTAACTTTTTTTCTTCTTCAGAAACGGTTTCATTTACTTTTGTAGTTACAGTTTTGCAGCTCATTAAGGTAAATAAAATTAAAAATAGACCTAAGAAACTTAGTTTTTTCATAATTCAACTTTTTATAGAATACACTAAAAATTATAAACAGAAATACAACTTTAAATATATATAAAAAAAATCTAATCCTTACTTATGGTTTTTTCGTTAGATTAAGTAACAAGAATCAAATAATACAATTTTATATCAATTCTATTAAAAGAAAGAGGAAAAATTATGCTTGATAAGTATTTTGAATATAAAAAGCACAAAACCACTTTTAATACTGAGGTCGTGGCTGGAGTAACAACGTTTCTGACTATGGCTTACATTATGTTCTTAAATCCCTTTATTCTTTCAGGTGAATTCGCCGGAACAGAAAAAGGTTTTTTTGATTTCGGGGGTGTGTTTACTGCAACAATAGTAGCGTCGGCCATAGCGTGTTTTATTATGGCGTTTTATGGAAAAACTTGGCCTATAGGTCTTGCGCCAGGTATGGGTATTAATGCCTTTGTAGCATTCGGAGTAGTAGGTGGAATGAAATATACTCCTGCAGAAGCTTTGGCAACTGTGTTGCTCGCAGGTATTTTATTCTTATTAGTATCTTTAACACCAATAAGAGCTTGGATTATTAATTCTATTCCAAAAAGTTTAAAACTTGGAATCGGTGCTGGTATAGGACTCTTCCTATCCATTATTGGTTTAGAAATTATGGGAGTAGTTGGAGACCATCCTGTAACATTAGTTACTTTAGGAGATATTAAAAACCCACTAGTGCTATTGGGTTGTCTTGCTTTAGTGGTAATGATTGTTTTAGAAAAAATGAAAGTTAAGGGAAATATCATTATAGGAATATTGGTATTTAGTATCTTGGCTTGGTTACCAATGTGGGATTGGACTGGAGCAACAATTGAGGGTGGAAAATCATTAGCTAGATTTAATGGAGTTTTTTCTGCACCCCCATCAATGAGTTATTTGTTTGATGCAGTTGAAGGTTTTAGTACTGGAAAAGTTTTATCAGGAGGTGGATTTACAGTTATATTTACACTCTTCTTCATTGACTTTTTTGATACTGCCGGAACTCTTACTTCTGTCGCAAACGTTTCGGGTAAAGTGAAAGGAAATAAAGTTGAAGATATAGACAAAGCAATGCTTGGGGATAGTGTTGGTACTGTTGCTGGTGCATTTTTAGGCACTACAACTGTAACAAGTTATGTGGAGTCTGGCGCAGGAGTCAAAGCTGGTGGAAGAACTGGAATGACCTCCTTAGTAATTGGAATTTTATTTCTATTGTGTTTAGGCTTTGCACCTTTGGCAACTAGTCTACCTAAAGAGATAGATGGCGCTGCACTTGTTTATGTCGCTGTTTTATTTGTAAGAAACATTACAGATATTGAATGGGACGATATAGCAGAATCAGCTCCTGCTGTTATTGCTATGATAACTATGCCTCTCACTTATTCGATTTCGAATGGTATAGCTCTAGCATTTATAGCTTACGCACTAATCAAAATACTAGGCGGTCAGGCTGCTAAAACTTCACCTGCCATATGGGTTGTTGCGGTTTTAAGTGTAATGAGCTTTGCAGTTTAGAGCTTAAAAAATTGTTAAAAAAAAGGGTTAGACGAAAGTTTAACCCTTTTTTTTGTGCTTATTTTTTAATTCTTCAATCCTAATTTCCTCGTAATGTTCAAAGGGCTGAACAATCCAAGGATCATTTTTTAATCTAACAGCACAGTAATCTGGTTCAAATGTTGATTTTTTTTTCTTCCACAAGGTCGCTGTTTTAATATCTTCTATTTTGTCTTTTATCGGTTCATATTTTTTTAACCAATCTACACTCTTATTTAAAGTAATACCTGTATCAGACAGGTCATCACAAAGTAATATTTTGCCTCCCATATTTTTTGCGATTGAACTCATCTCTCTGGAAAATACGATGTCTCCTTGTTCATCTTCGATACCCTTTCCACTATAAGACTCGACTGCTAGATAAGCGCATTTTAATTTAAAAACTCTACTTAAAACATCTATCATGGGCGCTGCTCCTCGCATGATACCAACGAGAAGGGTTGGTCTATACCCGCTTTCATGAACCATCAAAGCTAATTTTTCGACCGTTTCATTATATTCTTGCCACGAAACAATTAATTTTTCAGACATAAAGAGAATTTAATACTGTACAGGCTCATTGTCTACTGAATACCATAATGCCATTACTGCTAAGGTACAATAAGGGGAAAACTTTTTTTGTAGTTTATTAACAAAAGACATAGGGGGGAGGTATTTTTTTTTATAATTATTTGAAATAGCCCTTAATAAACCTATATCTTGAACGGGCCATATGTTTGGTCTGTTATAAAAAAATATCAAAACCATTTCACTAGACCATCTTCCTATTTGTCTTAAAGAAGATAAGTAAACAATTGCCTCTTCATCAGTCATATTCTTAATTAGTCTTGGATTAAATGATTTGTTTAAAATTTTTTCTGATAAACTCTTAATTCCAATCGCTTTCATTCTGCTTAGACCACATCTTCTCAAATCTGAAATTGATAATTTTGATACAGTTTTCGGTTTAATTTTTCCATTACACTTTTTTTGAAACTTTAAAAAAACTGATTCTGCTGCAGATACAGATATTTGTTGGGAAATGATTGATCTTGTTAATGAATAAAAGAAATTATTTCTAGTAGTTAGATGACCTTTATAAGAATTTATTAACCTCTTCATAACTTTATCTTTTTTACAAAGATATTTTTTTGACTTTTCCCACCACTTTGGCTTCATACTCTGGGTGCTACAACTTGTTTTTTTAATGTTTCTTCTCTTTTAAATATTATAAATGAGCTGACAACAATTAAACCAGCTCCAAATAAAGTCATACCTTTTGGTATTTCACTAAAAATTATATATCCCGCAACAATTGCTACAACTAATGATAAATATTTAATTGGAGATACAAGGCTAGCATCTGCTAGTCTATAGCTTTGGGTAAGCAATAAATTTGCAACACCTCCTGCTAATCCAAGAAGAATAAATAAAAATGTTTCTTGAAGTGTTGGCCAAATCCAACCATTTATAATTGTTGCAAGACCTACTAAAAGTGACAGTAAAGAAAAATAAAATGCAATTAAGTAATTTGGTTCAGTTTTTGATAAACTTCTAATGCTAATAGCAACATTTGCAAAACCTAACGAAAATATTACCGGGAAAACATAGTAGAAATTCATTTCCTCAAATGCCGGACGAACAATAAATAACATTCCTACAAAACCAATTGCAACTGCAGACCATCTTCGTATACCAACTTTTTCTGATAGGAAAATTACCGACATAATGGTTACGAACAATGGTCCTGTAAATGTTAAACTTATTACGTCTGCCAAAGGTAAGTTTCTTAAACCTATAAATAAAGCTATAATAGCAATTGTGCCGCTAACTGCCCTAAATGTGTGAAGGCCAGGTCTTTTGGTTTTATAAAAAGTAAAAATTTTATCTCTAGGTATTAAAAAAAATATAGGTATCATTCCGAAAAAAAACCTCATGAACAGTACCTGGCCAAAAGGTACTTCGTTTAAGTATTTAACTATTAAATCCATGGTGCTGAAACAAATGACTGATCCAACCATATATAAAACAGCTTTTTGAGATTTAGAGAGCAAATTTACCGCCTTTTATTAATCTAATTAACATATTAGAATTTAAATAAAATGGAAACTGGAATATTTGCAGCTGGTTGTTTTTGGAAACCTGATTTAGAATTTGAAGAACTTAAAGGTGTAGAAAAAACTGAAGTAGGTTATTGTGGAGGAAATAATCCGGATACAACCTACGAAAATGTCTGTACTGGATCAACCAATCATGCAGAAGTAGTCAAAGTTTATTATGATAAAAACATCATTTCTTATGAGAAGCTTGTTGAATTTTTTTTAAAAATCCATAACCCAACTACTCTCAATAGACAAGGTCCAGATATAGGCACTCAATATAGAAGTGAAATTTTTTATACAACAGAAACTCAAAAAAAAATTGCTGAAAAAATTTTAGATCAGAAAAATAAAGATTTTAACGGAAAAATTGTTACTAAAGTATCAAAAGTATTAAATTATTGTAAAGCTGAAGATTATCATCAAAAATATTTAAAAAAAAGAGGAATGTAGTGAATCTTGTTTCGACTGATTGGTTAGAGTCTAATTTGTATAAAGTTAAAGTATTTGATGCAAGCTGGCATATGCCATCTACAAAACGAAATGCTAAAAAAGAATATGATGAAAAGCATATTGACGGAGCAATGTTTTGGGATATGGACGAACATAGCGACAAGGACTCACCCTACCCACATATGATGGTTAATTCAGATCATTGGACAAGAATGCTTTGGTCTTTTGGGATTCAAAATAATGACCATATTGTTGTTTATGATTTTAGTGATGTATATAGCTCTTGTAGATTATGGTTTTCACTAAAATATTTTGGCCATAAAAAAGTTTCTGTTTTAGATGGTGGCATGAAAAAGTGGTTAAAAGAGAATAGATCTACTAGTAAAGAAGTAAATAAAGATCTTGGAAAATTTAGCAGTATTGAAAAATTAAATCGAAAAAATAAATATAAAGTTAATGAAAATAGTGAATGGATTAAAAATAAAAAACAAATAGATGAAAATATAAAAAATTTTTCATTCCAATTGGTTGATGCTAGAGGTCGTAAACGATTTGATGGAAAGGAAGATGAGCCAAGACCAGGATTAAAAAAAGGATGTATTCTAGGTTCAAAGAATATTCCTTTTAAAGATTGTATTGATTCTGTAAAAAATACCTTCAAAACAAAGTCTGAGTTAATTCAGATTTTTACTCAAAATAAGGTAGATACTAGCAAACCAATTGTTTTCACTTGTGGGTCTGGAGTGACCGCGTGTGTTTTAGGGATGGCATATTCTATAATAAGTGATAAAAATGCTGTGATTTATGATGGTTCCTGGTCAGAATATGGAAAAAAATGAAAAGATCTAAAAAAGTTACAATTGGAATAATTATATTTTTTATTATCGTAGCTACTGTAATAGGTGGCAGGACTGCTATGGGTGTTTATTTTAAAAAAAAATTTGGTAAAAGACCCCCACCTGGAGTAGTAGTTGAAATAGTTTCAGAAAAACAATTCAGTAAAACAATAGAAAGTTATTGCACAGCTTTAAGCAGCAAAACTAAGTCTTTTAAAATAAAAAAGAGTGAACTATTAGAAGAAATTAAATTTCAGGCTGTAAAAAAAGGTGGTGTAATTGCCAAACTTCAAGACAAAACTATTGTTGCCCCTTTTGCAGGAACTATAGGTACAAGAGGTATTAGTTCATCAATACTTGGTACTAATTCAATAATTGTAACTCTCGATGACTCAAAAAGAATACTATGTGATTTACAAATACCTGAAGTTTTTGCTGCAATTTTAAAAAAAGGTCTCAAAGTTAATGCAAAATTTCTAGCCTATAAAGATAAGTTGTATAATGGGGTTATAATTTCTCATGCTTCAAGAGTTGATGCACAAACAAGAAGTATTTTGGCCAGGGCACAAATAAAAAATTCAGAGCTTGAGATATTACCTGGATCACTTTTGGATATTGAGCTTTTTTACGATGAAAAAGAAGCACTTTCTGTAGCAGATACCAGTATAATTTTTGAAGATGAAAAAAAATTTGTTTATAAAATTTTAGATAATAATAAAATTGAGAAAACAGAGGTGGTTACCGGTATAAGAAAAGAAGGTAATTTAGAAATTTTAGAGGGACTGAGCGCAAATGATAGAGTTGTTAAAGAAGGTTTGTCGAGACTTGCCGATGGTATGGCTGTAAAGCCTCTTAAAAAATAATATGCACAATTTTTGTTTGCTTAACATAAGAAGACCAGTTTTAAGTTCAGTATTTTCTTTATTGCTTGTTGTTTTTGGCCTTTATACTTTTTTTGAACTTAGCACGAGAGAACTTCCCAAAAATCTTCAGCCACCAGAGGTTGTTATCTCAACAAAATATACAGGAGCTAGCCCTTCAATTATTGCTTCAGAAATTTCTGAGCCTATTGAATTAGCCGTTGGAGGAGCTGAGGGCATTAAATCAATTGATACTCTTTCTGAAATAGGAAGAAGTACAATAAAAATAGAATTTTTCACAAGTATAGATATTGACGATGCTGCAAATGATATAAGAGAGAGAATAGCTAGAGTAATAGACAACTTGCCAGACGATAGTAAAGCACCTGAGGTAAGAAAAGCTTCTGCGGGTTTCTCAACAAGTATGTGGTTGTCAGTTAGTAGTACCACTTGGAACTCCTTAGATATAGGCGACTATGTAAAGCGAAACTTGGTTGATACTTTTAGTTCAGTTCCTGGAACAGGGAGAGTTATTGTTGGAGGAATAAACGAAAAGGCTGTTAGAGTATATCTTAATCCAGTAAAATTAAGTGCGAATGACTTAGATATAACAGAAATTGAAAATTCTATAAGGAAAAATAATATTGCTGTACCAGCAGGAACTATTGAGGCTAATAATGTTGATCTTACTCTTGATTTAGGAAAAACCTACACAGATATTAATTCAATTAAAAAACTTCCAATTAAAAAAATTAAAGGCAAAACTATAACTTTAGATGACTTAGGAGAAGTTCGTTATGGATCGGTATCTGAAAAAACTTTATTTAAAGCACAAAGCCCAAATGTTTTAAATGAAAATACCGTTGGTATAGGTATATATGCCCGAACAAATGAAAGCACGGTTACACTTTCTAACAATATAAGAGAAAAAATCAAAGAAGTTGGTAGAACTCTTCCAGATGGACTAAAATTGTCAGTAAGTTTTGATAGAGCTACATATATTAAAGAAGCTATACAGATGTGTTATCAATCGATAATTTTAGCATTAGCTTTGGTAGTTGGTATTATTTATCTTTTTTTAGGAAACGTAAGAGCAACAATTGTGCCTGCAGTAACTTTACCTGTGAGTTTAATTGGAGCTTGTTTAGGTTTATGGATATTCGGTCTTACCATTAATGTATTTACTCTTCTTGCTGTTATATTAAGTGTAGCTATCGTTACGGATGATAGTGTAGTGATGACCGAGTCTATTTATCATCGTGTTGAACAGGGTGATACCCCTCTAAATGCTGCTGCTACTGGTTCGAAAAATGTAATTTTTGCAATTATATCAACCAGTATAATTCTCTTAGCAACTTTTGCTCCATTATTATTTATAGGTGGTATCAGCGGAACATTATTTAGAGAAATGGCAATTACACTCTCAATTGCTATTGTAATAAGTACATTCACTGCTCTTTCTATTGCCCCAATGCTTGGTTCAAAATTACTCAATAAAAAAAAATCAAAATCCAAAATTGTTTTAAAATTTGAGAGATTATTTAATTCATTCGAGGAATTTTATTCTGATACCTTGGGTTACTGGATTAAAAAACCAAAAACAATAGTTTGGTTTATGATTTTTGTTGTAGGTTTAGCAGTTTTTCTTTTTAATTTTACTCCAAAAACTTTATTAGAACAAAACCCAGACAGGGGTGTTTATTTAGTATTTGGAAAAACAGATGAGTCCTCATCTTTTGAATACACGGTGGATAAGGCGGAAAAGGTAGAGAAAAGATTAATACCATTGCTTCAAGATGAAAACGAGCCTTATCAAAAACTAATAATGAGGGTTCCAGGTTTTGGTAGATCTTCACAATCTTACAACAGTTTTATAATTATAGCATTACTTGATAACTGGAAAGATAGAAAAGATAGTGCTCAAAAAATTGTAAGAAAAGCTATTGGAAAAATAGTTACCGTGCCAGGAACAATGGCATTCCCACTAACACCAAATTCAGTAAGAATTAGTAATTATCAAAAACCAGTTGTGGTTACAATGACTGGTCCATCATATGAAACTTTGTATAAATGGCAAAACGAAGTGATGAAAAAACTAAGAAACAATAGAGGTCTAGCTGATATAACTTCTGATTACAGTAAAAATAAGCCTGAGGTAAAACTTATTATAGATGAAAATAAAGCTAAAGATTTAGGCTTATCTAATCAATCAATTGGAAAATCTATTGAAACATTATATTCAGGTAAAAGTGTTACAACATTAAATGAGTCTGGAAAAGAATATCCAATTATTTTACAAGCAGATATCAAAGATAGAAGAAATACGGAAACACTTAGTAAAATATTTGTAAGATCAGAAACGACAGGAAAATTAATTTCTCTTGCAAACGTAGTAAGTTTTCAGGAAAAAGGTTCTCCAAAATTATTAACTCGTTATCAAAGATCAAAATCTGTAACTATAACAGCTAGATTAGTAGGAGGATATACACTTAATGAAGCTTTAAAATTTATTGAGCAAACAATCGATGATAAAGCTCCGAATGCGGGTATTTTTTACAAAGGTAAATCTTTAGATCTTAAAGAGGCTTCCGGCGAACTATTAGTAATTTTTGCTCTAGCATTAGTGAGTGCTTATCTTGTCATGGCAGGTACTTTTAATGCTTGGAGGCAGCCTTTTGTTGTCATGTTGACTGTTCCATTGGCAGCTCTTGGTGGATTAATTTTTATATTATTATTTGGAAGTACAATAAATATTTTCTCTCAAATTGCATTAATTGTGCTGATTGGTATTGCAACAAAAAATAGTATCTTAATTGTTGATTGGGCAAATCAGCTTCGTGTTTCAGGTAAAACAGTTGAAAACGCAATTGTCGAGTCTTGTAAAAGGAGATTTAGACCAATTATGATGACAAGTTTATCAACTCTTATTGCTATGGTGCCTCTAATAGTTGGAAACATAGGGCCAGGTGCAGGTGAAGGGATAAGATTAGCTGTAGGCTGTACTATATTTGGTGGTATGCTAATCAGTACTTTTTTAACTTTATTTACAACTCCGGTATTTTATTTACTACTTTGTAAAAATTCTAAGAGAATGGATGAAATAGATATTCAATTAAGCAAAGAATTTAGTAAATAATATATTTTTTTCTATTTAATTTATCTTTACACATTGTTAGCTGTTTTCTGTAATTAGATGCTGTGTCCTTCGCAGACTTTGCATATATGATTGCCTTTCTATCTTTAGCGTAATTTTTATAATCACCCCAGCCTTTGTAATAAGCAAGATATTGTCTGTAAGCATCGTTCTTGGGTATTTTTAAAATCTTATGTGTCTTACTTACATACCATCCGATAAAATCAACCGAGTCTTTAAATCTTGCTCTTGTCGCTAATTTGTTTCCAGTCTCTCTTTTATACTGCTCCCATGTTCCTTTTACTGCTTGGGAATAACCAAAGGAGCTAGATTTACGTTTGTAGGGTATAACTTTAAAAAGTTTAATTCGCTTAGGTTTTGCAAGCCAGTTAAAATCACTCTCTTTTTTTACAAATGCTAACTGAATATAAACGGGAACACCCCATTTTTTTTCTACAGCTTTGGTATGTTTGTACCAGAGATAACGTTCTTCAAAAATAGCACAACTATTTTTAGTATTTTTTGGAACAGATGAGCAGGCAGTAAGAAATAGTAAAAGAATTAATAAATTAAAATTTATTTTACGAATCACTCTTTGATTATATTTGATCTGACTTTATCTCTCCATACCCAAGGGTATTCGAATTTTGTTTTCCAAAATCCTAATTTGTTATCTTTTGCGTACTTTTCGTCTTTAGCATATTTGTTTTTTGAGTATTTTTTAAAGTCAAAAGCGTAACCACTCCTAACCATAAATTTTGACAAACTTTCGTTTTTCAGAAAGCATTCACCCAAAAATCTATTAAAAGCATCTTTTTCTTTCTCTATTTTACAAGAGATTGAATTGTTTTTTATTTTTTCTATAAGCTTTTTTTTTGCAATATCTCCGCAATAAATTTTTTCACTATTTAAATAACATGTCTGTTTTTTTCCACGATAATAACTTTCAGGAGCATCTATTCCCGAAAGTCTGATTTTTTTCCCATTAACTTTTACTGTATCTCCGTCAGTAATTTTGGCTTTTCCTTTGATTGTATTTTCAAATGGTAGTTTTATTTCGTCTCGTAAACTGAAATCTCCGACTGATAAAATGAGCAATATTAGAAAAAGTATTAGACTATATAAAAGTGCCTTTGGATTTTTCATTAAACTCATTCATTTTTTTTCTAATATCTTCGTCTGAAATATTATGCCCTTTTAAATCTGCCTGAATTTTTCTAAATACATCCTCATCTCCAGCTTCTTGGAAGTCTGATTTGATTACAGATTGAATATATTCTTTTTCCTTATTCTCATCGTAACCAAGTTTCTGAGAGACCCACTGGCCAAGATATTTATTTCTTTTTGCAGCAACTTTGAATTTTAACTCTTCGTCGTGCGCAAATTTCTTCTCAAAGGATTTTTTTCTTTCGTCAAATTTTTCCATATTTAAACTTTTTATATAAAAGTATTATAACAATAGCCAAAAATGTTCCAAGTAGATTTGCAAAAAGATCCAAAGATTGAAAAGATCTATTGGGTATAAATAGATGTGATAATTCTAAAAATAATGACAATGTAACAAGAAAAATTAAGATCTTATTAAAACTAGTTTGATTTAAGTAACTTATTAATCCAATAGTTGTTAAATAAAAAAAGGCAAGTGCATGATTAATTGATGTTCCCATTGGATTTGGAATCATATCTGGTTGCTTTCCCAAATCTCCATAAAGAAAATAACCAATTAGGCTTCCGGGAAAAAGATATAAAATTAATAAACCCACCAGTGAAAAATTATATAAATAACGAACTATACGGATTTTATAATCCATTTTAAAAAATCTGTATTTCCATTTTTGATATCAAAAAAGATAACACAGGGAACATCATAGCTGTGTAATTTTTTAACATTTTTGATAATCTTTTGAACATTTTTGTTCATAGTCTTTCCAACTATTAAGATTTCTTTAGCCTTTATTACTTTTCCTTTCCAGGTAAATATAGAGTCAACATTATTGATTATGTTTGCACATGCTACTAATTTCTTTTTTACAAGAAACGAAGCTATTTTATGCGCTTCCTTTTTCTTGGGACAAGTAATGTAAAAGAATTTAATACCCTTCATTTTTATAATTTAATATATTAAATATATTATATTCAATGGGAAAACTCATAGCAATCAGACACGGACAAAGTACCTGGAATGCGGAAAATCGTTTTACAGGATGGGTGGATGTCGATCTTTCAGCGAAAGGTGTTGCTGAAGCTGAAAAATCAGGAAAGTTAATTAAAGAATTAAATATAGATTTTGATATGTGTTTTACCTCTTATCTTAAAAGGGCAATAAATACTCTTGAGATAATTTTAGAGGTTCTTGGAAAAAAATATAAATACACAAAAAATTGGGAATTAAATGAAAGACATTATGGTGCTCTAACAGGTCTCAATAAAGCTGAAACTAAAAAGAAATTGGGTGAAGAACAATTTAAAAACTACAGAAGATCGTGGGACATCCCTCCGCCATCACTAGAAAAGGTTTCTGAGTATAGTTCTCACAATGATAAATTATATAAAGAATTAAAAAAAATACCTGACACCGAATCTTTAAAAGATACTTACAATCGTGTTGTGCCCTTCTATGAAAAAAATATAGAAAAATATATTAAAAGTGAAAAAAATGTTATTATATCAGCTCACGGGAACACAATAAGAGCTTTAGGTAAAAAAATTTTTAATATTTCTGATAAAAGTATAAATTTACTTGAAATACCAACCGGCAATCCTCTAGTAATAGACTTTGATAATTCAGGTAAAGTTCTTAGTACAAGATATTTAGATCAGTCTAGAAAAAAAGATATAATATCTAATACTTAATTAACTTCCTGTAAATCTTATAGTTATTGATATGTAAAAATTTTTGTTTACTTACGGTACCTACTAATTCTTTTTTTTTAATTAAATTATCCCATACTTTATTCATAGAAAATGGCTTGATTTTTTTTGATTTAAAAACTGATCTTGTAATGATTTGAGCACCTGTAAAAATAAGTTTATTATTTTTTTGCCTCAAAACTTGTTTTCTAGAATTCAAATTAAAATCTCCTTTAAATGATTTATCAAAACTTTTACTCTTCGGAATTAAAAGCATAGCTGGTTTTTTATTTTTTTGATAAATTTTTATTAAATTTTTTAACTCTTTCTTATATTCTTTTCTCCAGAGGGTATCTGGATTTAATACAAAGAAGACTTGTTTTTTAAATTTTTTTGAAGCATTTAAGATTCCTCCGCCAGTATTTAATATTTTCTTTTTCTCAAAAACTAAATCTATTTTGCAAGAGAATTTTTTGTTTTTTACAAAGCTTGAAATTTTATTATGAAGATAATGTGTATTTATAACAATATGTTTTACTCCAAGTGAAATTAAAAAATTGATAGTGTTTTCAAGTATAGTTTTGTTTCTGATTTTTACGAGTGGTTTTGGAATTTTTTTTGTGATTGGGTACAATCTTTTTCCAAAACCAGCTCCAAGAATAATTGCTTTTTTAATTTTCATTTAAAATTTCTTTTTTTTCTTAGCTTTTTACTTACAACATTTAATAAAATTTTTTGTAAATTTTTAAAAATTTTATTTTTCATTCTTAATTCAATAAGTTTCCAAGTATAAGGTAAATATTTCAGATATTGAGGTTTTTTATCTCTTTTATTTAGTCTATAAAATATACCAAGTATCTTTAAATTTCTTTGAACTGATAAAATGTCAAAATCATTTTTTAAAAAGTAGATATTTTTTTTCAAAGAGCCCTTTTTTGCATAATATTGAAAAATTTTATTTTTTATCGGTAATGGTATTTCTATTCTAACATCATCAATTAGAGAGGCCACATCATACAATGGGTTTCCTAAAATAACATCTTGAGTGTCAATAATTCCCAATTTGCTTTTCACAGGCATAATATTTGAAACATGAAAGTCCCTATGGACTATAAACTTATTTTTAAAATAAATTTGTTTATATAATTTATTTAATTCTATTTTTATTTTTTTTTTAAATTTTTTAGATTTTCTTTTACCTAAGACTCCCGGAAGGTACCAATTCAAAAACAAATCAGAATCCTTATGTAGATTTTTAAGGTTATAAGTATTTAATTTTAAATTTCGATTCGATTTAATTTTAATTTTATTAATTGGTTTTATTTTTTGTAATTTTAAAATTACATTTATGCTTTTTTTATAATAAGGAAAAATATTTTTTGATTTTCTGATAGAATGGAAGAGTGTATTATGACCAAAATCTTCAATTTCCATTATACCTTCACTAAAATGTTGACTAATTGTTTTGGGAGTATGAATGCCTTTGCCTCTTAGAAATTTGTTTATTGCAGAATATGTAATTAAATTTTTAAATTTTTCTTTTTTTGCTGTAACAATAATTGATGTTTTATTTCCTTTTTTGAGTCTAAAAAATTCTCTAAAAGATGCATCACTTCTTATTTTTTTTAATTTATATTGCATTTAATTTAAATTTTTTCCATTTTCCGTAACCTTTTATTTTCAATTTTCTACTTTCTTCCTCTTCTTGATAATAAAAAGTAATTTCAAGTCTATTGGCTATGGTTTTCTTAATTATCTCAGGCCACTCTATTATTGTTATCAATTTATCATTTTCTTTAAATATATCGAGTTTCTCTAAATCTTTGCTCTTTTTTAATCGATATAAATCATAATGCATTACTTTATAATTTTTTATATTGTATTCATGAAGTAGGCTAAAAGTCGGACTTAAAACTTCCGTTTTTTTTATTCTATTTTTTTTCTGTAATTGATGAATCAAGCTTCTTACAAAAGTAGTTTTTCCAGATCCTAATGCGCCGTATAAAAATATACAGTCAGTTTTTGATATAGATAATGAAATTTTTCTAGATATAGTATCTATCTGAGATAAGTAATATTTCAACATTGGCTACTATTTTAGTAGCGATAAGTATCGGGTTTATATGGTCCTGATGGTTTAACGCTAATATAGTCTGCTTGTTCCTTAGACAATTTTGTTAATTTAGCACCAACTTTACCTAAGTGTAATGTTGCAACTTTTTCGTCTAAGTGCTTCGGTAATACATAAACTTTCTTTTCGTAATTTTTTGAATTATTCCACAATTCAATTTGAGCTATAACCTGATTTGTAAATGAAGCGCTCATAACAAAGCTTGGGTGCCCAGTTGCACAACCAAGATTTACTAATCTTCCCTCAGCTAATAAAATAATTCTTTTTTTACTTGGGAGTTCAATTTCATGCACTTGTGGTTTTATTTCAGTCCACTTGTAATTCTTTAAAGCATCAACTTGAATTTCATTATCGAAATGGCCAATATTACATAATATTGCTCTATCTTTCATTTCCCTCATATGATCAGCGGTTACAATATCTTTATTACCTGTGGCAGTTACAACTATGTCTGCTTCCTTAATAGCATCATCCATTAATACAACTTCATAACCTTCCATTGCTGCTTGGAGTGCACAAATAGGATCTGTTTCTGTTACCATAACTCTTGCGCCTGATTGTCTTAGAGATGCCGCACTTCCTTTACCAACATCTCCAAAACCAGCAACTATAGCAATTTTACCAGACATCATTACGTCTGTTGCTCTTTTAATTCCATCTACTAAACTTTCTCGGCAGCCATATAAATTATCAAATTTAGATTTTGTTACTGAGTCGTTTACATTTATAGCGGGTATTAGCAATGTTTTATTAGACTCCATTTTTTTTAATGCTAAAACTCCAGTTGTAGTTTCTTCCGATACTCCTTTAATATTTTTAAGTAGGTCTTTATAATCCTTGTGCATTAGTCCGGTAAGATCACCGCCATCATCTAAAATCATGTTTGGTTTCCAACTTTTATCGCCTTCGATAGTTTGTTTAATGCACCACCAATATTCTTTTTCCGTTTCACCTTTCCATGCATAAACCGGTATTCCTGCTTTTGCGATTGCAGCAGCAGCGTGATCTTGTGTTGAGAAAATATTACAAGAAGACCATCTCACACTTGCACCAAGTTCAACAAGTGTTTCTATCAAAACAGCTGTTTGAATTGTCATATGAAGACAACCAAGAATGTTTGCTCCATTTAAAGGTTTCTTACCTTTATATTCTTTTCTTAATGCCATTAAGCCTGGCATCTCGGACTCTGCTATTGAAATTTCTTTTCTACCAAAGTCAGCTAAATTTATGTCTTTTACTTTAAAATCTTGGCTCATTTATAAAAAACTTGTAACAATTTAATTTATAGTAATCAAGTAGTCACTATTGATTATATTTTTTTGGCAACTCTACTTCTATTTCTGCACCACTTTGGTTGTCTGATCTATTGTATGCTCTCACATCTCCACCATGCATTTCTACAATACTCTTAACAATATTTAAACCTAATCCAGAATGTTCTCCAAATTTTTCTGGTCTATTACTATAAAATCTCTTAAAAATTTTTTCTGTATTATTTTCTTGAAATCCTGGACCTTTATCTTTTACTTTAAAAGAAACTTTGTCTTTGTCCCCTTTAATATTAATCAGAACTTCAGTATTTTTTGGGCTAAATGAAACGGCGTTGTCCAATAAATTTGCCAGAATTTGCTCTAATCGATTATATTTTCCTAAAAGCTTATAATCATAACCATTTGGTTTTTCTTTAATAATTTTAAATTTAATATTTCTTTCATGAACATTTGAATTATTTTTAAACTCATCCACTACATTTTTTATTAAAACAAGTAAATCAAGTTTTTTCATTTTTTCTCTGGATAAAGAAGCTTCGTCCTTAAGCATTTGTGAGTAGTCTGTTATTAATCTATCAATTCTTTCAACATCATGACTTAAAATTTTAATTAATTTTATTCTTTCGCTTTGATCTGTGGTGTTTTCTAGAAGTTCAGAGGCACCTTTTAAAGAAGCCAATGGATTTCTAATCTCGTGTGCTAAATCAGCTGATGAGTTTTCAGCACGTCTAGTCCGATTCTGAAGATCTAAAGTCATGTTGTTTAGAGATCTTGAAAGCAATCCAAGTTCATCACTTCTGGTTAGAAATTTTTCTATTTTTCTACTTGAGTCATCTTTCGATTTAATTGATTCTGTATAACCTACCAATGCGGCTATAGGCGTAAGGATATATTTATTTAGAAAAACTGAAAAAAGAAATATTGCAATTGTAATTGCAAAAACTGTTCTAAGTATAAAATTTTTTCTCTCTTCCACTGCAATTAAAATTTCATTAGCTTGCTCAGTAACCATTATATATCCTAGAATTTCTGAATTAATTTTAATGCTATTTAAAGTTTTCACATAGAAATTATTATTCTCCTCTATTTCAAGAACTTTTGGTTCATTATTTTTTTTATTAATAATTAAATTATTAATTGTAGATTTCTTTACCTTATCATCTGTTTTTTTATTTTCATTTTTTGTTTCTAAAGTTGATGAATTGCTATTTATATTTTCTTCAACTATCACTTCGGATCTTACAAAAACACTTTGGTCCAAATCTATTACATTAGTATCCCCAATTAGCACTCCCTCGGTATTGTAGAATTGAACTCTTTCAAGATTTTGGAATAAAAATCTTGTTGATAGTAAAAAATTTTTTAAATCTTTTTCATTAAAATCAATATTTAATCTTTGAATGTGATTAGATGTATTATTTATAATTACTGTATGTTTTTCAACTCTTTGTTTAACTAAATTAGGTTGGATAGCCTCAAGATAAAAAAAAGTAAATAGACCTAAAATTAGAAATATTAGAGAATTAAATATTAAAAATTTTCTTAGTATTGATGATGAGCTTTTTACTAATTGCATTAACTAATATTCCACCTATAACCACTACCGTAACGTGTTTCAATTGATGAAAATTTCTCATCAATTTTTTTAAATTTCTTTCTTATTCTTTTAATGTGGCTATCAATAGTTCTATCTTCTATATCGGTATTTTCTTTATAAGCTATATCCATCAAATGGGCTCTTTCTTTAATAACGCCTGGTCTCTGCGCAAGTTCTTTCACAATTAGAAATTCTGTTGTTGTCAGCTTTTCAGGTAAATTTTTGCCATTCCACTGACATTCTAGTTGGCTTGGATCAAGCTTAAGTTTTCCATGAACTATCAAATTTTTTGTTTCATCCTGAGGATTATTTTTTTTTCTCAATTGAACTCTTATTCTTTCAACCAATACCTTAATGGAGAATCCTCCAGATTTTTTAATAAAGTCATCTGCACCTAATTTTAAACCTAATAACTCATCTACCTCTTCATCTTTTGAAGTTAAAAAAATAATTGGAATTGACATTTTTTTCTTTATTCTTTTTAATAATTCTTCTCCATCCATTCTTGGCATTTTAATGTCAACAACTGCTAAATCTGGCGGACTTCTAGAAAGCCCGACCAGAGCGCTCTCTCCATCAATGTATGTTTGCACCTTAAAACCTTCACGCTCAAGTGCTATGCTCAGACTAGTAAGAATATTTCTATCATCATCGACTAGTGCAATAGTTTTAGACATTTTTATATCCTAATAGTTTAAAATAAATTGTCAAAATTTAGGCAATTTTATTTTTAGTGTGCTTCATCCCAGTTTTTACCAGAATTAATGTTCACATCTAACGGAATTGTAAACATATGATATTCGGAACTTGAGACTGACTCCATGGTTTTTTTAACTATTTTCTCAATAGATACTTGATTCGTTTTTGAACACTCAAAAACAAGTTCATCATGTATTTGTAAAAGCATTTTAGCATCGTATGTTTTATTTGAATTTGATAATTGATTTATTTTAATCATGGCAAGTCTTATTAAATCAGCAGCAGAGCTTTGGATTGGAGCGTTTATTGCTGCTCTTTCTTGAAAACTTCTTACACTAAAATTTTTATCATTTATGCCTCTTAGATGAATTCTTCTTCCAAAAATATTATTTACATAACCATTTTTTCTACAATATTTAATAGTAGCATCCATATATTCTTTTATTTCAGGAAATTTTTTGAAATATGCATTTATAAAATCTAAAGCTTCTTGATTAGATACTGAAATTTGTTTAGCTAGACCGTACTGTGTAATGCCATAAATTATACCAAAATTAATAGTTTTGGCTTTTCTTCTTAAATTTTCGTCCACTTTTTTTATTGGAACGTTAAAAACTTGACTAGCTGTTAAAGAGTGAATGTCTTCTTTATTTGTAAATGCTTTTTTTAATTCTTTTACATTAGCAAGATCAGCTAAAATTCTCATTTCAACTTGATTATAGTCTGCTGAAATCAAAATATTATTTTTCTCGGAAATAAAAGCTTTTCTGATTTCTCTACCAGCATCTGTTTTAATTGGAATATTTTGTAAATTTGGGTCACTCGAAGCTAATCTTCCAGTATTTGTTGCTCCTAGTAAAAAAGATGTATGTACTCTACCAGTTTTTGGATTTATATGGTCCTGAAGTGCATCTGTATAAGTATTTTTTAATTTTGAAAGCTGTCTCCATTCTAAAACTATACTAGGAAATTTATGACCCTTTGCAGCTAGATCTTCAAGAATCGATGCGCTGGTTGCTAGACTTCCTTTTTTTGTTTTTTTCAATTTAGCAATTTTGAGATCATTATAAATGATCTCACCCAATTGTTTGGGAGATCCGATATTAAATTTTTTGTTAGCTATTGAATAAATTTCTTTCTCAATTTTTGTTATTTTGCCCACAAAAATTTTAGATAATTTTTTAAGGTATTCACTATCAATTTTGATACCTTGAATTTCAATTTCAGATAGTATTTTTACCATTGGTTTTTCAAAAAATTCGTAAATTCTATTTAATTTCTCCTCGTCTAATCTTTTTTTTAATAATTCAAATAATCTAAAAGTAACATCCGCATCTTCCCCTGCATATTCTGTTGCTTGTTTTAAATCAATTTCTTCAAAAGATTTTTGATTTTTTCCAGATCCAACTAGGTCTTTAAATGAGATGGTTTTATGATTTAAATGAATTTCAGATAATGTGTCGAGATTATGCCTATTTATCCCGGCATCTAAAGTGTATGATAAAAGCATAGTGTCTTCGATTGGTCCAACATTAATTCCGTATCTCTTTAAAATTATATAATCAAATTTAATATTTTGACCGATTTTTTTGATACTTGGATCCTCAAAAATTTTTTTTACTTTTTTAAAGACCAGTTTCTCGTCTAAACATTTAGATTTTTTATGCTTTAAAGGTATGTAGTATGCTTTATTTGATGAATAACATACAGAAATTCCAACTAAATCTGCATCTATTGGACTAAGAGAAGTTGTTTCTGTATCAATTGAAATAATTGATTGTTCTTCTAAAATATCTATTAAATTATCAAGCTCCTGTTCTTGATTAATGGTTTTATATTTTGAGATATCAATTTTTTTAATTATTGATTTTTTATTATTTTTGTTAATATTTTTTTCATCTGGTTCTCCATAAAAATCTATTGCTTGGCTTAAAAGCCTATTAAATTCCATTTCTCTTAAAAAATCATAAAGTTTATTTTTTTCTACTGGTTTTATGTCAAAACTTTCAATTTTATTTTCTATTGGAACATTATCTTTAAGTGTTACTAATTTTTTACTAATAATTGCTAGGTTCTTATTTTCAATTAAAGTCTCTTTTCTTTTCTTTTGAGGTATTTCTTCAGCTTTCTTAAGTAAGTTATCCAATGTTTTATATTTATTAATAAGTTCTGATGCAGTTTTTATACCTATACCTGGTACACCAGGTATGTTGTCTGAAGAGTCTCCCGCTAGTGATTGAACATCGACTACTTGTTCTGGTTTTACTCCAAATTTTTCTATTACTTCTTTTTCCGAAATAACTTTACTTTTCATTGGATCAAATAGTCTTATTTTATTTGAGACCAGTTGCATCAAATCTTTGTCAGAGGAAATTATTGTAACCTTAGCGCCTAAATTAACAATTTGCTTTGCATAAGTTGCTATTAGGTCGTCAGCTTCATAATTTAATTGCTCAATAGAGGGTAAATTAAAAGCTTTAACAGCTCTTCTTATATATTCAAATTGAGGCGCCAAATCATCTGGTGCTTCTGATCGATTGGCTTTGTAATCTTTGTAAATTTCATTTCTAAAATTTTTTCTAGCGGAGTCAAAAATTACTGCAAAATGAGTTGGTTTATTTTTTGAATCATCCGATCTTGATTCTTCTAAAAGTTTAAAGAGCATACTGCTAAAACCGCTTACAGCACCTGTAGGTAAACCGTCACTCTTTCTAGATAAAGGAGGAAGAGCGTAATAAGCTCTAAAAATGTATCCTGACCCATCTACCAGGTAAAAGTGATCTGTTTTTTTAATTGTACTCATTAATTAATGATACCCTAAATTTTTTAATGATATAATAATATTAAATTATGGACAAAATTGCATTATCTGCAGAAAATTTAACCAAAATTTATTCAAAAGATAATAGTTCTACTAAAAATATTTTAGCTCTTAATAAGTTTAATTTACAAGTAAAAAAAGGTGAAATTTTTGGACTTTTAGGACCAAATGGTGCTGGTAAAACTACTTTTATAAATATCTTGGCGGGCACAGTTATTAAAACTTCTGGTAAAGCTAATGTGTGGGGTTTTGATCTAGATGAAAATCCAAGACAAGTTAGAGCTAACATCGGGATTGTACCGCAAGAAATTAATTTTGATCCCTTTTTTAGCCCAAGAAAATTATTAGAGCTGCAAGCTGGCTTCTATGGTGTAAAACAGTCAGATAGAATTACTGATTCAATTTTAGAAACAGTTTCCTTAATTAAACAAGCTGATGCATATACAAGAAGCCTTTCTGGAGGTATGAAAAGAAGGTTGTTAATTGCAAAAGCAATGGTTCACCAACCACCAATTTTATTTTTAGATGAGCCAACTGCAGGCGTTGATGTAGAACTTCGACAAAATTTGTGGAGTAATGTTAAAAAACTTAACAAACTTGGTGTAACTATATTTTTAACAACTCATAATCTTAATGAAGCACAAGAAATGTGTGATCGAATTGGGATTATTAATAAAGGAAATTTGGTAGCATTAGATACTACACAAAAATTACTTGATAGAATAGAAAGTAAAAAAATTAAGTTCAAAGTTAAAAATTCTAATCAATTTGAAAAAATTAAATTAGATGGCGTAAAATTTGTAAAAAATGCATCTGAAATAATTGCTATCTATGACAGAAGTCGATTTAGATTTGATCAGATTATTGATGCAGTGAAAAATAATGCAGAAATACTTGATATTTCAACCGATGAAGGGGATTTAGAAGATATATTTTTACAAGTAACAAATAGGTAGATTTTTCTAAAAATAAAAGTAAGAATCATAATATGGAATTAATTAAAAGTTTAAAAGAAGCTTCCTTATTAAAAAATTTGCTCATTGCAATTTTAGGATCTGTGCTTCTAGCTGTTTCTGCAAAAATAAAAATTCCTTTTTATCCGGTACCCATGACTATGCAAACTTTTGTTGTTTTGTTGATTGGAGTATCCTTGGGTTGGAAATTAGGATTGTTCACTGTAACATTATATTTGGCAGAAGGTATTGCGGGACTACCCGTGTTTGCTGGAACACCAGAAAAAGGTATAGGTATAATTTATTTTACTGGACCAACTATGGGATATTTGATTGGTTTTATGGTTGCTGTTTATTTATCGGGATTTTTCAAATTTGATAATAATTTTTTTAAGAACTTTGTACGATTACTATTTTCTGTTAGTTTTATTTATCTTCTTGGCTTGATATGGCTTGGATCGTTAATTGGTTGGGAAAAACCAATTTTCAAGTTAGGTGCACAACCTTTCCTTTTAGCTGAATTATTTAAAATTTCATTATTGGCTTTAATTGTTCCTAAAATCTTAAGGTTTAGAAAAATTTAAAAAAATTATTGTGGAGATCTTTTTGAGAGAATTCTTTGAAGGGTTCTTCTGTGCATTTTCAGTCTTCTAGCTGTTTCTGAGACATTTCTATTACAAAGTTCAAAAACCCTGTGTATATGTTCCCATTTAACCCTGTCTGCAGACATGGGATTATCAGGTGGTTTAGCCTTTGATTCTTTAGGTGCTAAAAGTGCTGATTCTACGTCGTCAGCATCAACTGGCTTAGCCATGTAGTCTATAGCCCCTGATTTGACTGCCGCTACAGCTGTTGGCAAATTACCGTATCCAGTAAGCATAACGACTCTACTATCTTTTTTGCTTGTATTAATGTGTTGAATCACTTCCAGACCATTTCCATCCTCTAATCTTAGGTCTACTACAGCGAACTGTGGGGTCTTAGATTTGACCATTTTGATGGCATTTTCGACAGTTTTAGCGCTATTTACTTGAAAACCCTTCTTCTCCATGGCTCTAGATAACCTATCTCTAAAAGGATCGTCATCATCGACTATGAGAAGAGACTTGTCTTCGAAATCCGAAATCTTTAAACCTGCGGGCGATTCAATTGACCGTTTCATATGTTGTCATATAGACACTAAAAGACATAATTTCAATGCGACAATAATGAATTATTTACTTTACATGAATTAAAAAACCATTAAATACGGAATTAAATAAGCTTTTTTATGAAATTTTTTAGAAGCTTAATTGTGTAATAAAACGAGGGACACATGAGATGCGAAAATTTAATAACGTTAACGAATTAGTTAACACTTTAAAGCCTGAGAGTCCGGTCTACTGTATTAGACCTAACTCGGTTAAAAAGTCCGTAGAATTTTTCAAAAATAATTTTCCTGGAAAAGTTCTTTACGCTGTAAAAACTAATCCAGACGAAAGAGTAATTAAAATTATTAACGATAATGGTATAAATAATTTTGACGTAGCTTCAATAAATGAGATTAAATTAGTTAAAAAAATTGATTCTAAAGCAAAAATATATTTTATGCATACTATAAAAAGTAGAGAAAGCATAAAAGAAGCATATTACAACTACAATGTTAGGGATTTTGCTTTAGATACAAAAGATGAATTGCTTAAAATTCTCGAGTCAACAAATAACGCTAAAGATTTAAATTTATACTTAAGAATATCAATTTCAAATGAACATGCAGAAATAGATTTATCGAGAAAATTTGGTGCCTCGCCAAGTGAAGCTTTAGGTTTGATGAGATTGTGTAAAGAACATGGAAAAAAAGTTGGCTTAAGTTTTCATGTTGGATCCCAATGTATGCATAAAATTTCATTTTCAAAAGGAATAATTGAAATCGGTAAAATAATTAAAAAAACAAAGATTGTGCCAGATGTAATTAATGTTGGGGGAGGATTTCCAGCTATTTATCCAGATTTAATTCCAGAACCACTAGAAAATTACTTAAAAGAAATTAAAAAATCTTTAGAGAATTTAAAGCTAGATAAAATACCTGAGATATTTTGTGAGCCAGGAAGAGCAATTGTAGCTGAATCTGGTTCTACTATTGTAAAAGTATTGCTAAAGAAAAAACAAAAACTTTACATTAATGATGGAACCTATGGATCTTTATTCGATGCAGGAGTACCAAATTTTATTTTACCAACTAAAATGATAACTGATGGAAGAATTGTTTCTAAAAAACTTACGTCATTTAATTTTTATGGACCTACGTGTGACAGTCTCGATTACATGAAGGGACCATTTTTACTACCAAATAACATTAGAGAGGGTGACTATATCGAACTTGGCCAACTTGGAGCCTATGGAACTACATTTAGAACTAAATTTAATGGTTTTTATTCAGACGCCATCTATCAAGTAGATGACAAACCTATTCTCTCGATGTACGATCGGAAAGATAAGTTTGATTACTTGGTTGCGTAATGAATAATAAAAAAAGTCCTACAATAGGACATAACAAAAAATCCCTATTAAAATCTGAAGTTGAACATATAGATATAACTTCGTTTGATTCACGAAAAATTATTGAGTCTATGAAAAAAATGTCTTTTACATCAAGAGATACAGCTAAAGCTGCAGAAATTTATAATGAAATGATAAAGGATAAAAATTGTTCAATCTTTTTAACAGTTGCGGGCTCAACATCTGCTGCCGGGTGCATGAAGCTTTATTCTGATTTAGTAAAATATAATATGGTGGATGCAATTGTAGCTACAGGAGCTTCAATTATTGATATGGATTTTTTCGAAGCCTTAGGTTTCAAGCATTATCAAGGTGATCAGTTTCAAGATGATAAAGTATTAAGAGAGAACTATATAGACAGAATATATGACACTTACATCGACGAAGAACAATTACAGGCTTGTGATAAAGCAATATGCGATATAGCTAACAAATTACCTCCAAAGTCATACACATCTAGAGAATTTATCAAAGAAATAGGAAAATATTTAAAGGATAATGCAAAGAAAAAGAGCTCTTTGATTGAGCTTGCTTATGATCATAATGTTCCTATTTTTTGTCCTGCATTTACTGACAGTTCAGCTGGTTTTGGACTTGTTATGCATCAGGAACAAAACCCATCAAAACACATTACTATAGACTCTGTTAGAGAATTCAGGGAGTTAACTGAGATTAAATTAAAATCTAAAGCATCTGGACTAATTATGATAGGTGGCGGTGTTCCAAAGAATTTTGTCCAAGATACTGTTGTGTGTGCAGAGCTATTAGGGAAAAAAGTAGATATGCATAAATACGCAATTCAAATAACAGTTGCTGATACAAGGGATGGTGCATGTAGTAGCTCTACTTTGAAGGAAGCAAGCTCCTGGGGTAAAGTCGATACGTCAAAAGAACAAATGGTTTTTGCAGAAGCAACAAGCGTGTTACCATTAATCGCTAGTGATGCTTATCATAGACAAAACTGGAAAAATAGAGAAAGAAGAAATTTCCAAAAATTATTTTAACAAATGACAAAAACAAGAATAGCTTTGATACAGATGAAAATGTCGTCTGAACAAACTAATAATATGGACACTGCTATTAGAAAAATAAAAGATGCAGTTAGAAAAAAAGCAAAAGTAATATGCTTACCAGAGCTATTTTTATCTAATTATTTTTGCCAACAGGAAAAGCATTCTAATTTTAATTTAGCTGAAAAAATTCCAGGAGAAACTACTAGTATTCTTTCTGAGCTAGCTAAAGAACTCAAAGTTATAATAATTGCACCAATCTTTGAAAAAAAAACTTCAGGTATTTATCATAACTCATGTGTTGTAATTAATGAAAAAGGAAAAATAATTGGAAAATACAGAAAGATGCATATTCCAGATGATCCACAATATTATGAAAAATTTTATTTTACCCCTGGAGATTTAGGTTTTAAAACATTTAAAACAAAATATGGCAAACTTGGAACATTAATTTGTTGGGATCAATGGTTTCCAGAAGCAGCTAGATTGACTTCTTTACAAGGAGCAGAAATTCTTTTTTACCCTACAGCTATAGGATGGCACCCTAAAGAAAAAAAAAAGTTTGGAAAATCTCAACTTAATTCCTGGATATCAATTCAAAGATCACATGCTATTGCAAACGGTGTTTATGTTGCTGCTGTAAACAGAGTTGGAATTGAAAAGCAAGGTTCAAAAAAATTAGAGTTTTGGGGGAATACAATTGTTTTTGATCCAAGCGGAAACATCATCGCGAATGCTAAACAAAGAGAAAAAACAATAATCTGTGATATTGATTTTAAAAAAGTTGAAAATGTAAGAAGGCACTGGCCATTTTTTAGAGATAGAAGAATTGACTACTACAAGGGTATACTTAACAACCCTAAAGACGCCTGAAATGCAAAGATATGGCATTTACAGGATGCCTGCAGAGTGGGAAAAGCAGAAATCGACATGGATTGCCTGGCCACACAATAAGAAGGATTGGCCGGGAAAATTTATTCATATACCATTAGTTTTTAGCAAAATTATTAAAATAATTTCAAAAGTTCAGTTGGTTAATATTCTAGTGAAAGACAAGATAGACCAAAAAAATGCGCTTTTTTTTCTTAGTATTTCTGGCGTCAATATTAAAAATATCAGACTAATAAAATGTAAAACTGACAGAGCGTGGACACGGGATTTCTTACCAATTTTTTTGAAAGATAAAAAAAATAAGAATGTTTTATCTAATTGGGAATTTAACGCATGGTCTAAATATAAAAATTTTAAAAATGATAACAAGGCTTATTTAAAGATTAAAAAACTTGTAAAAATCAAAATTATAAAACCAAAGTTTAAGAAAAAGAAAATTATTCTTGAGGGTGGCTCAATTGATGTAAATGGTAACGGTCTTCTATTAACAACCAAACAATGCCTGCTGAGCAAAGTGCAGCAAAGAAACAGAGGATTTATCAAAAATGACTATAATAATATATTTAATAAGTATTTCGGAATAAAAAAAGTGATTTGGTTAAACAAAGGAATATATGGGGATGATACCCACGGCCATGTTGATGATATTGCAAGATTTATTAGTAAAAATAAAATATTTATTGCAAGTGAAAAAAATAAAAAAGATAAAAATTTTATAAATCTTAATGAAAATATTGAAATATTAAAAAAATTTAAAAAAGAAAATGCAGAAAAATTTAAAGTTATTCATATACCAATGCCAGAACCAAAATATATTAATGGGATCAGGGTGCCTGCGAGCTATCTAAATTTTTATATCGCTAATAAAGTTGTTTTGGTTCCGACCTTTAAAGACCCAAAGGATAAAATTATATTAAAAATATTTAGAAAACATTTTAAAAATAGAAAGATAATTCCGTTAGATTGTTCTGTTTTAGTATGGGGATTTGGAACAATTCACTGTTTGACACAACAAGAACCATATTGATTAATTCCTAGGTATCAAATCTGAATTTTTCCAAATTATTTCGACTGAAGCACCGCCATATTGTGATTTAGAAAATTCAATTATTGCTTTTTTTCTTTCTAATAAAGTTTTTCCTATAAAAGTTCCTAATCCTAAACCTGATTTAGATTTCATTTTTTTAGATTTTGAAGATATATAAGGTTCACCAATTACTTTGAATATATCATCTGGAAATCCTGGACCATCATCAGAAATTTGTATTGCTGTTTCATTTGCTCCACTTACTAAATTAATATCTATTTTTTTTTTAGAGAATTTTACTGCATTCCCAACAAAATTACGGATTCCATAAGTTATTTCTGGAGATCTTTTGATTTTAATTTTTCTATTACTTTGAGTTGTGTCTAAATTTATTTTCTTACCTGTTATTTCTTCAAAAGATTTTACAATTTCAAAAAGTAAATCTTGTAAAGTAATATTTGTAACATAATCATCATCCACCACTTTATTCTGAGATATTTTTTTTAAAATTTCTCCACATTTTCGTGCTTGTTCTAACAAGGTATTAATATCTTCATTAAAATCTTTGCCTTTAATTCCTTCTTTTTTAAGTTCCTTTGCAATAACTGTTATTGTTGCCAAAGGTGTTCCTAAAGAGTGTGCTGCAGCTGCAGCTTGGTGGCCAATTACTTCCAATTCTTGTTCTTTGGCTAGAACTGATTCTAGCTTGTTTAAAGCATTAGTTCTTTTTCTAGCTTCATGTCCAAAACGAAATCCGAAATAAGTTAAAAAAATTAGAACAATAATAAGAGCTGTTGGAATAGAATAAATATAGTAATCAGGAACATGGAAGTGAATATTACCTTCACTAGGCAGTGGATAATAATTAAAAGTTAATAATAGAAGAGCTAATACAGTAATAAATGATAGGAAGAATGTGCTTAATAGATTTAAAAGAGTCGAGCTTATAATAGCGGGTACTACTAGGAAAATAATAAAAGGATTAGTTACACCTCCAGTTAAAAAAATTAATACTGATAACTGTATGACGTCATAAAACAATAGTATTGTTGACTCGATATTGCTTAATTGATTTTTTTTGAAATTAAATTGTATAAAAATATTTGTAACTCCTCCAAAAAATATTGTTAGAGAACAAAAAATTAAAGGAAGATTAAAACCTACCCAGAAATGAACAAGATAAATTGTAACCAATTGACCTAATAAAGCTATCCATCTAAGGATTACTACGGTCTTTTTTTCTAAACGTAAATCCTCTTCGAATTTGAGAAGATCATTGAATTCCATACTGCTTAGATATCTAGATTTTCAACTTCTAGAGCCTTGCTGGTAATAAAGTCTTTTCTTGGTGCCACATCGTCTCCCATAAGTATTTTTATAATATTTTGATCCTCTTTTGACTTGTCTCTAGTCTCATTAGAATATTTTACATTTAATAAAGTTCTGTTTTCAGGATTTAATGTTGTTTCCCACAATTCTTCTGGATTCATTTCTCCTAAACCCTTAAACCTTTGTATTTTAAGTTTTTGCTTTTCATCGCTAATAAATTTTTCCAAATCGTTTTTTTTAAATTTTTTTGCACCATTACTAGAGGATTTTAAAATATATTTTTCTAAATCTTTTTCATTTTTAATATATGTGCTTTTTGAACCTTTTGTGACTTTAAATAGTGGTGGTTGTGCTAAATACAAATGGCCTTTTTCAATTAATTCATTGAATGGTCGATTATTAAAAAAAGTAAGTAGCAAAGTTCTAATATGCGACCCATCTACATCTGCATCGGTCATAATAATAATTTTTTCATATCTTAAATTTTCTATATCAAAATCTTTTGAGCCAGTACCCAATGCATTAATAAGCGTAACAATTTCATTTGATGACATCATTTTTGATAATGTTTTGTTTTCAAGAGCCCCGTTTGTACCATTAGATTTTTTATTTTCATTGACGTACGTATTCAAAATTTTCCCCCTTAATGGTAAAACTGCTTGAAATTCTCTTTTTCTTCCTTGTTTAGCGGATCCACCTGCAGAGTCCCCCTCAACAATAAATAATTCTGTACCTTCCATTGATGAAATTTGACAGTCAGCTAATTTACCTGGAAGACCAGATAGTTCTAATGTGCCCTTTCTTCTAACACTATCTCTCGCCTTTCTTGCAATATCTCTAGCTATTGCGGCTTGTAAAACTTTTTCTAAAACTGCTCTCACAATTCCTGGGTTTTGATCAAACCAAACTGAAACTTTATCACTTACTATGGTTTCAACTATGTTTCTTATTTCTGACGAAACCAATTTGTCCTTAGTTTGTGATGAAAATTTTGGATCTGGCATTTTGATTGAAAGAACCGCTGTAAGACCCTCTTTAATATCTTCTCCACTTATTGTTACTTTGTTTCTCTTAGTTAAATTTTTTTCTGATGCGTATTTGTTGATTATCCTTGTCAAAGCACTTCTAAAACCTAATAAATGAGTTCCTCCATCTTTTTGATGAATATTGTTTGTAAAAGCCAAAACATCTTCTGAAAAATTTGCATTCCATTGAAAAGAGCATTCTACTATTACATCTTTTTTTTCACCCTTGATATAAAGAGGTTTTTTAAAAATTGCTTTTTCATTTTTGTTTATTAGGAGAGGTTTTTTTTGATCTATAAAAGTAACAAATTCGCTTATTCCTCCATCATATTTATTTTGATAGGTTTTTATTTTTGCGTGAGTTTCATCGATTAGATCAATTTTTAAACCCTTGTTTAAAAAGGCCAATTCTCTCATTTTTTTTTGAAGTATTGTTGCACTGAATTTAATTGAAGAAAAAATATCTTTTGAAGGAAGAAAATTTATTTTTGTTCCAGATTTTTTAGTTTTCTTAATAAATTTAATTGGACTTTTTGTTTTTCCATTTTCAAATGATATAAAATATTCTTTTTGATCTCTAAATATTGTCAAATCTAGGTTTTTTGATAATGCATTTACTACTGAAACCCCAACTCCATGTAATCCTCCTGAGACTTTATAAGAATTCTGATCAAATTTACCACCAGCATGTAATTGGGTCATTATAACTTCTGCGGCAGATTTTTTTTCTCCTTTATGGACATCTACTGGTATGCCTCGTCCATCATCTTCAACTGTTATTGAATTATCCTTGTGTATATGAACAATAATGTTTTTGCAAAAGCCTACTATTGCCTCATCAATCGAATTATCTACAACTTCAAAAACCATATGATGAAGACCAGAACCATCGTCTGTATCACCAATATACATTCCGGGCCTTTTACGAACAGCATCTAAACCTTTTAATACTTTTATGGAGTCTGCCCGATAATTTTTATCTATATTGCTATTTTGATGGTTTTTCATATTTAAAAAGAAATTTAACTATATCACTTTTTTATGTTTATATAAAATCAGAAAGAATTAGATCCGTATATTATCATTGACTAATAACAATAATTTGAGACAAATTAAATTTTTTTTCTAAATTTAGTTTATTTCAAATTTTCATTGGCATAATCACAAAATAACTTTGTTTATCAGAATCATCTTGTATTAAAACAGGAGAAATTGAATCACTAAGATTCATTGTTAATTTTTCGTTTTCAATTTCAGATGCTATATCTAATAGATATCTAGAATTAAATCCGACTGTAAGGTCGTCAGAATTATAATTTGCCTTAAGGGTTTCTCTGCCGTCACCTGAGGAAGTACTATTAACAAATAATTGAATTTGATCTTTCTTCAGAGCAATTTTGACACCCTCTTTTCTATCAATAGAAACAGTAATAACTCTTTCTATGGAATGGATTAGATCCTTTGCGTTAACTGTAAGTGTTTTGTTGTTACTTTGTGGTACTACTTTTTTGTAATCTGGAAACTTTCCATCGATTATTTTAGAAATTATCCTTGAATTTCCAATTTTAAACTGAATTTTAGAGTCTCCAGAATTAAGCAGAACATTCTCTTTGCTATCTTGTAACAAATTACAAAGTTGAAAAACTGCTTTTTTTGGCAAAATAAATGATTTGAAGTCCTGAATTTTTTCTAAGGGAATGCTACTCGATGATAGTCTGTGACTATCAGTTGCAACTCCTGTTAAATATGATTTTTTATTTGACTCTGTGAGATGAACATAAATTCCATTTAAGTAGTGTCTAGTCTCATCATTTGACATTGATATTCTTGTTTTATTTAATAAATTTAATAACTTTTCCCTATGAAGGATTATTCCATTTCCTTTAAAATCTTCCATAAAATTTGGAAAATTATCAACTGGTAAACACAAAAGGTTAAACTTTGAATTTTCAGCAGAGATATTCAATTTATTTTCATCTTGTAAATTAAATTCAACATCCAAATTAGAAGGTAATTTTCTTAAAATATCATATAAAACTGTTGCAGATGTAGTAGTACTGCCATCCTTGACTGCGTTAAAATTAGAAATTTCCTCGAAATAAACTAGATCTAAATCTGTCGCAACTACAATTAGCTTCTTGTTTTGAACCTTAAGAAGTACATTGGATAAAATTGGTAATGTATTCTTTCTCTCAATTATATTGTGTGCTATCGCCAATGATTTTAGTAGAACATCGCGCTTTATTTTAAATTGCATTTTATTCGCTCAAAATTATAGATGTTATTTCCTCAATATTTTTTTTCATTAGGCTGTTATCTTGGGAGAGTTTTTCTATAGTTTTAACAGCATGAATTACTGTAGTGTGGTCCCTGTTAGCAAACTTTCTACCTATTTCTGGCAAGGAGCGTGTTGTAAGTTTCTTTGCTAAATACATGGCGATTTGTCTAGGTCTAGCCAAAGGGCGAGATCTCCTTTGAGACAACATTTCTTGTAAATTTATACTAAAAAAATTAGAAGTAACATTCTGAATTTTATCAATACTTATAACTTTATTATTATTGTGAACATCTTTGAGTATTATCTTACAATCGTTAATGCTAAGCGGCTTTTTATTCATTTTGCTGAACGCAACAACTCTATTAAAAATTCCAATTAATTCTCTTATGTTTAGATTTGACTCCTTAGCCATATAATCAATTATTTCATTATTTAAATTGGGATATTCATGGAAAGAGTTTTGAAACTCTGTAATTTTTTTCTTTAAAATATTAAGTTTCAAATCATAATCTGGTACTCCAATATCGACTACAAGTCCGCCTGATAATCTTGATTTTATTCTTTCCTGGACTCTATCAAGTTTATTTGGTGGACGATCGGATGAGATTATAATTTGAGCGCTTTTATCAAAAAGACTATTAAATGTATGAAAAAATTCTTCCTGTAAACCCTCCTTACCTCTTATAAATTGTATATCATCAATAATAAATACATTGGCTTTTCTAAAAAAATCTTTGAAATTTACCATTTCATTCTTTTTTATAGATTTAATAAATTGATACATAAATCTTTCTGCTGAAATAAACATTACGCTAGAATTATTTTTTAATTCAAGACCAATTGCATTTATTAAATGGGTTTTTCCAAGACCAACACCGCCATATATAAATAATGGATTATATCTTGAAAGCTGAGACGATATCTTTTTAGCTGATAAAAATGCGATCTTATTGCTTTTGCCTACAACAAAATTCTCAAAACTTAAATTAGGATTTAATCTGTTGTAATTTAATACTCCATCCTTAATATCGCTTATTTTTCTATCTTCAGATTTTGCTGGAAAAGCTATGCCTTCCAATTTTTCTCCGATTATTTTAAATTCAATTCTATCAATACTTAATTTAAATTTTTTTAATTCACTGAGAATTTTATCTGCATATCTTGAAGTAATCCAATCTCTAATAAATCTAGTTTGAACTCCTAAAATCACATAATGGTTGTATTCCGTAATCAAAGAAATATTTTTAAGCCAACTTGAGTAAATTTCGGAACCAAATGTCTTCCTGAAACCTTCTTGAACAGTGTTCCAATTCAAAACATTTTCCTCAGCAATTAAATTACTCTTAGTATTTAATGATTTTTCCATAATCAAAAGAATTTAATTTTTAAAAGTTAATTATTTTTAATTCAACTTTTTTTTTAGAAAACAAAAAAATAATTTGATCTAAGTTGTAAAGTTATCGTAGAAGATGAAATTAGAATAAGTTGTATTTTTTAAAAAAAAATAATCGTAGAAGATGAAAAATAAAAAAAAATTTCAACCATAAAGAACAATTGTCTATATATTGTTTTTAATAAAAAAAACTGATCTACTAAAAATATTTGAGCTTAACAACTTTAAATTGATTGCAACTATTTATTGATTTTTTTTATTCTACGAGAAATTCTTGAGATTTTTCTAGACAGGTTTTCTTTTTTTACAACCCCAGTTTTTGCGATTTTCATAAGTTCTGACTGAAAAGTTGGGAAGAATTTATTGATTTCTTTCATATCTTTTTTTTCAAGCAATTTGTTCATCTTTTTTAATGCAACTTTGTATCGATTTTTTCTTTGCTTGTTTACTAAGGATTGCTTTTTTACTCTTTTTACTCTTCTTATAGCTGATTTTGTATTAGGCATTTATGGGACATATATATGTTTGAAATATTTAGGTCAACATTTAACTATTTTTGGCATTTCAAACAGTAGAAAGTAGAGCGATTAGATATATATATTTTTTTTATTTTTCCTGAACATCCCTCTTTCTTGCAATTTTCTTTGTCCCTATTATACACCATAAAATTTTGTTGAAAATAACCATCTTGTCCTTCGATCCCCCTAAAATCTCTTATACTAGAACCGCCTAACTTTATTGCGCGCAACAATATTGTTTTTGTATTTTTGATAATTTTTTTTATTTGGTGATTTTTTAATCTATTTGAAATTTTAAGTGGATTAATTGAACTGTAATGTAGAATCTCATTTACATATATATTTCCTAGGCCAGAAACTAATTTTTGATCCATCAAGAAATTTTTTAAATTTTTTTTAATTTTCAAAGATTTTTTTTTAAAATATTTTTCATTAAATTTTTGAGTTAAAGGTTCAGGACCAAGTAAGATAAGATGTTTATTTTGTTTGATTTGATTGGTTAATATTAATTTGATAAAACCAAATTTCCTCACATCATTGTAAATCAACTTTGTTGATTTGCTTAAATGAATTATAAGATGATTATGTTTTGAACTTAATTGATTTTCATAATAAAAGCTTGTTTTAAAAATCTTTTTTAAGTAATTATTAATTATAAAGATTTTACCTGTCATACCCAAATGAATTAAGATCGTTTTATTGTTATTTAGTCCAATAAGTAAAAATTTTGATTTTCTTTCTATAGAGATTATTTGATGACTTTTAATTGTTTTGCTGAAATTTTTACTTATTTTGTATCGTAAATTCCTATTGAATATTGATACTTTTTTAATTTTAAGCCCTTTTATAAACGATTGTAGGGATCTTCTAACAACTTCAACTTCTGGTAATTCTGGCATATAACTTTATAAAAAATGAAAAATATTAATCAATCGAAAAAAGTAAATGTAACAAAAGTTTTTAATGAAGTCTTTAGTAAATATGACTTGATGAATGACTTAATGTCTTTGGGAGCACACCGAGCCTGGAAAGGCAGATTGATTGACTGGATGAGTCCCAAAAAAAACGATCATTTAATTGACGTAGCTTCAGGAACAGGTGATGTTGCTAAGGCATTTCTAAAAAAAATTAAATTTTCTGGAAAAGTTAAATGTGTGGAACCAAATAAGCATATGCTCTCTATGGGAAAAGATAAATTAAAAAATTCAGAAAGAGTTAAATGGTATTGTTCTCCAGCAGAAAAATTACCATTTAAAGAAGAAACTTTCGATATTTATGTCGTAAGCTTCGGAATTAGAAATTTTTCAAACATAAATCTTGCTCTCAAAGAGAGTAGAAGGGTGTTAAAAACAGGAGGAAGATTTTTGTGTTTGGAATTTTCAAAAGTTAATAATGAAATCTTGCACGGTATTTATAAAGGATATTCTAAAATAATCCCTCATTTGGGTAAATACATAGTGGGCAAATCTGAACCATATGAATATTTAGTGAACAGCATTGATGAATTTTATAATCAGGATGAGTTATTAAAAATAATAAAATCTAATGGTTATGAGAATGTTGAATATAGAGATTTATCTGGTGGAATTGCTGCTATTCACTCTGGCTGGAAAATATAGAAATGTTTAAAAAAATTTATAATTTATTCAAGATTTTAAGAAAATTATCCTGTTCCGGCACGATTGAAATATTGGATAAGATTAAGCCTATCCCGGGAGGACTAAAGTTTATATTTTATACATTTTCTATAGGTTCATCAAAAAGAATTGAAAATTTAAATAAAACCTCTGGAGAAAAATTATGCCAATCTTTAGAGGATATGGGAACAACATTTATAAAGCTCGGTCAATTTTTAGCTACAAGGCCAGACATAATTGGCGATGAAATTGCAAATAAGTTGGAAAAGTTACAAGATAAACTTCCAGCATTTAATACTGAAAAAGCTAAAACTATCATTGAAAAGGAAATAGGATCCAAATCTTTTAAGGATATATTGTTTCTTAGCGAGCCTGTTGCTGCTGCTTCTATAGCTCAAGTACATTTTGCAAAGATTAAAATTGGTAAAGAAGAAAAAGAACTTGCAATAAAAATTTTAAGACCAAATATAAAAACTCTTGTCAATGAAGAACTGGATGCTCTTATGTTTCTTGCATATTTAGTGGAGAGCATATTTAAAAGTACAAAAAGACTAAAGTTAGTAGAAGTTATCAGTTTATTAAAAGAAATTACGAATGTTGAAATGGATTTAAGATTTGAAGCTGCTGCAGCTGGCGAGCTAAGAGAAAATACTTTAAATGACAAAGGTATTAAAGTACCTAAAATTTATTGGAATTATACTTCTAAAAAAATATTAACACTTGATAAAATTGATGGTATTTCTATAAGAGAGATAGAGAAACTTAAAGATTTAAATATAGATCTCAAAAAAATATCAGAGAACTTAATACAAATATTTTTAAAGCAAGCGGTAAGAGATGGTTTTTTTCATGCAGATATGCATCAAGGAAATTTATTTGTTGATAAAGAGGGAAATATTGTCCCTGTAGATTTTGGTATAATGGGTCGATTAGATAAAAATAATAAAAAATATCTAGCTGAAATTCTTTTTGGTTTTATCGAAAGAGATTATGTAAAAGTAGCTGAGATGCATTTTTTAGCTGGACTTGTTCCCCCTAACACCTCAAAAGATGATTTTGCACAAGCTTTAAGATCAATTGGTGAACCTATTTTTGGGCAATCTATTAAAGATATTTCTGGAGGAAATTTATTGGGTCAATTATTTGAGATTACAGAAAAATTCAATATGCAAACACAAACACAATTATTGCTGCTACAAAAAACTATGGTTGTTGTTGAGGGCGTCGCTAGAAAATTAAATCCTAATACCAATATATGGGAGGTATCAAGACCTGTTTTAGAAAATTGGATTAAAAGTGAAAAAGGTCCAGAGTCGGCTATTAATAAAACCATAGAACTATCAAAAGATATTTTGGAAAGAATTCCAGATTTACCAAAGGTTATGGATAACGCAAATAAAACTCTACAAATGATAGCTGAGGGGAAATTAAATTTGAATGCTTTGAATACAAAGAATTTTGAGGTTGAGGAATTAAAAATGAAAAATTTGAGGAATAATATGGTTATAATATTTTTGGGTTTTGTTATTGGTATATTTATAGTATTTTAATTTGGAATGAATTTAAAAAATAAAAAAATTTTACTGATTATTGGCGGTGGTATTTCTGCGTACAAATCACTTGATTTAATAAGATTGCTACAAAGAAAAGGGTGCTTTGTTAAAGTAATTTTAACAAAAACAGGAAAAAAATTTGTCACCCCATTATCAATTTCATCTTTGTCTAAAAATAAAGTGTTTGAGGATACATTTGATGAAAAAAATAATGGTAAAATGGATCATATTTCACTTTCACGTTGGGCAGATGCCATTTTGGTTTTACCAACAACTGCAAATTTAATGTCTAAACTTTCAAGAGGTACTGCAAATGATTTAGCAACAACTGTTATTCTGGCTGCAGATAAAGAGATTTTTCTTATACCTGCAATGAATGTAAGGATGTGGATACACCAAGCGACCCAAAAAAATTTTAATTTATTGTTCAGTTTTGGTTATAAATTTATAGGGCCCATAGATGGAGAAATGGCATGTGGTGAATATGGAAAAGGCAAAATGTCTAGTCCAAGGCAAATTATTTCATATTTAGAAAAATTTTTTAAGAAAAAAGATTATTTTAAAAAGAAAAATATTAAAGCGATTGTAACAACTGGACCCACTAAAGAGTATATAGATCCGGTAAGGTTCATTTCTAACGAATCAAGTGGAAAACAAGGTTATGAAATAGCATTAGAATTAGAAAGACTTGGAGTTAAAACAACTCTTATATCTGGACCTACCAATATTAATTACTCAAAGGATATTAAAGTTAAAAGAGTTACTTCTGGAAAGCAAATGTTTGATATTGTTAAAAGAACTTTGCCGGCAGATATTGCTGTTTGCTCTGCAGCAGTTTCAGATTTTAAACCGCTAATTAAAAATAAAAACAAAATTAAAAAAAGACTAAAATTTAATGAAATAAAATTAGAAAAAAATCCTGATATACTCGAATTCTTAGGAAAAAATAACAGATATAAACCTAAGCTATTGGTCGGTTTTTCAGCAGAGACAGAGAATGTAATTAATAACTCAATTGACAAAATGAAAGAAAAATATTGTGATATGATAATTGCCAATGATGTATCTAAAAAAACCTCTGGATTTAATGTAGATTTTAACGAAGTAACAATAATTGATAAAAAGGGAAATACTCATAAAATTAAGAGAAATTCAAAAAAATTTGTTGCATCAATAATTGCTAGAAAAATAATGAATTCTTTTTTAGATATCAAAAAAAATCTGAACTAAAATGGAATTAAACTCTATTGATTTAAAAAAATATTCAAGACAGCTTATCTTAAAAAATATTGGGGTTGCGGGCCAGAAAAAGATATTTGAATCAAAAATTTTAATTATTGGTGCAGGTGGATTAGGTTGTCCTCTTATGTTGTATCTGTCTTATTCTGGAGTTGGAAATTTAGGCATTGTTGATCATGATAAGATTGAAATTTCTAATCTCAGTCGACAAGTATTATTTACAAAGAAGGATTTAGGTAAATTAAAAGTTTCAGTATCGAAAAAATTTATTAGAAAAATAAATAAAAAAATTAATATTAAAACCTATGCAAAAAAGATAAATAAAGAAAATATTCATGATATTGCAAAAAACTATGATTTTATATGTGATGGGACTGATAATTTTAAGTCGAGACTTTTAATCAATGATTATTGCGTAAAAAATAAAAAAGTTTTAATTTCCTCTGCAATAAGTAAATATGATGGGCAAGTTTTTAACTTTGATTTTAGAGAAGAAAGTCCTTGCCTAAGATGTTTTATGCCAAAAGCTCCTTTGGGTAATCAAAATTGTGAGAGCGAAGGAATAATGTCTACACTTGCAGGAATAGCGGGATCATTGCAAGCTAATGAGGTTATTAAATCTATTTTAAAAATAGGTAAACCTTTAAATGGGGAAATAATGATTTTTAATGCACTTAATCTCAATTTTAGAAAAGTAAGGTTAAAGAAAAATATAAATTGCAAAAATCATTTTAATGCTTAAAGAAAAAAAATTATTTAAATTTATTTTCATATTTTTCATTTTTATTTTTCCAAATGCATTTTCAGATGAAAGCTATTATCTGACTCTCAGAAATGACAAGGTGAATTTAAGACAGGGACCATCCTTAAAATATCCTGTAAAATTAGTTTATAAAAAAAAATTTTTGCCAATATTGGTTCAAGATAAATCCGATAACTTTAGAAAGATTTTAGACCACGAAAATAATTCTGGCTGGATTCATATCAGCCAACTTTCAAAAAAAAGAGCTGCGATAAATTTTTTAGACAAATCCATAGTTTTTAAGAAACCTTCATTATTTTCTAAGCCTTTAGTTATGTTAGAAAAAGGAAGATTATGTTTAATTAAAAAGTGCAAAAATAATTGGTGCAAAGTTAAAACTGGAAATTATTTAGGTTGGATAGAAAAACAAAATTTAAAAGGTAGACTTTAATTTTTCTTTTTTTTCGAAATTTTTGAAGCCCAAAACTTATCCAAAACAAAATACCATACAGAATTTGCTAAAGGTTCAACTATTGCATCAGTTAATGCTATATAAAAAGATACATCTGCAACTAACATTAATACAGTAATTGCAATTACAAAGTGACCAATTGTGTAAACAACTGTTCTTAAAATCGAGCCTTTATTTGTATCGTAGATTTTTTTTGAAGCGTTAAATATTCCTGATGTTAATTCTGTCATTGCTTATTATTTTTTAATGAACCTGTCTATCTGCATTCATGATTTTTATCCAAATTTTGACAAAATCTTCAATGAATTTTTCCTTGTTGTCATCTTGAGCATAAACCTCTGCGTAAGATCTTAAAATTGAATTTGAACCTAAAACAAGATCAGCTCTGGAAGCGGTGTATTTAACTTTATTTGTTTTACGATCGACTATGTCGTAAGAGTTTTTGCCAGTCGGTTTCCAAGTATATTTCATGTCTAGCAAGTTAATAAAGAAATCATTTGTTAAGGCTCCAACTTTGTTTGTGAGCACTCCTTTATCTTTTGCTGACTCATGATTTGTTCCTAGCACTCTCATACCTCCAACTAAACAAGTCATTTCTTGTGCAGTCAATCCCATCAAAGACGCACGTTCCAGTAAAAGTTCTTCTGGCATCACAGAGTAATCGGCTTTTACATAGTTTCTAAAACCGTCATGCAGAGGTTCTAACCACTTGAAACTTTTTAATTCTGTTTGCTCTTGAGATGAATCTCCCCTGCCAGGACTAAATGGAACTTTAATTTTTGAGCCTGCTTTCTTTATAGCTTTTTCGAGCCCAACATTTCCTGCAAGAATAATTGTATCAGCTATTGTCGCTCCTGTTTTTTTAGCTATACCTTCAAGCACTTTTAAAACTTTTGAGAGTTTTTTTGGTTCGTTTGCCTCCCAGTCTTTCATAGGTGCTAATCGAATTCTTGCACCGTTAGCTCCTCCTCTTTTATCAGTTCTTCTATATGTTCTGGCGCTATCCCAAGCAATGGTAATTAAATCACCAGTGGACAAACTGGTAGCTGAAATCATTTTTTTTACTTTATTTACATTATATTTCTTTTTTGGAGATGGAACGTTTCCTTGCCAGAGCAGATCTTCTTTAGGTGCCCAAGGACCAATATAATTATCTTTGTTTCCCATTGTCCTATGTGTCAACTTAAACCATGCACGTGCAAATGAGTCTTCAAAAAATTTTGGATCTTTATAAAATCTTTCTGAAATTTTTCTATACTCTGGATCCATTGCCATTGCCATATCAGCGTCGGTAAACATTAATCTTGCTTTTTTATTTGGATCTCCCAAATCTTTCGGTTTTTTATCTTCTTCAAGATTAACAGGTTCCCATTGCCAAGCACCTGCTGGACTTTTTTTACTTTCCCATTTGTAATTAAGTAAAAGATCCAGGTATTGATGGTCCCACTTGTCTGGGTTAGTTGTCCAAGCTCCTTCAAGCCCTGAAGTTATTTGGTTAGCACCTGTTCCATTTTTTTGATTCCATCCGAAACCTTGTTCGTGAATATCAGCCCCGGCAGGTTCTGCACCTAAATTGTCTGGATTGCCATTACCATGAGCTCTTCCAATAGAGTGACCCCCGACTGTGAGAGCGGCAGTTTCTACATCATTCATTCCCATTCTACCAAAAGTTTCACGCACATCCATTGCAGTTCTTACTGGATCAGGTTTACCTTCAACTCCTTGAGGGTTGACATATACAAGTTGAAAATGAGATGCGGCGAGTGGAGCTTCTAAAGAAGAACGATCTTTCGGATCACCGTATCTATTGACTGCTAATGGTTCTGTCTCTTTACCCCAATAAACATCCTTTTCAGGTTCCCAAATATCTTCTCTACCAAATGAAAAACCAAAAGTTTTAAATCCAGAGTGCTCATAAGCCATAGTTCCAGCTAGAACCATAAGATCTGACCAACTTAATCTATTTCCATATTTTTTTTTTATTGGCCAAAGAAGACGTCTAGCTTTATCTAAGTTTGTATTGTCTGGCCAAGAATCTTGAGGCGAAAATCTATGAGATCCTACGTTGGGTCTTCCGTCAAATTCCCTATAAGTTCCAACTTGGTGCCAAGTTAATCTTACCATAAGGCCACTATAAGTTCCTAAGTCTGCAGGCCACCATTCTTGGCTATCAGTCATTAATTTAAGTAAATCTTTTTTGAGTGCTTTAAAGTTTAATTTTTTTACCTCTTTTTTATAGTTAAATTTCGGTAGAGGATTAGTTTTTGTGTCGTGTTGGTGTAAAATATCTAGATTAATACTATTGGGCCATTGTCGCGAAGTATTTGACTCTCCAACCTTAGTAACTCCCCCGTGCATTACAGGGCATTTACCATTTCCATTTCCATTTTTTTTAAGTTCAGCGCTCATATTGTATAAATTTTAATTATAACTACTTTATAATTATTCTAAAGTAGGTGTCAATACAACAAGATCTCTTTTTTGGATTAATTATTATTTTCTAATCTTATTACAACTTCAACGTTTTTGATTTTCTTACCTTTTGGAGCTTCTGGAAGTTTTTGAAAGGTAATTTTGTCGCTCTTAATATCAATTACTTTCCCATCATCAAAAAAGTGATGATGAGATGTAATATTAGTATCATAACACGAAGTGTTATTCTCCAAAGAGAATTCCTTCAGATGCCCAGCGCTTTTAAGTGCATGCACAGTGTTATAAAAAGTAGCTGTAGAAATTTTTTTTGACCTTTTTGAATTCATAGAATTTTTTAATTCTTCAACTGTAAAATGAAATGTTTTTTTTCTATTGAAGAGAAATTTGCTTATTTCTACTCTTTGATTTGTAGGTCTAAGACCTGATGATCTAAGTTTATCTATAAAAGTCTTGTTTTTATTATTCATTTTACGCATTAACTTACTTTATAATTTTTCAATTTTATATATGATATTGCTAAAAACTCAAGCAATTGTTAGCTTTCAAAATGAAACAAAAAAACAATTACAACTATAACGAATTAATTGACTGTGCAAATGGTGCCCTTTTTGGTGAAGGGAATGCGCGTTTACCATCGCCACCGATGTTGATGTTTGACAGAATTACACAAATTCAATCAGGTGAAGGAAAATTTAAAAAAGGTATAATAAAAGCTGAGCTAGATATTAAGGATAATATGTGGTTCTTTGATTGTCATTTTAAGAGTGATCCTGTGATGCCTGGATGTCTTGGATTAGACGCAATGTGGCAATTAGTTGGATTTTACTTAGGATGGATAGGTGAACCAGGTAAAGGACGTGCTTTAGGTGTAAATTCTGTTAGATTTACAGGAGAAGTTATAAAAAAAGTTAAAATGGCAACTTATGAAGTTAATATGAAAAAAGTTTTAAAAACAGAAGGTGGAACTGTTGGATTTGCAGATGGGATTTTGAAAGCTGATGATAAACAAATATATACTGCAGAAAATTTAAAAGTTGGAGTTTATAAACAATGAAGAGAGTTGTTGTAACAGGTATTGGGATTGTTTCTTGTCTTGGTAATAATCAAAAAGAAGTTTACGATTCTCTTATTAATAATAAATCAGGAATTTCTTTTGCAGAAGAATATAAAGAACATAATTTAAAAAGCCACGTTCATGGAAAACCAAATATTAAACTTGCTGATTATGTTGATAGAAAAGCTTTAAGGTTTATGGGAAATGGATCGGCATATAATTATGTAGCTATGAAAGAGGCTATTAGTGACTCAGGCTTGGAGGACAAAGATGTAAGTAATGTTAATTCTGGTATGGTCATGGGATCAGGGGGTCCCTCTATAGAAAATGTAATTTTAGCTGCAGACAAAACAAGAGAAAAAAATCCAAAAAAAATGGGGCCTTTTATTGTACCAAGAACAATGGCGAGTACTGCGTCTGCAACCTTGGCTGTTCCCTTTAAAATAAAAGGCGTTAACTATACAATTAGCTCTGCTTGCGCGACTAGTGGGCATTGTATTGGAAATGCAATGGAACTTATTCAGTTTGGAAAACAAAAAGTTATATTTGCTGGTGGTAGTGATGAAATACATTTTGCAATGACAGCAATGTTCGATGCGATGACTGCCTTATCATCTAAATATAATGACTCTCCGCAAAAAGCATCTAGACCTTATGACAAAACTAGAGACGGTTTTGTTATAGCTGGAGGAGCAGGAGTTTTAGTTTTAGAAGAATTAGAGCATGCAAAAGCAAGAGGAGCAAAAATTTATGCAGAACTCACTGGTTATGGAGCTACTTCTGATGGTTATGATATGGTTGCGCCATCAGGCGAGGGAGCAACTAGGTGTATGAATTTAGCACTAAAGACAACACGTAATAAAGTTGATTATATAAATGCTCATGGAACCTCAACACCTGTGGGAGATATAACTGAGTTAAAAGCGATAAAAGGTGCTTTCAAAGATAACATTCCAAAAATAAGTTCAACCAAATCTCTTTCAGGACACCCGCTGGGTGCAGCTTCAGTTCATGAAGCAATTTACTCATTAATAATGATGGAAAATAATTTTATCGCTGCTTCAGCAAATGTAAATGAGATGGATGATGAAGCTAAGAACTTTCCAATTGTTACAAAGGTTGAGAGAGATGTAAATTTGAACTCTGTGATGTCAAATAGCTTTGGTTTTGGTGGAACAAACGCAACTTTGATTTTTGAAAAGGTTTAAGAATGGATCTAGTTAAAGGTAAAAAAGGTTTAATAATGGGTGTTGCTAATGAACGATCCATAGCTTGGGGTATAGCGAAAAAACTTTCAGAAAATGGAGCTGAGCTTGCTTTTACATACCTTGGAGATGCACTTAAAAAAAGAGTTACGCCCCTAGCTGAGTCCGTTAACTCAAAATTTCTTTTAGATTGTAATGTAGAAAACAAAAATGATATTAAAAAAACATTTGAGGAAATAAAAAAAAAGTGGGGACAAATTGATTTCGTAGTTCATGCTATTGCATTTTCAGATAGAACAGAACTATCAGGTCAGTATATTGACACCTCAAGAGAAAACTTTACAAAAAGTATGTTGGTATCATGTTTTTCGTTTACAGAGATTGCTAAAGAGGCATCAAAAATAATGAAAAGTGGATCGAGTATGCTAACTTTGACTTACGAGTCCACAAAAGTAATACCCAACTACAATGTAATGGGGGTTTGTAAAGCTGCCTTAGAATCGAGTGTGAAGTATATTTCTAGAGACTTAGGTACAAAAGGAATTAGGGTAAATGCCATTAGCGCTGGACCAATTAAAACTTTAGCAGCATCAGCAATTGGTGATGCAAAGTTTTTGTATAAATGGAGTTCCGACCATTCTTTTTTAAAAAGAAACGTTGATATCGATGATGTAGGAAAATCTGCACTTTATTTATTAAGTGATCTTGCCGCCGGTGTAACAGGCGAAATACATTATGTTGATGCTGGTTATAATAAAGCAGGAATGCCAGATCCAAAAAATATTACCTAATAAAATTAATAAAAAATGTCTAAATTAAATAAAAAAATTAAGGAAAAATTTGAAAATTTTTTTGATTGGATAAAAGGAGCAGAGCTTGTTGAGCTTGAGACCTGTAACATTAAAGAAGATCCAATAAGACCTGAGTTAGATGTAAAATTTAGAACAAGCCATGGTAGAAAAATATTTGGCGTAAAATATAAAAAGGAAATATGTGCAATAATGTGCTTTGGTTTTACAAACGAAATTCCAAAAACAATAGAGGAATTCGACTTAATGACTAAAGATGCTCATTTACAAAGTGCGTCTTGGAGAAATGATAATGTAGGAAAAATAGCAATTGCATATACAGTATGGTCAAAGAAAAAAGGTGGAGGAAAATTAATTGTTAAAGAGGTATTTAAAAAAATAAAGAACTCAAATCATTTAAATAGATTGGTTACCTTGTCTCCTCTAACAGAAATGGCACGAAATTTTCACTTGAGAAATGGAGCTCAAGAATTAAGTGTTAATGAAAAAACTCAAAATTTTGAATATAAAGTCTAAGAAGCTTCTTTTATTGAAAGTTTAACTTTACCTCTGTCAAATCCAATTACTTTTACAGAAACTTCGTCACCTTCTTTGACTACATCTGTAACTTTTTGAACCCTTTTTGCAGCTAATTGAGAAATGTGAACAAGACCATCTTGTTTTCCTAAAAAATTTACGAATGCTCCGAATTCCATAATTTTTACAACTTTACCTTTATATGTTTTGCCCATCTCTGGTTTAGCAACAAGGTCGTTGATCATTTGTACTGCTATTTTTCTAGTCTCTTCGTTTGCAGCTGCTACGGTCACTTCTCCTGTATCTTTGACATCAACCTTTGCCCCAGATTTTTCAACGATTTCTCTTATAGTTGCACCGCCTTTACCAATAACTGTTGCGATATCTTTTTTATCAACTTTAATAGTTTCCATTTTTGGTGTGTGTTTTCCAACTTCTTTTCTAGAAGATTTAATAGTTTTGTTCATTTCATTTAAGATATGAACCCTTCCATCTTTAGCTTGAGCAAGTGCTTTTTCCATAATTTCAAATGTAATACCTGTAATCTTGATATCCATCTGCAGTGATGTGATTCCATCTTTTGTACCTGCAACTTTAAAATCCATATCACCAAGATGATCTTCGTCACCTAAAATGTCTGAAAGAATTGAAAAGTCATCTTTTTCTTTTATTAAACCCATTGCTATTCCAGCAACTGGTTCGGCTATAGGAACTGCTGCATCCATTAATGCAAGTGAAGATCCACAAACAGTTGCCATTGAAGAGGATCCGTTAGATTCTGTAATTTCAGAAACGATTCTAAGAGTGTATGGAAAGTTCTCTTTTTTAGGAAGAGAAGAATTCAGAGCTCTCCATGCTAGTTTACCGTGTCCTACTTCTCTTCTACCTGTTCCAATTCTCCCAGTTTCACCAACTGAGAAAGGAGGAAAATTGTAATGGAGCATAAATCTTTGTCTCTTTAAACCTTCCAAACTTTCAATTCTTTGCTCGTCGTCTGTAGTACCTAAAGTTGTAGTCACTAAAGCTTGGGTTTCTCCTCTTGTAAATAATGCTGATCCATGTGTCCTTGGCAAAACTCCAACTTCACATTTAATAGGTCTTACATCAGATAAACCTCTACCGTCGATTCTTTTTTTGTTTTTTAAAATTCTTGTTCTAACGATGTTTTTTTCAAGTTTTTTAAGTTGCAACATTATTTCATGTTCTAAAAGATCTTCATCTCCTTCAAACAAACTTTTACATTTCTCTCCAGCTTGACTAATTAAATCTGATCTAGTTTTTTTATCTTTTTCTGAAAAAGCTTTTTCTAAATCCTTCTTAAGTTCTTTTTCAATTTTTTTTGATACTTTGCTAAAATCTTTTTCTTCAATTTTCCACTTTTCTTTTGAACACTTTTTAGATAGTTTTTCTATACCTTTAATTACTGAAACAAATCCTTCATGACCAAATTTGACTGCGTCCAACATTTCTTTTTCGGTAAGTCCTGATGCTTCTGATTCAACCATTAAAACTGCATCTTTAGTTCCTGCTACAACCAAATCTAATTTTGAATTTTCTAATTCTTTCTTTGTTGGATTAAGAACACATTTTCCATCAATAAATCCTACTCGTGATGCACCTACAGGACCTTTAAACGGTAGTCCAGATATTGATAAAGCTGCTGATGATGCAATTATTGATAAAATATCTGCTTCATTTTCATTATCATAAGATAGAACAGTTGGTAAAAGTTGGACTTCATTTCTAAAACTTTCAGGGAATAGTGGTCTAATTGGTCTATCAATTAATCTCGATATTAAAGTTTCAGCTTCAGTTGGTCTTGCTTCTCTTTTAAAATAACCACCGGGAATTTTACCTGCAGCATAATATTTTTCTTGATAATTTACTGAAAGAGGAAAATAATCTGTTTCTGGATTTACTTTTTTGGCTCCAACAACAGTCGCAATTACAACTGTTTCTCCCCAAGTAGCAATTATAGCTCCGTCTGCTTGTCTCGCAACTTTTCCTGTTTCTAAAATGAGTTTCTTGCCACCAAAATCTATTTCTTCTTTAAATTGTTTAAACATTTATTTTCTCAAATTAAGCTTCTTCAAAATATCGTTGTACCTTTTTGGGTCATTTTTACTTAAATAATCTAAAAGCCTTTTTCTTCGATTTACCGATTTTGTTAGTCCCCTCGAAGAGTGTTTGTCTTTTTTAAATTTTTTAAAATGTAACGATAATCTATTTATTTTCTCACTTAGTAAACCAATTTGAACAGATGCTGATCCTACATCTTTTTTATGTAGTGCTAGTGATTTTGTTATATCTTCTTTTTTTGTTGCCATTTATTTTTTACTATTTTCTTTTATTAATTTTTCAATTTTTTCTGCATAATCAAAGGAACCATCTCCTACAAAGTGCAGCTTGGGTAGAAACTTTATGTCCAATTTCTTTGACAGGGCTTTTCTAACAAGATGTGAAAATTCCGTCAAGGTATTTACTGTTTTTTCTGTATCTTTTCCTCCCAATGGTATCACGTAGGCCCTCGCAGATTTTAAATCAGAACTCATTCTGACCTCTGTGACAGTTACTAATTTAGTGTTAAATGAGGGTATTTTAGCTTCATTTCTTAAAAAGATTTGGCCTAAATTTTGTTTAACTAATTCTCCCACTCTTAAATGTCTATGATTAAAGCTACCAGTATTTGATTTTCTATTCATCATTTTATTTCCCTTTGAATTATATCAATCTTGTAAGCTTCTATCTTGTCCTTAATTTTAAAGTCCCCATAATTTTTAAAGGATATTCCACATTCAAGACCATTCTTAACTTCCTTAACTGCATTTTTTTCTCTAAAAATGCTAGATATATTTCCATCATGAATTACTACACCATCACGAATAATTCTGGCTTTTGATGTACTTTTAATTTCACCTTCAACAACTTTTGATCCAGCTACTTTTCCTGATTTAGAAAGTTTAAAAATTTGCAAAATCTCAGCTGTTCCTTGTATAGTCTCTTTCTTCTCAGGTTCTAATAGGCCTGATAAAGATTGTTCGACAAATTCTATAGCTTTATAAATAATATTAAAAAATTCTATTCGAATTTTTTCCATTTCAGCTGACTTTTTTGCCTCTCTATTCGGTTTTATATTAAATCCAATTACAACTGCATTCGATGCCTTTGCTAAAGAAATATCTGTCTCATTGATCATTCCAATGTCTGACAAAATAATTTTTGGCTTTACCTCAGAATGTTCTATCTTATCGATTGCATTTTTAAGAGCTTCACTAGATCCTTGTACATCAGATTTTAAAATAATATTTAATTCTTTTTTTAAATTTTGATTGTCAAAAAGATTGGTTTTATCTGGTGAAATTAGTACATTTTTATCTTTAATGCCCGTTTTTCTATAAGAATTGATTTTCTTAGCTTCGTCTTCTGTATCAACTACTGAAAATTCATCTCCTGCATTTGCTGCCTCGTTCATCCCTAATATTTCAATAGGTGTGGAAGGGCTGGCTTTGTCTACTGTTTGACCGTTAAAATCTATCATTGCCCTTACTTTACCGTAAGTACTACCGCAAACAAAATAATTACCTCTCTCTAATTTACCTGCAGTAATTAATATTGTAGAAACTGGTCCTTTGCCTTTATCTATTTTTGCTTCTAAAACTATCCCTTGAGCATTACCGTCCTTAGGCGCTTTCAAATCTAAAATTTCTGATTGCAAAATAATAGTTTCTTTCAATTTATCAAGGTTAGTTTTTTTCTTTGCTGAAACCTCAACAAATAAAGTTTCACCGCCTAAACTTTCTGCTACCAGTTCATATCTCATTAGTTCATCTTTTATTTTGTTAATTTGTGAATTTGGCAAATCTGATTTGTTAATTGCTACTATTATTGGCACTTTGGCTGCTTTTGCATGTTGTATTGCTTCTACCGTCTGTGGTTTAACACCATCGTCCGCTGCTATTACTAAAACTACTATATCAGTTACTTTTGATCCCCTTGCTCTCATTTCTGTAAACGCTGCGTGGCCAGGAGTATCTATAAATGTAATCAAATTTTTATTGTCATCGTAGACTTGATAGGCGCCTATATGTTGAGTAATACCGCCATGCTCACCTGAAACAACATTTGTACTTCTCAAAGCATCTAACAAAGAAGTTTTACCATGGTCGACGTGCCCCATAATTGTAACAATCGGTGGCCTTGGATTTAACAACGATACATCAAAATCTTTTTTTTGTTCTAAATTTTCAGATAGAGCTTGTTCAACTACTGGAGTGTGACCAAATTCCTTTACGATATATTCTGAGGTATCTTTATCAATAGTATGATTAATTGTTGCTTTCACTCCCATATTTAAAAGAAATTTTATTATATTACTAGATTGTTCTGCCATTCGGTTAGACAATTCTTGTATTGTAATTTGATTTGGAATTTTTACGTCTCTTATGACTTTTTTAAACTCTTTTTTTGTTTCATCGGATACTTTTAAATTTTTTTTCTCTTTAAGTCTTGCTCTTTTAACTGAAGCCAAGCTTCTTTGCTTGATTTCAAATTCTTCAACATTCATTGCTCTTGAAAGAGTCAATTTGTGTTCTCTTCTAGATTGAAGGTTTTTATTTTTATCAAAATTTTTTTCTTTATTTTTATCAAATTTTTTTGGTTCTGA